>SVMT01000063.1 GCA_015067305.1 Oscillospiraceae bacterium | reverse complement strand
ATGAATAACGTGGGCCCGGAGCAGCTTCGCATCAAGGAGCTTCTTTCGCGAATAAATAGCGGAGACGTGCGCGAGCTTATTATTGCCACAAACCCGAATATTGAGGGCGAAACGACGGCAATGTACATATCGAAGCTGGTGGCTCCCCTTGGTATAAAGGTAACTCGCCTTGCTTACGGTGTGCCCGTCGGTGCGGATCTTGAATATGCGGATGAAATGACGCTGATGCGTGCGCTTGACGGCAGAAGACAGATATGATCTTAAAAAGTGTGTGAAAGGCTGGTTCTCGTAAGGAAGTTTGATTTCTCCTTGTAGGGACCGGCGTCCTCGACGGTCCAAAAAGGCATATTTGTAACGTAGAAGAAAGAGATTAACCCCGACGGATTTTTGATATAATCCCCTTAGAGTAGACACTTGAAAAACAAAAAAGTATTCAAGACTACTTTAAGGGGAATATTTTTATGCAAAAGTTGAAGAAGTACCCTGTAGAACTAAAATTAAAAGCAGTAAAAGCATATATCGGTGGAGAAGGAAGTTATCGCGATATAAGCCGAAAGTTTGGAATTTCTCATCACGATATCCTCAGAGATTGGGTTTTGTGGTATAATGGTCATAAAGAATTTAAGGAGCGCAGTCGCGCCAAAGGAGAAATCTATATGACCAAAGGAAGAAAGACTACCCAAGAAGAACGCGCAGAAATCGTAGCCTTCTGCATTGAACACAATAAAGATTATAGATTAACAATAGAAACCTACAATGTATCATACCAGCAGGTCTACGTATGGGTACGCAAGTACGAAGAAGGCGGAGTAGACAATCTCAAGGACAAGAGAGGCAGAACCAAGCCTGACGAGGAAATGAGCGAGGTTGAAAAACTCAAAGCAGAAATGAAGATACTGGAAGCTAAGAATAGACAGTTGGAAATTGAAAATGCTTTCATAAAAAAACTACAGGAACTGAAAGGTGGTGGTCGCTGACAGGGGTGCGTCAAGAACATATCTACATAGCGATTGAATTTTTGAATACCCATATGGGTTATTCCATCAAAGAAATATGTGTTGCATTGAAGCTGAATCGATCCTCCTATTACAAGTGGAAAAAGAGAAAGCAAAGCAAAAGTGAACTTCTAAATATTCAAATTACAGAGTATATAAAAGATTTCTACGAGAAAAGCAATGGAGTTCTCGGATACAGACAGATGAGTATCGTCATTAACCGGGAAAAGAGTGACGAGCTTCCTCTCAGTGTTAACGTAAAGCGAATTCGCCGGATTATGCGAATCCTTGGTCTGAAATCCATCATCCGAAAGAAACGCCCGGATTATGTGAAATCTACGCCTGAAATTACTGCGGAAAATGTTCTGAAAAGAGATTTCAAAGCAACCCTTCCGTTTGAAAAATGGCTTACTGATGTTACAGAATTTAAGTATTATATTGGTACTGAAACGAAGAAGTTATATCTTTCTGCAATACTTGATCTTTATGATCGGCGAATTATCGCATACAAAATAGGTGATAGCAACAATAATGAATTGGTCTTTGCAACTTTTGATGAAGCAACAAGTCTTTATCCCAATGCAAAACCTATATTCCATAGTGATAGAGGATATCAATATACCAACAAGGCATTTCATCAAAAACTCGTTAGAGCCGGTATGACTCAAAGTATGTCGCGTGTCGGCAGGTGCCTTGATAACGCTCCGATGGAGGGTTGGTGGGGCATCTTGAAGTCCGAGATGTACTATCTTAAAAAATTCACGAACCGCGAGGAACTGGTTTCCGCTATTGAAAATTATATTCATTTTTACAATACTCGTCGTTACCAAAAGCGTCTGAATTGCATGACACCATGCGAGTATTACTTCGCCACCGCCGCGTGACGAAAATCTCCCCCTGCTGCGCAGCAGGGGGAGATGAAAGAATCTATTCATTTTGTAAATTCTTTTGTTTTTTAGACTGTCTACTTGACAGGGGGCACATTATATTTTAGGTCTGTCGGGGTTTGCATTTTAGATTTGTAAATTAAAAATTTCTCATTCCCATAAGATTTGATAGTTATTCTACGGTGTTATATGGACTGGGGAACAGTTCGCCGAAAAGACCGTATTTGATTGCGGTTTGTTCAACTACATCAGAAGGAAGCTCTGTGCCAACATACATATAGTAATCGTAACCAAAGTGGATAAAAAACTTTTCGTTTGTTAATTTAAACCAGCATTGCTCTCGAAGACAGGCTGTCATAAATTTACGTAATTCAATAATGCTTGAGATTTTTGATGGAATGTTTATAGCATCTGAATAGGACTCTGCTTGCTCTACAGAGAGTACCGGAATCTGTACTTTTGATAGCAAGTCTATGCAACAATCAATGTATGCCGTTTCTGTCTTCAAATATTTTTCATAGGTGAGTTCAACATTATTAAAACGCTTTCCAATGTCACTAAAACTCGTCCAATCATCTACTACATACCGTTCAGCAACACGATTAGCAGGATCGTATTTGGTGATTCTATATTCCAACATATATAAAGAACCTCCCATCTATATTGCAAAATTTATATCTTTCTGTTTTATCGCCAGTTTCGTCTTTGTATTACAAAGACTTCGGGCAAAGCCCATACCCCTAAA
>SVMT01000045.1 GCA_015067305.1 Oscillospiraceae bacterium | reverse complement strand
AATAATAGTGTTACAATAGGCTCCTTTTTTAGGTTAGACCAGATGTTTTGAATAAATGTTAACATAATTAAACCTCCTGCTTGTTAAATAAAAAAACGCATAAAGCCCCTCTGAAAAGAAATTATCTTTTTCAGAAACTCTATGCGATCACGCCCTTTTCTTTTATTATAACACAAATACATACATTTGTCAATAGGAAGATCAGACAAAAAATTTCACGGTCCGAAAAAATCGAACCGTGTTAAAAATAATGTTTTATCTTATCTGACCGTCACCGTAGACGCAGAATTTAACTGTTGTAAGCTCGTTTAAGCCCATGGGGCCGCGGGCATGAAGTTTTTGTGTGGAAATTCCTATTTCCGCACCGAGACCGAACTCGCCGCCGTCGGTAAAACGTGTTGAAGCGTTGACATAAACAGCTGCGGCATCGACGCGGGAGAGAAATTCGCGTGAATTTTCGTAGCTTGAAGTTACGATACATTCACTGTGCTTCGTGCCGTGAAGATTGATGTGCTCGATAGCGTCATCAAGAGAATCGACGACTTTGACGGAGATGATATAATCAAGAAATTCCGTGTAAAAATCCTCTTCGGTAGCAGGAGTGCAGGGAATTATCTGTGCTGTACGTTCGCAACCTCTGATTTCAACATTTTTCGCATCAAGGCGTTCTTTTACATACGGCAGGAAAATCTCTGCTATATCTTTATGAACGAGAAGGCTTTCTTCGGCATTGCAAACAGAGGGACGGGATGTTTTAGCATTAAAGACGATATTTGCAGCCATATCGAGATCGCAAAGGCTGTCAACATAAACGTGGCAATTGCCTGTACCTGTTTCGATAACGGGAACGGTAGAATTTTCAACGACAGATTTAATAAGACCGGTGCCGCCTCTGGGAATAAGGACGTCTACATATTTATTAAGGCGCATGAGTGCGTTTGCGGTTTCACGGGATGTGTCTTCGATAAGTTGAACGGCATTCGGGTCAACGCCGCATTTTTCGAGAGCGCCACGCATGACAGAAACGATCGCCATATTAGAATTAATAGCCTCTTTACCGCCTCTTAAAATAACCGCATTACCCGATTTGAGAGTTAAAGCGGCAGCATCGGCAGTAACGTTGGGACGAGCCTCGTAAATTATAGCGATAACACCGAGCGGAACTCTCACCTTTTCAATTTTCAAGCCATTGGGACGAACGGACGAACCAAGACCGACACCAATCGGATCGGGAAGAGAGATAACGTCCTCAATACCGTCAGCCATGGAATTCACACGTTTTTCATCAAGAGAAAGGCGATCGATAAGGCTGTCTTTTATCTTTCCTCTGGCATTTTCAATATCTTCGTTATTCTTTTCGATAATATATGAACAGTTTTCTCTTATGGCATTTGCCATAGCCAAAAGTGCTTCATTCTTTTTTGCGGAGCCCATACAGGAAAGGGAATATGAGGCTTTTTTTGCTTTTGCACCGATTTCGTCAAGAGTCATTTTACTTATCCTCCTGTTTTTTCTTTTTAAACACGGTACCTGCGCGCTTACCGTCAAGTACATCATAAATAAGGTCGGGCTTTTTGCCGTAAACGATATGTACATCAATACCGGCATCTGTCGCAATTTCGGCAGCGGAGACCTTTGTGAACATACCGCCTGTTCCTTTATCGGAACCTGCACCGCCTGCAAGCTGTCTGATCCTGTCATCTATAACATCTATAACAGGAATGGGGCGAGAAGCTTCGTCGTCGGGAGCGCCGTCATAGAATGCGTCAACATCGGTAAGCATGATAAGCTTATCTGCTCCGATAAATGTTGCAACAAGAGCAGAAAGCGTATCGTTTTCACCTATTTTGATCTCTTCGACTTCCACGCTGTCGTTTTCGTTAACGATCGGAACGCAGTCATATTCAAGAAGAGCATTGAATGTGTTAGTTACATTTTCTTTGAGCGCAGGAATATCAATGACCTGCTTATTAAGAAGGATCTGACCGACGTTATACCCATAATCGGAAAAGAAACGGTCATATATAGCCATAAGCTCACATTGACCTACAGCGGCAAGCGCCTGTTTTTTTGTTATATCATCGGGTTTCTTTTCGAGACGAAGACGGGACATACCCGCAACCTGAGCACCGGAAGATACCAAAACGACCTGATGCCCTTCATTTTTTATATCGGCAATTACACGAACCAATCTGTCTATCATACGGAAATCGAGTTTTCCGCTGGTATGAGTGAGAGTCGAAGATCCGACTTTGATTACTATTTTCACTTTATTTTCCCCTTGTTTACGGTTTTTCTGTTTCTGCGATCTGACGTGTTATATATCCGCCCTGAACAAGAACCTCGAAGTCCATTCCAAGATCCTCAACACCGTCAATTACTCGTTGAAGTGCAGCCACTGTATCAGCAGTATCATGCATAAGGATTACAGCCGCTTTATATTCACGGCTCAAGCGTGTTTTTGCACCGGAAACAGCATTTTCAACGATCTTGTCAACGCCTGTGGATTTTGTATAGTCAACAGTATCGACATTCCAGTCGATTACAGTATATCCGTCAGCGTAAAGTTTGCTGATGATATCATAATATATATCCGTGCTTCCACCGTACTTTCCGCAGAACGAACGTGCAGAAGCAGTACCGCTGGGGAAACGTACGATATTGGGCTTATAACCCGTCATATCATAAAGCATGGTGGCTATTTTGTTGAAATCCTCGAAATATGCTTCAGCCGATGCATAGATCTTACTGTATTCGTGTTCATATGCATGAATTGCAAGCACATGACCTTCCGCAACGATTCTCTGAATAGCTTCTCTGCTTGCGGAACCGCCGTTTTCGATCTGAGTACCGACAACAAAAAACGTTGCTTTGATGTTGTTTTCCTTGAGAATATCAAGGATCTTGAGCGTGTTATACGATGTACCGTCATCAAAAGTAAGAAATGCGGTGGGCTTTGTTTTGTATATGATCTTTTTCTTTATAGCGGCAATGTCTTCCTGCAGCTCTGTTTTTTCGGCAATCGCAGCTTCTATCTGCGGTGAAAGAACATCTATCTCTGCCTGATATGTTTGCTGCTGTTGAAGATATATATCTATCTCCTGTTCGTAACGCTCAATATCTTTCGAATCGTTATACGTTGCAAAGCCGAGAAAGATAGATATGATTATTGCGGAAAATGTTACCAAAAGGCTCAAAAATCTCACAACTGCACCTCCCCTATTCTGACAGAGAATCGTATTCGATCCTCAGTTTTTCGATCTCGGAAGAAAGGTTCTCAAGCTCGGCATTTTTTGCCTTACGTTCTTCATTTAAGCTTTCCGTATCAATTTTCATACCTGCCAGTTTAGCCGCTGTATCTTCACGAAGATTACTTGTCTCCTGATAGCGGAAAAACATGAAAACGGTGGTGATTATCGCTATAAGGGCGATAAACAAAAGAATGACCGTTGCCGCTTTATTACTGCGGCGCTCTCTTTCACGGTAGTACGAAGACGAACGGGAAGACGCTTTTACATAGCTTCTTTTTCTCATTGGTTGTCTCCTGTCTGTTATATGTTTGTGTTGGTTGTTGTTTTACTATTGTATCACAGAAAAATGTTTTTTTCAATATCCATCAGTCAAGTATTGCAATTTTTACAATTCTGTCGCAATTAAAAAATAAAAATACTAACATTATCCTCATTGACTTAATCATATATTATATGGTATAATATTAGAACTGATGCTTTATTTTTACGAAAGGCTCCGTTTTCATGGTAAAAAAAATCCTTTACATAACAACGATCTTTCTCGTTCTCGCATCGACCGCCGTCTTTATATTTTCAAACTCGATGCTATCGGGAGAAGACTCAAATCAGAAAAGCGGCGTGATTGTTGAGATCATCCGCCCAATAATTGACCCCGACGGTCACATGGCAACATATGAGATACAATATATCGTTCGCAAAACAGCTCATTTCATGGAATTTTTCATCCTCGGCGCAAGCCTTACAGTTATATCTTTTCTTTTTGGTAAAAAAGTATTCTCGCCTTGGCTGTTTATGCCTATGTTTTTTACACTCGCCGCAGCCGTCGCCGACGAATTCGTTCAATCTTTCACAGGAAGAACAAGCCTCGTCTCAGATATTGTTATCGATTTTTCAGGCGGCATGAGCGGTATTGTTCTTACAATTATAATATATGCGATCTTCCTCGCAATTAAAAAACATAAAAATTAACCTTTCTTCGCATTCGGATGTAAAAAACCCGAATGCGTTTTACATTTAAAGTTTTTTATTATAAAAAAATCGTCAAATGTAACCCTTCATGTGACCGTGATATGTTATAATAGTCCCATAAAGAGAAAAGTGCGGTCACAGACGCATGAAACTCTTTTAAATATTAAGGAGAACTGACAAAGGCAAAATCCTCGAAAGAGGATGACGCAAAGCTATGGGCCTAAGGTGTTTTACACTACGGTCGCCAAGCCGCCAACAATCCAAATCTTTTTTATAATGAAAGGATTAGGAAAAATGGCAAACAAATTTAAGAGAATGCTAACTGCAATGCTCGCATTGGTTGTAGTATCAACTTTTGCAACACCGCTATTTGCAGAATCGGGAACAACCTGGCGAGCTAATAATATGGTTGTTAACGTTACTCCGAGCGACAACGAATACAACTTTATGATTGTTGCTGATAAGGATAACGGCAGTCTGCAAACCAACTTTTATTACTACGAAACAAGTAACCACGTTGTACAGAAGACCGGTGGCGGTGCTGTACATCTCATACCTGTAGTTAACACAGCAAAAGTCCGCGGAAACTGGAATCCTAATGGACCTTATATTCTCGGAAAAAGCAACTATGATGTAGTTTATTGCTGTGATGCAAAAACACCTTCCGAAGCAGGTGTTTACTACAAACGAATCAACCTCGAAGACAGCGAATACTACACAGAAGAACAGGCTAAAAAGATTCGTGCTATCCTTACAAATGCATACCCCTTTATTTCTGTTAAAGAAATGAAAGATTTCCTTGCCGCAAATGGCTTTAAACCTGCAAATGAACTTGATACCTCCGAAATCATCTCTGCTGTACAGGGAGCTATATGGTCTATCGCAAACAAAGACAGCGGTGACAAATACGATTACCTTAAGACAGCAAAACTCAATCAGAAACTCGGTTGGGGCGGATACATGAACGAAGTTGAAAATACTCTTACAGGCGGCGGTTATACAACTTCCACAGGAGCTAAAGAGAGAATCAATACTCTTAAAGCATTCCTTTTAGCTCTTCCCGGTGTTGAAGCAAAAGATAATCAGATTGTTATCTCTAATATTTCTTTTGCGAAACCCGTTGAGGCTACCTCCAATGATTTATACACCGTTGCAGTGAACGTAGAACTTAATCATGGTGCAGATGAGAACGACAACATCGTACTTGCAGCGTACATTGATGGTAAGCAGATCGGTAATGCTATAAGAGTAGGCAAAGCTACAAACTATACATTAACTTTGAATGCAAAAGCAAATTCTACTGTTAAAGTTGTTGTTTCCGGTACTCAGAATCTGGAAAAAGGTGTATATTTCTACGTTCCCAAGCCTGTTGACGTTGATGGGGACGGCATTGCAACTTCCAGAGAAGTTTCTCAGAACCTTGTTGGTGTAGCGAATGGTGAAACTCCTATTCGTGCAGAAGCCGATATAAGCTTTGAAAACGTAAGCTTCAAATCCGGCGAAGTTTCCAACATCAGCTACATGTTCATAAACAAAGAAACCGGCGAAGTTAAGTTCATGAAGAAGATTGATGTTAATGAAGGCGCAACCTCTGCTCCTATCATTTCCATGGAAGGTTACGTTTCTGCTATGTTTATGAAACAGGCAACCTCCGGTATGTTCTGGTTCTCTGAAGAAGTTGACGAAGAAATTCAGAATGCAACAATCGCTTGCCTCAAAGCACACAACCCCTCCTACAAGGGTCACAACGCTATCGCGTTCGGTGCAGGCAATCACACCCTTGAATTCAAAAAGAACAAATTTGCCACTTACTCTTTCGACGGTGATGTAGTTTATACAGAAAACGAAACCGTTGTTGAAGAAGAAGAAACTGTTGTCGAAGAAACCGGCAAGAATAATAAAAACAACGGCAATAACAAAAACAAGAAGAATAAAAATAAATAATTCTATCTGAAAAGGATCCACACTGTGATGTGGATCCTTTTTACAAGTTCACAAAAAAGCCTTAAACTGACATGAAAATAAAAAAATTTCGAAGTGAAATGGTGCAAATGTGACTATTTTTGTGACCGAGATATGCTATAATAGACACATAAAAGAGAGAAGTGCGGTCACAGACGCATGAAACTCTTTTAAATTTTAAGGAGAACTGATAAAGGCAAAATCCTCGAAAGAGGATGACGCAAAGCTATGGGCCTACGGTGTTTTAACACTACGGTCGCCAAGCCGCCAACAATCCAAATCTTTTTTTTAATGAAAGGATTAGGAAAAATGGCAAACAAATTCAAAAGAATCGTCTCCGCTTTTTTGACTGTCGTCATGTGCATTTCGTTGTTTTCTGTTCCGGCATTTGCTGAAACCGAAGCAACCACACCTGCGACAGTTTGGCTCGGAGACAACGTAAACCTCAATGTAGAGGCAGGAACCGACGGCTACACTTACATGCTGTTCGGAGATATCCCCACCTTCTACTATTACGAAACAAGTAATCACACCGTTAAAAAAGAAGTAACCGGCGGCGGTGCGGTACATGTGCTTGCTCTTATTGATACCGTTGACACCAACGGAACATGGACTCCCAGCGGTATCTACGAATACGGCAAGAGCAACTATGATATCGTTTATTGCTGTGACGCCGAAACCGGTTCCGAAGCAGGCGATTACTACAGACGAATCAACCTCGAAGACAGCGAATACTTCTCCGAGGAAAATGCAAAGAAAATCAGAGCTATTCTGACAAACGCTTACCCCTTCCTTTCTGTGGAGGAAGCAAAAGCAGCTCTTAAAGCAGCAGGATTTGAACAGGCTGACGAACTCGACCGTTCCGAACTTATCACAGCTACTCAGGCTGCGGTTTGGTCTATCGCAAATGCAGGCAACGGCGATTCATATGACTACAACAAAACAGCCACAACCGCTCAGAAGAACACATGGGGCGGATACCTCCATGATTTCTCTGCTGAAATCACAAACTTTGCCGACAGCACCACTTCCAGAAAATATTCTACTCCCGAAGGTGTTGGTGCCAGAATCGACGCATTAAAAGCTTTCTATCTAAACCTCTCCGGCGTTGAAGCTGAAGACGATCAGATCGTTATCTCCAAGCTTGAGATAATCGATACTATCCCCGTTGTTGAAAAAGACGGCGTATATAAAGTAATGCTTCAGATGCAGGTAAACCGTCCTCTTACTGAAAACGTTTCCATCCAGCTTTATGTAAATGACGCTGTAGCTGAAAATGCGGTAATGACAATGGACGCAAGCGATGTTTACACAATAATCGTTGAAGCAAAAGCTAATGAAGTTATCAAAGCTGTTGTTTCCGGTACTCAGAAGCTTGATAAAGGCGTATATTTCTACTCTCCCAAGCCTCAGGATGTAAACGGTGACGGCATTGCTACTTCCAGAGAAGTTTCTCAGAACCTCGTTGGCGTTGCAGAAGGCGAAACCCCCGTTTATGCAGAAGCGAATGTTGCTGTTGTGGTTGACCCCATAACCGGCGACGTTAGCCTTAAAAAGATCAACACCTACGGCAAAGACGTAAAAGGTGTTACATTCGAGCTTTACGTACAGAGCGAGTCCGGTATGATCGCTGTCGGTACTTATGGTGTTAATGAAAACGGTGAACTTTCCATCGAAAACATCCTTCCCGGTACCTATGAATTAAAAGAAATCAAAGCTCCTTACGGCTATACTCTCCCCGAAGAACCTATCAGATTTGAAGTTACATCTGATGGTATGGTTAAGGTTGAAGAATCCAACTATGCTTCCATTAAAGATGCAGCTACTGCTAATGAAATGGTAACGTCTTACAGCAAAGACCTTACTGCTGAAGACCTCGCTAAACTTTATATTACACAGGCTCCCAATCTTGAAATAACCATAGCTTTGAATCCCAACGAAGAAAACACTGTTACCAACTCTGAAACAATCAATGTTGTAATCGGTGAAATGCCCGTAGCAGGCGAAACCGTTTATGACTACACAGATGTTGTTGTTGATGCTTCTCGTGAAGTAACAACATCCGTAACAGAAGTAGAAACAACAATTAATCACAACGCACTCGAAAACATCACAGGTATTCAGCCTGCTTTGAAGTTTGATCGTAATGACACCGCTGATCAGACTGCAAAGAAAAAGGCTCTCGAACTTTACACTGACAACGGTCACTTCCACGATCCCGCTTCCTTTACAGTTACCGATGCTCCCGAAGGTTATCCTTGGAAGTATGTAGGTCATGGCGACTACAGCGGTCACTATGTAAGTCATGTAAAAGTTATTTACGAACGTGATGAACTTGGCAATGCACTTAAAGATGCTGACGGCAACTACATCATCAAGGAACTGCAGCATGTAAGTTCCGGCACACCTTTGTATTACAATGGGGAACTCGTTACAAACCCCGAAGGTCCGTTCCATTACGCTACCGGTACTCGTCCTCAGCAGTTCCTGCTTATGAACGAAAAGGGCGAAACTATGTACGGCTACTGTATCGACCTTGAAACCGGCGCTGAATCCAGCACTTGGTACGCAATGGCAAACCTTGAAGACAACGATTATTATGCTTCCGAAGAAGCTGAAAATCATGTCCGCAACATCGTTATGAACGGCTACTGGGGTACCGAAAACGGTGTTGGCAGCCTTGCAAGCCTTAAGGAAGCCCTTAAAGCCGCTGTTGCATCTAACAGTGTTGATGTTGAACAGGATGTTACCCTTGTCAACCGCAAGAAGTTTACCGACGGCTACGAACTTCAGGAAGGCGAATATCATCACGGCAATTACGTTTACTGGAGCCTTCCTACAGAACACGTTGTTTTGACTAATGAAATTATCGATCAGATGACCGAAGGCGAAGCTCTTGATGCTATGCAGGCAGCTATTTGGTCTTGGGCAAACGGTTCCAACGCCACTCTGGACGGTACAGATCGTGCCATCGTTGGTGATATGTACGCTGCAAGCTCTCAGCTCAGCGACAGCCTTAACGGTAAAAACGACCCCGAAGGCGCTGCAAGAACAAAGGCTCTTTATCAGTATCTTATGAGCCTCAACGCTCCCCTGACAACCTCTGTCATCATCAATGATAATACTTTCGCTGAAAATATGACACTTACAATCGGCGATAAAACAAGTGAAAACACTTACGCTGCTGAACTTAAGTTCACTATCGAAGGCGAACGTAACGCAAACGACAACCTCAAAGTTGTTCTTACATACAATGGCGGAACAATAGAGCTCCCCTTAACCGGCGAAAATGCTGCTGTAGCAGAAAACGGTTACTACACTATTTCCGGTATTACTCTTACCGCAGGCGTACCTTTCGAATTCTCTCTTAAGATCACTGGTGAACAGTATCTTGAAAAGGGCGCATACATCTTTACCTCTCAGGGCGGTACAAACGCTTCTCAGACCATGGTTACCATGGCTGAAGGTACAAAATCTGTTGACGTAGCAAAATCCATGTCTATTGTGTTCAATGTAGAAGACAGTATCAATGGTAAATATACCCGTCATTGGAGCGATTCAAAAACTCTTCTTGTAGAAAACATTCCTCCTCATGTTGAATGGAATCCCGGTGAAGTTTCCAACATCAGCTTTATGTTGATCGACAAAGAAACCGGCGAAATCGAATGGCTTTACAAGAAAGATGCTGAAGAATTTGACGGTAACAGCGCTGAAATCCCCGCAGAAGAAGGCAAAATTTCCGCTATATTCATGAAGCAGGGTAACGAGCAGGGTATGTTCTGGTTCTCTGAAGAAGTTAGCGAAGATATCGTCAATAAAACTATCGATCTTGTTGATGAAAAGAATCCTTCTTACAAAGGTTACTCCACTGTAGCATTCGGCGAAGGCGATCACAGCTATGAATTCAAGAACGGTAAGATCATTACCTATACTTTCACTTTCGGCGGTTCTTCCAACGGTTCTGTTGAATTTGAACCCGAAGATAACACCACCGGTGATGGCAACAAAGACGATAATACCAACGATGACGTAATCACCGATACCGACGACAACACCGGCGACGACAACAACGACGTTAATATCAATGACGATGTCATTACCGAAGGCGGCGATAACGAAGATGTTATCGAACCCGAAAATCCTTCAACCCAGCCCGGTGAATCTGAAGATGACGAAATCGGCACCAAGACATCTGAAAAGATCGAAGGCGAACGTTACGAAATCGAAATCTCCGTTCCCGGTAAAGGTGACATAGACAACTCCCATGACGAAGTAATTCTTATGGTTGACGGTTCTTACTCCATGGATAATGAATGGCCTGCAATGAAAGAAGCCATCAATACCATTGGTGCAACCGTTCTCAATGGCAGCGGCAACACCCAGCTTACCCTTATGGCATTTGGTATGGGCGATAACGAAGTTCTCGTTCATGTTAAAGACGCAAATGAATTAGCAGCAGCTCTCGGCGAACTTCCCGGCAACCTCCTTTACGGTCGTTCTTCCACCAACTGCGAAGCAGGCTTTACAGGCGTTGCCGAATACATTGCAAATCACGATGAAACCCTTAAAGATGTTCATGTTATCTTCATTTCCGACGGTAATGTAAACACCGACGAAACACCCAGAGCATTTGATGCAAACTGGAAAGAATGGTCAACCCAGTTCGGTTCTCTCACCGTAGCACAGGCTGCATTTGAAGGTTCTGTAGCGAATGGCGAAAATCTCCCTGCAGCTTTCACAACCGTATTCGGTGATCGTTTTGACGATGCAACCAGAGAAGATATTCTCGCTCGTGCATTTGGCGGCGAAGTAACAGAAGAAGAATTCTTTGCATTCGCAGAACAGCTCTGGACTGATGTTTACGCATACTCCGGACTTACTCGCGGCGTTGAATATCCTGTTTCCGATGCTGAACGCGCATTTGTTAAATACGACAAAGAAAACGGCACCTACATCCAGGATCTCTTCTATTACACAACATATAAGAGTGCATATGTAACTTACGGCGACAGATGGACCCGTACACCTGCTGCAGCAGACGCACTCGCTGCAATGGACGAAGTTGAAGCAATGTACGTTGTTGACTATGACAGTTACACCTCTTGGATGGATACCGGTATCACAAGCGAAAAATCCACTTTCGTTCAGTCTAACGGTATCGCAGGTCTCTGCGACGCACTCTCCGGCGCTTTGACCGAACTTGCAAAGACTCCCTTTAACGATGTAGTTGTAACCGACTATATGTCTAAATGGGTAAATCTTGATGACTCTACTCTCAAGATCGTTGACAACATTACAGGCGAAACCATCTGGTCTGCTGCTGAAGGCTGGCTTACAGAAAACAGACCTACTGCACAGGAAGTTCCTGTTGTTGTAGAACTCGTTGATTCTGCAAACTATGCAGATGGCGGCGTTGACGTAATCGGCAACACCAGCGGCGACATTTACAAGCTTACATGGTACGTTAAAGACGGCGCTATGCTCCGTTCCGACAACTACTCCTTGAAGTATGAAGTAACCGTTGATACAGCCGAAAACGGCTTCCAGTACAACAGAGATTACCCTGCAAACGGTAATACCGATCTTAAATACACCGATGAAAACGGCACAACCAAGGGCAACCCCATCGAAGTTCCTGATGTTAATGCTGTAAAAGAAATCTATACCGTTGAATGGGATTCCGGCAAGGCTTCCAACATCAGCTTTATGTTGATCGACAAAGCTACCGGCGAAGTTGAATTCCTTAAGAAATATGACATCGGCAACGAAACTTCTTTCGAAATCCCGACCGAAGCAGGCAAGATCTCCGCAGTATTCATTAAGCAGTCCACTTCCGGTATGTTCTGGTTCTCTGAAGAAGTTGACGAAGATATCGTTGATGCAACAATTGCTTGTCTTAAAGCAAACAACCCCTCTTACAAGGGCTATAACGCTATTGCATTCGGTGCAGGCGATCATACCCTCGAATTCAAAAAGAACAAGTTTGCAACCTATAGATTCAACGGTTCTTTTGAAATCGTAGGCGAAGAACCCGTTGCTGACGAATATGTTGTTGACGAATCCGTTGTTGAAGAACCCACTGTTAACGAACCTGTTGCTGACGAATTTGTTGTTGAAGCACCTACACCTATCAAAACCAAAAAAGTTTACATCAACGGTGTAGAAGCAAAAGCTGAAAACACAAAAGTTGTAGCAGTAGATTGTCTTGCAGTGTATGTTCCCGCTGAAGGCAAGGTTCCCGCATTTATTTGGGTTGAAAATCCCGGATTTACAACAGAAGCTGTAGCAGCATTTGGTGCAGATTCAAGTATAACTGTTGCATCCGGCAATAAAGTTGATATTAAATATCAGCATAACAAGAACAAAACAAAGACCGCTTCTTACACTTTTGAAATTGTTGAAGAATAATTCTTTCAAAGCATAAAAGCAAAACGAAATAAAAGTTAATTAAGGGAAAAGGGCTCGTACTGTGATGCGAGCTCTTTTTTCTTATGGGAAGGAGCGGAAGCCATTTTTTTGTCAAAACCGATTTTTTAATGAAAAGTATTGATTTTGAAGAAAATATGGTGTATAATAACAAAAAACAAAGGAGAAATAAAATGCGTAAAATTTTATCAGCAATGCTTTGTGCTGTAATGCTTTTCACATGTATTTCCTGTGCGGCGGAAGCACCTGAGATCGTACCGGAATATAACGGAAAAGTTTCGGATGAGGCGATCGATCTCGGAGGCAGAACACTTATAATGGGTATGGAGCCTAATGCGGCAATTGAAAACGAGGGCTCAACGCTCGGATACATTCCCAACACGGAATTCGGAGATCTGGCATCGCAGAGAATAAAAGATGTTGAAAAAGCGTACAACTGCAACATTGAATTCAATTATGTAAGCGGCCCGGGTGAACGAGCATATAACAGTGCAATTGCAGGCACATATATTTATGACTTTATCAATCAGGGATCATTTTCTCTTATAAACTACATGAGAGCAAACGCATTCCAGGATCTTACAGCCGTTGAAAATCTTGACGTTTTTGACGAAACCAAGTGGGGCAACAAGAACATGAGAATCTCCACGATGTGGGATGGTTCGATATTCGGTATTCTTCCCGCAGCGCATCCGATGAGACTTTCGAACTCCCTTGATGAGATCTTTGTTATAAACGAAAACTATATTGCACAGCTTCTTGAAACCGACCCGAGAGACTACTATGAAAACGGTGTTTGGGACTGGGAGCATTTTGAATATTGTCTTTACAATTATGCACACACCAACAGTGCGAATGAATATGTTTATTCCGCGGCAGCAAGTACAGGCGGTTTTCTGCGTGACCTTGCGATGGCTAACGGTAACGAGTTTATGACAATAGATGAAAACGGTGATTTTGAACTCGGTTATTTTACTCCGAGCGCTATAGAAGCATATCATCAGGCATATGAATGGTTTAACGGTGCGACAGCAAGTTATCTCAACAGAGATTACAGCCTTGAAACATTCCTTGCAGGCGGTTCGGTTCTTGTATACATAGCATCCGGACACGTTCTTTCCACCACCAATGCGATCGCATATCATATGGACAACTACGGTATCATTCCCGTCCCCTACGGTCCGAGCGCAGAAGGTCCGATGGATTTCAAATCCTCCTACTCTTCCGCACAGTACACCATAGCTATTCCGATAACAGCAAAGGATATTGAAATTTCCGCACTTGTACTTGATACAATATACGAACCGTTTGAAGGATATGAGACCGAGGCTGATGTTCTCGAATATCTTTCCGACAACTATTTCAGAGATGAACGTGATGCTGCTTTCCTTCTTGAAATGACAAAAAATGACCATGCGTTCTATCATGACCATCTCCACGGATTCACATTCTGGAGTGAAATAATTGACAGCGGTGTAACCAAAGTAGTAGAATCAAAAGAAGAATCTCTTTATGCCGCAGCAGAAAAATACGACTTATCGGCATATGCTACCATGAAGCAATACGAAGAATATTTCCACGAATAAAAGATTAAAGGTCTGTCAGAAAATGGCAGACCTTTCTATTATTAACTTTTTTTAAAGTTTGAAGGAAAGCTATTGACAATTTTATACAATAATGTGATAATCAATACAAATAAAAAGCATAAGGAGACTAATTATGCGTAGAATTATTTCAGCATTCATTTGTGTAATGATGATTTTCACATGTATTTCATGTACTGCAGAGGAGCCTGAGATAGTACCGGAATATATATCGAGCACAAGCAGAAGAAATATAGACCTTGACGGAATGACCGTAATTATAGCAATGGACAACCGCTTTGACGGCAGAGGCGAGAATCTCGGATATATACCGGGAACAGAATTTGGAGATCTTGCGGCCCAAAGGGTGAAAGATGTTGAAAACCAATTCAACTGCAATATTAA
>SVMT01000010.1 GCA_015067305.1 Oscillospiraceae bacterium | reverse complement strand
CCGGGGACAAGACCTACTGCAATAACCGCATGAAAGTCAAGTATAATCCGAACGCACCGCAGCCGCAAAGATGGCTGCATTTTTTGTCCGATCTGCTTGTGCCGGAGGATATTCCCACTTTACAGGAGTATTTGGGG
This sequence comes from Oscillospiraceae bacterium, assembly GCA_015067305.1. Lineage (GTDB taxonomy): Bacteria > Bacillota > Clostridia > Oscillospirales > UBA644 > HGM12619. The sequence goes on along the minus strand of SVMT01000010.1, from coordinate 76,865 downwards.
TACTGCCTTATCCCCTCAACCAAAGGTCAGAAGATGCTCATGCTCATCGGCAAGGGTGGCGAGGGTAAGAGCCGTATCGGTCTTGTGATGCGCTCCATCCTTGGTGACAGCATGAATACCACAAGCATTCAGAAAATCGAAAACAACCGTTTCAGCCGAGCCGATCTGGAAAACAAGCTGCTGATGGTGGACGATGATATGGATATGAGCGCACTTCCCAAAACCAACTATATCAAATCCATCGTTACAGCCGAGTGCAAAATGGATTTGGAACGCAAGGGCGTACAGAGCTATCAAAGCCAACTGTACGCTCGTTTTTTATGCTTCGGCAACGGTGCGCTGACCGCCCTGCATGACCAATCAGACGGTTTCTTTCGCCGTCAAATTGTGCTGACAACCAAGGACAGACCCGCTGACCGTACCGACGATCCTTTTCTCGTGGAAAAGCTCATGTCCGAGATGGAGGGCATCTTCCTGTGGTGCTTGGAGGGGCTACACAGACTGCTTGCAAACAATTATCAGTTCACTATCAGCGGACAAGCCATTGAGAACGTGGAGACCGTTAAGCGTAGCAGCAACAATGTCATTGAATTTCTGCAATCGGAGGGATATATCCGCTTCAAGGCAGATGAACAAGCCAGCTCCAAGGCACTCTATGAAGCATACAAGCTGTGGTGTGAGGACAATGTACGAAAATCCATGTCGGCAAGCAGGCTCAGTTCCGAGCTTGCACAGAATGAGAGACTTTACAATGTGGAGGCTACCAACAATATCCATGTGAACGGCAAACGTGTCCGTGGCTTTATTGGCATTGAGGTCTTGGCAAAGATGCCTTTTCTGAAATGGTGAGCGAAGTGAAAAAGTGCTGTACGTACTGTACAGTACGTACGGCAGTTTTGAAGTCCACCGCTATATGAGCATTGAAAACGAGGGTATTTTACAGGCACTAAAATCAAGCCTTGTGCAATCCGTGAAGATTTATGCCGCAGGAAGTATCAAAATCATCATTCGGTGACTTACGAAACAGTAAAACAAATTCACGGAATGGTGGTGTTTCCTCCGTTTTCGTCTGCTCTCCCACAAATCAGTAAACCCGATAGGGTGCTGTTATGAACAGGACTACGCAGAGCGAAATCTGAGAGGAAAACACTATCTTCAAAATCAACACTTGTCGGTGACAGAGGTTCACCGCACAGAAAATCAATATCACGAATTTATGGAGGTAAAAACAGTATGAAATCCAATCTGAGAAATGAAATCAAGTCGTACATTGTACGGCAAGGGATGACCATGCAGGAGGTCGTTGAACTGTTATCGGATGAATACGGATGGAGCGACAGCGTTTCCAATCTGTCCAACAAGCTCCAGCGTGAATCGCTCCGCTATACCGAAGCGGTACAGCTTGCCGATGTGCTGGGCTTTGAGATCGTATGGAGAAAGAGGGGTGATCGCTGATGGCAGTACCGCAGTATGCAATTCTGAGATTTGCGAAATATAAGGGACCGGAGATCAGCGGCATTGAAGCGCATAACGAGCGCACCAAGGAGAAGTACGCCAGCAATCCCGACATTGACCCTACCCGTACACACCTTAACTTCCACCTTATCAAGCCCGAAAGGAAGTACCGGGCAGGATCCGAGCATCAGATTGCAGAAGCCGGATGCCGCACACGCTCTGACAGCGTTCGTGTGGTGGAAGCTCTCATTACCGCTACGCCGGAGTTCTTCAAGGGTAAGAAACGGGCTGAAATCCGTGAGTTTTTCAATGAAGCGTTGGAGTTCATCAAGCAGAATCAAGCTCCCGAAACAATTATATCCGCCGTGGTGCACCTAGACGAGAAATCGCCTCATATGCACCTTTGTTTTGTCCCGTTGACCGAGGATAAAAGGCTGTGCGCCAAGGAGATTTTGGGGAACAAGAAGAAGCTGACGGAGTGGCAGGACAAGTATTGGGAACACATGGTAAAGAAATATCCTGATCTGGAGCGTGGCGAAAGTGCCAGCGAGACCGGGCGTGACCATGTACCCACAAGGGTATTCAAGCAAATGGCAAGGCTCAACAAGCAGCATGACAAGCTCTTTGAAATGCTTGCCGATGTGACGTTGTTCAATTTCAAAGATAAGTCCGCACAGGTCGTTGCGTTCTTGGAGAAATATATTCCCGATGTTGCCGCTATGGAGACACAGATGAAGAAATACGAAAAGTTCTTCAAGACCGCAGACGGTAAGCAAAAAGCGTTGGAGAAGAAAAATGCCGATCTGTCCGCTGCTCTGGAAAAGAGCGAACAGCAGAGTACGCTCAAAAAGTTGCAGGAAGCCAGACTTCTGAACGATTATGAGCGTGTCAAGGGTATTCTTGACCGCATCCCGCCGGAGATCATAAAGGCGTACACCCATCGCAGCACACAGAAACACGATATTAACCGATAAGAAAGGATATTTTGCCTATGAAGAAAAACAAGACCTATACCGTGACCCAGCTTAACAAAATGATGATGCGTGATGACATCTCCTTGTGGGAGATCATTGAAGCCTGTGCCTTTATCGACATCTGCGACTGCTATGAGCCGATGTTCTATCCTCCCAAGGAGCAGGAGGACGAATGGCGCAGGATGCGTGGAGAATATGAGCCGGAGCCTACTCTTGAAAATACTTCGTTCTATGTCACCGAGCCTGACGGAACGAAGTATTTTTATTGCGGCAACACCCGCACCAAGGTAACGGAGTTCTTTTCTCCCAACGGTAAGACGATGGACGCTCTGATTGAAAAGGTTGTCCGCTTTGCCGCAGGAAGTACCGTTTCCGCAGAAATTTCGATGAATTGTTAACAGAATCGCATTGAATCAAACCCACGCTTACGGTATAATATACTCAGCGAAGTATTGTAAGCGTGGGTTGTTTCACGAACAGGAGGATTTTTAATGAAACAACCGTACAATACAGCACTATATATGAGACTCAGCCGTGACGATGAAAACTTTGGCGACAGCGTATCCATTGAGACCCAGCGCACCATTTTACAGCAGTACGCAAAGGAACAGGAGCTTCATGTAGTTGGCGAGTTCGTCGATGACGGATGGAGTGGAACTACGTTTGAAAGACCGAATTTCAAGCGAATGATGGAGGAAGTGGAGGCAGGACGAGTAAACTGCATTGTCACCAAAGACCTCAGCCGCTTCGGGCGTGACCATATCATGGTCGGCTACTATCTGGAATATGTGTTCCCGGAGAAGCAGGTACGCTATATTGCCGTATCCGAGAACGAGGACACAAAGAAGGGCTTGTCCGATTTCGTGCCTTTCAAAAATCTGTTCAACGAATGGCTGGCAAAAGATACCAGCCGCAAGGTCAAGACCGCACTTCATGCCAAGTATGCCGCAGGAGAACGCACCTTCACCTATGCACCCCTCGGATATATCCGACATCCCGAAATCAAGAACGCACTTGTAATTGACATTGAGACACGCTGGATCATTGAGAAAATCTTTGATCTCGCTGTCAACGGCGCAGGTGCTGCCAAGATTACAAGGACTTTGGTGGAAGAACAGGTTCCTACTGCCGGATGGCTGAACTTTCAGCGATATGGGAAATTTGCTCATATCTACGAGGGCGCACCTGCTGAAAAGTCTTATGCGTGGACGGTATCACAGATCAAGAGCATCCTAAAAGACGAGACCTATATCGGCAACAGCGTACACAACAAGCAGACCAACATTTCTTACAAGAACAAGAAGAAGGTACGCAAGCCGCAGGAAGAATGGTTCCGAGTGGAGAACACCCACGAAGCCATTATTTCAAGGGAAGTCTTTGAACAGGTGCAAACGCAGATCGCCAGCCGCCGCAGACAGCAGAAGGACGCTACCACACAGATATTTGCAGGACTTGTCCGCTGCGCTGATTGTGGATGGTCAATGAGCTTCGGCACAAACAAGCAGAACAGTAAACCGTACAGCTATTTCAACTGTACCTCTTACAGACAGCTTGGCAAGGTCAGAGGTGTCTGTTCCGCACACTATATCCGCTATGACTATCTCTACACCTACGTTCTTTCCAGAATACAGAATTTGTCGAGACAGGCGCAAGTGGATGAAAAAGAGCTTCTGCATCGGATACTGAAAGCCAGCGAACACGAGCTTGCCGCCAATGCCAAAAGGCAGAGTGCAGAGCTTACAAGAGTCGAGAAGCGCAGAACAGAGGTTGACCGTAAGTTTGCGAAGCTGTATGAGGACTGGTCGGACGGTCGTATCACGGAATACAACTTCAACATGATGTCTCAGAAATATCAGACCGAGCAGCAGGAGCTTGTAGAGAAGATCGAAAGACTGTCTGCCGAGCTTGAATCTGAAAAGCAAACAACTGTCGATGCGGAAACTTGGATTTCTCTTATCAAGCAATACGCTAACCCCACCGAACTGACAGCGGAGCTTCTGAATACGTTGATTGAAAAGATCGTTATTCACGAAGCTACCACCGTGGACGGTATGCGAGACCAAAACATTGACATCTACTACCGCTTTATCGGCAAAATTGAGTAAAAACAAAGATATGAGTGCCTATGCAAGTAGGCGTAGGCACTCGTATATAACTAATATCTTTATGTGCGGGAAACGGGAAAATCACTACCTGACTCCTCCATTATGCTTAAGCTGTGTGATGTACTCGAAATCACGGTAAACGACTTATTAAACGGGGAGGTAGTTATCATGGATAATTACAAAGAAAAATCTGAAAAACTGATTCTGGAAATGGCCAGACAAAAAGAATACACAGACAGATCTATGCTGTCATTGGAAATTCTGATTGGTATATTTTCAATGATAATCCTTTTGGGATTCACTTTTACAGCAGCTTTTGTACAAATGGAAGACTGGCTGAGAATCGTACTCATTGCAGCGGGATTCATTTTGGGGCTTATCGGAATCATGTTTGCACTAAGAATCGAACAGACTGCGGGATATTATGAATGTGCGAAATGCCACCACAAATACATTCCAACATTCAGCAGCGTTCTTTGGGCTATGCATACGGGAAGAACAAGATATATGAAATGTCCTGAATGCGGTCAATGGTCCTGGCAGAAAAAAGTAATCAGTAAAGAATAAAGGAGAAACAACGCGTTGCTTGACTTTACACGTGTGATATGATATAATATCTTTGAGGTGAACAATATATGGAAACAAAAGACGTTATATTTGAACTTAGAACTAAAAAAGGATTATCACAGGACGAGTTGGCGGAAAAGCTTTACGTGACAAGGCAAGCAGTCTCACGTTGGGAAAACGGAGAAACCGTACCAAACACAGAAACATTGAAACTGCTTTCAAAATTCTTCGACGTATCTATCAACACACTTCTTGGGTCACCGAGAAAACTGATATGCCAATGCTGCGGAATGCCTCTTGATGATTCAACTACAAGTAAAGAGAGTGACGGTTTCTTCAACGAAGAATATTGTAAGTGGTGCTATGCGGACGGTGAATATATGTATCATAATATGGATGATCTGATCGAAGTCTGCGTAAAAAACATGGCATCCGAAACGTTCACATCCGAGCAAGCACGTACTTACATGAAAGAAATGCTGCCTAAGCTAAATTATTGGAAACAATATAAAAACCTTGACGGAGCAGAAAAATTTGAAGAGTTCAAACGCAAACTGATCGATGAGATCAATGCCCTTAATGTAGAAGGAATGCCGAAAGTCGAAAAACTTAACGCACTTGTAGGCGGATATATCAACCTTAAATACCTCCTACCAAACGGTATGAGTGTAAAATTCCTTGACGATAATGCGACCTACCTGGGAAATCAGCTTGAATGTGAATTCGGCGGCAACAGATGCTTTGGTATCGCTGCAAATATGGACTTCATTTTAATCTGCACTTATGAAGAAAACGGTGAAAACCCGGAATTGGTTATTTACAAAAAACGATAAAATCGAAATGTCCTCTGCATAAATGCAGAGGAATTATTTTTACTTGACTTTTTCTTTTAAAAGTGGTATAATATTTGCAAATACTTAAAGGATTGATATTATGGAATTGCTTACCAATGACAAAAAATATTTAAAAGAACTAAAAGCTTTATATATAGAAGCTTTTCCCAAAGAAGAACGGAAAACCTTTACTTTTATTGAACAGCTCCGAAAAGAAGGAAAATGTGTTATCCACACAGCAGTTGATAACGGGAACTTTGCAGGGTTGGCAATAATTTTAAAAGATGAAGAATATGCGCTTATAGATTATCTTGCAGTAAACCCTAAAATCAGAGGTTCCGGTATAGGTTCAAAAATGCTTGATGAACTGAAAAAACTTTATGGAAATAAATGTCTGTTTCTTGAAAGAGAGACTGTTCTGAGAAACTGTGACAATCCGACACAACGTAACAGGCGCAGAAATTTCTATCTGAGAAACGGATTTTCCGATTCGAATATTTATGTAAATGTTTATACAGTAGATATGACTTTGATGACTTTCGGAAAGGAAATCACATTTGTTGAATATGAAGATTTTCTACACAAAATACTCGGTGAAAAAATTTTCAATAAAATTAAAGTGAAAACATCTGAATTTTCAGATGAAAGTCTTGATTAAAGGTTGACACAGAGAAATATTTGTGTTATAATAATTATAGAAAGTCGAAATACAGCGCGGTAAATTTGAAATAAGGAAAAAGTATTATGAATACGATTTTTAAAAACATTGAAATCAACGGCAAAGTAACGGATCTTTATCTCAAAGACGGAACGGTGACAGAGTCTTTCATAAACAATGAAGAATTTGAAATGATAGACTGTACGGGGTTGACAGCTCTTTCCTCTTTTGTTGACCTCCATGTTCATTTGAGAGATCCCGGACTGACTCATAAAGAGACTATAGAAACAGGAACTCTGGCTGCACGAAACGGCGGTTTTGCAGCTGTTTTTGCAATGCCAAACACGAAGCCCGCATGCGACAATCCCGAAATAATTAAATATATTATTGAAAAAGAAAAGAATACTGATGTTTACCCCGTTGCGGCAATAACAAAGGGACTTGCAGGAACAGAGCTTACAGATTTTTACAAATTGAAAGAAGCAGGAGCTGCGGCTTTTTCCGACGACGGAATGCCCGTTGAAGATACGGAACTATTCATAAAAGCCCTGAAAACTGCGGAAAGTTTAGGTCTGCCGATCCTGTCTCACTGCGAAAACAAATCATATGTAAAAGACAGACTTAATATTCCCCATGAAGCGGAGTCAACGGCTGTTGCAAGAGAAATAAAAGCGGCACAAAAAGCAAATGCACCGATACATATTTGCCATGTCAGTACGAAAGAAAGTCTGGCTATAATCAGAGAAGCAAAAGCGGCGGGAATTCCCGTAACAGCGGAAACAGGTCCACATTATTTTACTCTTTCAAAAGATGCTATAAAAGTAAAAGGTTCTTACGCAATGATGAATCCTCCCCTTTGCCAGCAAGCAGATATTGAAGCAGTAAAAGAAGCCATTGCAGACGGAACGATAGATGTAATATCTACAGACCATGCACCGCACTCAGCGGAAGAAAAATCAGGTCCGCTTGAAAAAGCTCCTTTCGGAATAACAGGACTTGAAACCTCATTTGCACTTTCATACACACATCTTGTAAAAACAGGAATTATCAATTTGGAAAAACTCGTTTATATGATGAGTGAAAAACCGAGAATTATCGGAAGGATACCCAAGGCAAACTTTTTGGAAATGGGAACAAGACCCACATTTGTGGTAGTTGACCTGAACAAGGAATATGCTTTCGACAGTTCAAAGTCTCTTTCCAAATCACAAAACACACCATTCGACGGAAGCATAATGACCGGCGAAATCAAATATAATATTTTAAGAGGAGATATATTCAAATGTCAGCAGATGTACTCATAAGAAAAATTAAAGAAATGAATAACCCCACAGTCGCAGGCCTTGATCCACTTGTAGACTATGTTCCCGCAAGCATGGTAAAGGGTGACTCCCTTGAAGCAAAAGCAGAAGCAATTCTCAATTTCAACAAAGGTCTCATTGATGCTCTTTGCGACATCGTTCCCGCAGTCAAACCCCAGTCCGCATACTATGAACTTCTCGGCTGGCAGGGTGTCAAAGCTTTCTACGAAACAGTTGCTTATGCTCAGAGCAAAGGAATGTATGTTATCGCAGATGCAAAAAGAAATGATATAGGTTCCACAGCTGGTGCATATTCCAAGGCATTTTTTGACACACTCGGTTCAGAAGCACTCACAGTAAACGGATACCTCGGATATGATGGTGTTGAACCTTTTGTTCGTGACGGAAAAATGATCTTCGTTCTTGTAAAAACATCAAACCCCGGAAGCGGTCAGCTACAAGACCTCAAACTCGAAAACGGAAAGACAATCTACGAACAAATGGGTGGCTACGTTGAAGAATGGGGTGCTCCATCTATCGGCGAATACGGTTATTCCAATGTAGGCGCGGTAGTCGGTGCAACACATAAAGCACAGCTTCAAGAACTCCGTGAAAAGCTTCCCCACACATTCTTCCTTATCCCCGGTTACGGTGCACAGGGAGGCACAGCTGAAGACATTGCTGTAGGTTTCGTAAACGGAACAGGCGCAATAGTAAACTCTTCAAGAGGAATTATGTGTGCTTATAAAAAACAGAATCTTCCTGCTGAAAAATTCGCAGAAGCTGCAAGAAATGAAGCTATCAGAATGAGAGACGAGATCAACTCAAAGATACTTTAATGGAAGGATATTTGAAAAATGAAAACCTCGGAAATTCAAATTAGAGATCCTTTCATTCTTGTACATAACGGTAAGTATTATCTTTACGGTTCCGGCAGAAGAAACGGAAGTGAAAAATGCGGTTTTGATGTTGTGACAAGTACAGACCTTGAAAACTGGAGCGAACCAAAGACTATTTTTGAACAGAATGATAATTTCTGGGCAGACAAAGATTATTGGGCTCCGGAAGTTCATGAATATGAAGGAAAATTCTATCTTTTTGCTTCATTTAAAAGTGAAAAACGACACAGAGGAACGCAGATAATGGTCTGCGATACTCCCGACGGAAGATTTGAACCTATCACAGAATTTCCTGTAACTCCCGAAAACTGGGAGTGTCTTGACGGAACGCTTTTCATTGAAGATGATAAACCTTACATCGTTTTCTGCCATGAATGGACACAGATCGGAGACGGAACAATATGTGCAATGCAGCTCAGCGATGATCTGAAAGAAGCTGTCGGCGAACCCTTTGAACTGCTCAAAGCTTCCGAACTTCCAAATGTAAAAAGTCTCGGAGCTGAAAGCGGAAACTATATTACAGACGGACCGTTTTTCTACAGATGTACAAACGGCAAACTTGTCATGCTGTGGTCTTCATTCAAGCCCGTATACGGATACATTCAAACCGCGGCAGTCTCTTCAGACGGAACACTTAAAGGTAAATGGACCCATACTCACCCTGATATTTATACAAATGACGGTGGACACGGTATGATTTTTACAGATCTGAACGGAGAACTAAGACTGTCCCTACATTCCCCCAACGGCGGATTCGAAGTTGCAAAATTCCTGCATATCAAAGAAGAGGACGGAATCATTTCCATAATAGATAAATAAACCTTTCAGTGAAAGGCATAAAAATGTCTGTTATTAAGGCTCTTATTTTAGGAATCATACAAGGACTGACGGAATTTTTGCCTGTTTCAAGTTCAGGACATTTGGTAATATTTCAAACTGTTCTGGGAACGGACAATAATTCCGCAGACCTTATGTTTGATTCACTTTTACATCTGGGAACTCTCATTGCAGTATTCATAGTATTCAAAGAAACGATATTCAAACTGGTCATAGCTTTTTCAGATATGATAAAGCTGATACTGACCGGAAAATTCAGAATAAAAAATGCAACAGCTGAACAAAAAATGATATTGTTCCTGATAGTTTCCATAATGCCGCTGTTTCTGATATTGCCTGTAAAAGATTATATAGAAACAGCATATACATCAATAACATTAACAGGCACAGCACTCATTGTCACTTCCCTGCTTCTTTTTATAAGCGATAAGGTCATGGGCAATAAAGCCACCGCAAAAGAAATGAAACTGAAACACGCCTTAGCAATAGGATTTACCCAAGTATTCGCAATTTTACCCGGTATATCCCGTTCAGGCTCAACAATAGCATCAGGAATAATGTGCGGTTTAGACAGAGAATTTGCGGCACAATATTCTTTCATACTTTCTATCCCAACAATACTGGCAGGGGTAATACTGAATCTTTCAGACATTGCAACAACAGGGAACTTCAACCCAAGCCTTATACCCGAATATATTGCAGGAACAGCAGCTGCCGCAATTTCGGGACTTTTATCCATAAAACTGCTGCAAAAACTACTTAAAACAAAGAAATTTATTATATTTTCTATATATTGCCTTGCCGTAGGGCTTTTTGCAATCATATACGGAATCGTTTAGAAATTGGAGATAATTATAAAATGCCGGCAAAAAAGAAAACAACAACTTCATCCCGAAGTACTAAAAAACAAAAACAACTGAAAAACAGTTACATTTACGATACTGTAGTAGCGCTTGTTTTAATGCTTATTGCAGTTATAATGTTTTTCGGACTTTTCTCAAATTCCTTGGGAATAATCGGTTCATTACTCAACGGAACCATACTCGGATTATTCGGTATTGGAGGTATTTTAATACCCTTTGCATTTATTTTCACTGCAGTTCTGCTTATTGCAAAAAAGAAAAATGCCTCAATGAAATTTGCACTTGCAATGCTCTTTATTTTATTGCTTTCAGCATTTGCAAACGTATTCTGCGGAAACGCTGATACAGAATATTTCGCATCAGGAAAATTCAGTGATAATTTTACAGCACTTACGACAGACCTGTTCAATGACGGCCTTGAATGGGCATCAGGAGGTGTTCTTGGTGGTTGGTTGTGCCATTTATTGGTACCGCTTTTCGGAAAACTCGGTGCAGGAATAATCATTTTTGTAGTAATGCTTGCTGCATTCATACTCACAACAGGACTTACCTTTGCGGATTTCAAACTTCCGTCTCGTCCCGAATATCCCGAAGATAAAAAATCCGTCGCAAACCAAAAAGCAGAAAATAAAGCATTGAAAAAAGATATAAAAGCAATGCAAAAAGAAATAGATACTCTTAAAAAGCAAAAGTTCGTAATACCTGAAGTTGATGAACCTGAAAAGGCTACAAAAAAACAAGAAACATCCCCCATGCAACTTGAACTTGAAAAAATAGAAGAACCCTATAAGGAAAAGAGATCTTTCTTCAAAAAAGATAAAGCTGTGGAAATCAAAGAAAAAGAAGAAGAAAGAGATGCTGAACTTCAGAAAAACAAAGAAGAATTTGACGATCTTTTGTTCCAGTTCAAAGCTAAGTCATCTGTTAATGTAACTCCATCATATGCTCACGGAGTCAGACCTCAACAGCAACAAACGCCCGTAACTCCTCTGGTTTCAGTTCCCGAACCTGAAACGAAAGAAGTTGAACCTCAAAATATTGAACAAAAACAACCTGAACCGATCCGGGAAAAGGCTCCCGAACCAATAAAAGAAACTCCTGTGCCTGAAGTTAAAAAGACAATTTTCGGTAAAGAAAAGGAACTTTCTGCTGAAGAAAAATTTGAACAGGCGGCAATAAGAGAAGCTGAAATTGCAAAACAACAATCGGAAGAAATCACAAAAATGCTTGAAAAAGCCGAATCCGAAGAAACTCAAGCTCCTAAAAATATTTATAAATTACCACCTCTCAACATGCTTACTTATACACCTGACACTAATGCTGAATCCTACAAAGAAGAACTCAAACTTAACGCAACAAAGCTTACAGATGCGTTAGCGACATTCAATGTTCAGGCTACAGTTGTTGATGCCAAAAGAGGTCCTACTGTAACAAGATACGAGCTCACACCTGATCCAGGCGTAAAAATCAGCAAATTCACAGGTCTTTCAGACGATATCGCACTTCATCTTGCAGCTCAATCTGTCAGAATTGAAGCTCCGATTCCAGGTAAGGCGGCGATCGGTGTTGAAATTCCAAATAAATCAAGAAGCACGGTTTACCTCAAAGAAATCGTTGCCAGCGATGAATTCAAAAATCATTCAAGTAAGATAAGTGTTGCTTTAGGTAAAGATATCAGCGGTCAGGCTACTGTTATTGACCTTGCAAAAATGCCTCACTTACTAATAGCCGGTGCTACAGGTTCAGGTAAATCTATCTGTATAAACTCTATTCTCATGAGCTTGCTTTATAAAAGCACTCCCGATGAAGTAAAATTACTGCTCGTTGACCCGAAAGTTGTTGAATTGAGTATTTATAACGGTATCCCCCACTTGCTTATTCCTGTCGTTACAGACCCTGAGAAAGCCTCAGGCGCGCTTGCATGGGCGGTAAGCGAAATGCTCAACAGATACAAACTCTTTGCAGACAAGAGCGTAAGAGACTTCAACGGCTACAACAAATCACTCGGCGAAAACGAAAAGAAATTACCTCAAATCGTAATCGTTATAGACGAACTTGCAGACCTCATGATGGCTGCACCCACAGAAGTTGAAGATTCTATTTGCCGTCTCGCACAGATGGCACGTGCGGCAGGCATGCACCTTGTAATTGCGACACAGCGTCCCTCCGCCGATGTAATTACAGGTATAATCAAAGCAAATATTCCTTCAAGAATAGCGTTTGCTGTTTCATCTTCAATGAACTCAAGAATTATTCTTGATGCAAGCGGTGCAGAAAAACTTGTAGGTCGAGGTGATATGCTTTACAATCCCCTCGGAGCAACAAAACCCTTACGTGTTCAGGGTTCATTTGTCAGTGACGGCGAAGTTGAAAATGTCGTTAATTTCATTAAAGAAAACTATGTAAGCGAATACGATAATTCCATTCTTGAAAAGATTGAGCAGAATGTAAATCTTCAGAAAACCAGCAAACGAGGCGGCGTATCTGCGGCTTCTTCAGACGATGATGACGGTCCCGAAGATGAAAAACTGAATGAGGCTATCCGATGCGTTGTTGAAAACGGTCAGGCATCTGTTTCCATGCTCCAAAGAAAAATAGGTCTTGGATTTTCAAGAGCGGGTAAGCTTATCGACGAAATGGAAAAACGAGGCATTGTAGGACCGTATCAAGGATCAAAACCGAGAGAAGTTCTTATTACAAAAGCACAATGGTTGGAAATTCAAGCGAGAAGAGAAGATCAGTAATGACAAAAGGATTTTTGCCCATTTCGAGAAAAGAAATGGAAGAAAGAAATATCGAACAATTCGATTTCATAATCGTTACGGGTGATGCATACGTGGATCACCCTTCCTTCGGTACGGCTATTATTTCAAGAATAATCGAAGCTGAGGGTTATTCTGTAGGAATAATTTCTCAACCCGACTGGAAAAACATTGAAAGCTTTAAGATCTTTGGAGCACCGAGATATGCATTTTTGGTAAACTCAGGAAATATTGACTCAATGGTGGCTCATTATTCAGTTGCTAAAAACAGAAGAGACACTGATGCATACTCACCGGGAGGAGCTTTGGACAAGCGTCCTGACAGAGCCGTGATAGTTTATTGCAACAAGATAAGAGAAGCTTACGGAAGTATTCCCATTGTTACAGGAGGACTCGAAGCTTCTTTAAGAAGATTTGCTCATTATGACTATTGGCAAAACGAAGTTCGACGTTCAATATTAGTTGACTGTTCCGCAGATATTCTGATCTACGGCATGGGAGAAAGACCCATGAGACAGATCGTAAACAGATTGGCATCAGGTGAAGATATAAAAAATATAACCGATGTGCCTGGAACTTGCGTTATGGCAAAAGAAATGCCGGAAGGTTCAATGGAATGTCCGTCATTTGAAACAGTCAAAAAAGACAAACGGGAATATGCAAATGCTGCTCGAATCCAATACGAACAGCAGGATCCATATGCAGGAAAAATCTTGTGTCAAAAGCACTCTTTGAGATATGTAGTTCAAAACAGACCTGCAGAGCCTCTTTCAAGAGAAGAGCTTGATGTTGTATATGCTCTTCCCTACATGAGAACGTACCATCCATCATATGAATCAGCAGGCGGTGTCCCCGGAATTCTTGAAGTTGAAAACTCAATAGCTCATAACAGAGGTTGCTACGGAGACTGTAATTTCTGCGCAATAACGATGCACCAGGGAAAACTTGTCACTTCTAGAAGTAAAGAGTCAGTTGTTGAAGAAGCTAAAAAGATAATTCAAGGAAAGAATTTCAAGGGATACATCAATGACATTGGCGGACCTACTGCAAACTTCAGAACACTTTCATGCGGAAAGAAAGTTATGTGCAAACACAGAAAATGCCTTGCACCTGACCCCTGCCCGAATCTGAAAGTGGATCATAAAGAATATCTCGATGTGCTAAGAGCTGTAAGATCTCTTCCGAAAGTCAAAAAAGTTTTCGTCCGTTCAGGAATCAGATACGATTTTCTGATGCTGGACAAACGAGATGATTTCTTCAACGAGCTTGTAAAATATCATATCAGCGGTCAGCTCAAGGTAGCACCTGAGCATTGTTCCGACAGAGTTCTTGAAAAAATGGGGAAACCGAAGTTTAAATACTACAAGAAATTCTACGACAAGTTTTTTGAAGTAAACAAGAAAATGGGATGCAAACAGTATCTCGTTCCATACCTCATGTCGTCACATCCTGGTTGTACGTTGAAAGATGCAATAGACCTTGCAATGTATATCAGAAGTACGGGACATCAGCCTGAACAGGTACAGGATTTCTATCCGACTCCCGGAACGATTTCTACTGCAATGTATTACACAGAGCTCGATCCATTCACTATGGAACCCGTATATGTGCCTAAAAATAAGAAAGAAAAGGCATATCAGAGGGCTTTGATGCAGTATAAAAATCCAAAAAATCGTGAACTTGTGAGAGAAGCTCTGATAAAAGCAGGCAGGAAAGACCTAATTTTGGTACTTAGGTAGGCATTTTTAGTGTCATACTTTATTCCTAAAAAAGTTTTTTTTACTACATACAAAAATAACATATTGACAAATTGCAAATTTTTTGCTATAATATATGTGTATAGAAATAATTGGGGGTATTACATAATGGACAAGGTAATTTTAATCGCAGATGACAACAGAGACATCGTTGACATTCTGAAAGTTTATGCACAGAAAGAAGGCTACAAATGCATTTGCGCATATGACGGCGAACAGGCTCTTAAAATGTACAAAGAGATCAATCCCACACTCATTCTGCTCGACGTTATGATGCCTAAAATGAACGGCTTCGACGTTTGCCGTCAGATCAGACAGACTTCCAATGTTCCCATCATCATGATAACAGCTAAGAGTGAAGAAGCTGACAGAATTATGGGTCTTGATATCGGCGCTGATGACTATATGGTAAAGCCTGTTAGCCCGAGAGAAGTTATGGCTAAGATCAAAGCAGTTCTTCGCCGCGTTTCCGATGAAGTTACAGAAGAACACAGCAAGAGAATCGAAATTGCAGGTCTCGTAGTAGATATGAACAGCTATGAAGCTTCCGTAAATGGCAAGCCCGTTGTTCTCACAAAGAAAGAGATCGAAATCATTTGGCTCTTCGCTTCCAATCCCGGCAGAGTTTTCACAAGAGATCATCTTCTTGAAAACATTTGGGGTTACGAATATTTCGGCGATACAAGAACTGTTGATACACACATCAAACGTATCAGAACAAAACTTAACCTTGACAACACCGTAAACTTTGACATTAAAACAGTTTGGGGCGTAGGTTACAAATTCGAAGCTAAACAGTAATTGTCAATTTTCTGCCGACAGAAGATTGCTATGCTGAGAAATTTTAACGGCAACAGTGCTGGTGGTAGCTATCACCGGCACTCTTTTCTATATTCATTCAAAAATATTCAAATTGTGAGCCAAACTATGACTGATTTTTACGATTTTATAGATACATTTCCTGAAGGTGTTGCAATTTTGGACAACAGCCTTAAAATAAAAAAATGCAATGAGATTTTCGCCCAAATATGCAGCGAAGATCAACTGAACAACAAAGTCAAAAACGTAATTAAAGACTCGATAAAGACAAACTCCATCAAAGAAATTACCGTTTCAGACAGCAAAACCTTAAAATTCAAGGTATCTCCTCTTCCAAATAGCGGTGGTGCAACGGTAATAGTAGAAGATATTACTGCAGCGTCAAATCTTGAAAAGATCAGAAATGAATTCACGGCAAATTTATCACATGAATTCAGGACACCCCTCGCAATCATTAAAGGATCCGCTGAACTTCTTGCTGACGATGCACTCGATACTGAAGAGGACAAGCACCGATATTACGACAGAATAATCACGGAAGCTACTGCGCTTGAACATCTTGTTCGCGATCTGCTCGACCAATCAAAACTTAAAGCAGGAAAAATTGAGCTGAAGATCGAACTTTTGAATGGAGAAGAACTTCTTGACGACATCGTCGAAAAAATGAAACCTATTGCGGGAAATAAAAAAATTAAACTTGAATTTATTCCTTCAGGAGCTCCCGATATTGCAGGAGACTACGACAGACTACATCAAGTTGCAATTATATTCATTGATAATGCAATAAAATTCACGCCCGAAGGCGGTACGATAACCGTTAGTACAAGATATGACGAAGACTATGTCTATATGTCATTCAAGGATTCAGGTATGGGTATTGCAGAAGAAGATCTACCATATGTTTTTGAGCGTTTCTATAAAGTAGAAAAATCAAAACGTAATACAGAAACAGGGTCAGGCTTGGGTCTTTCCATCGCTTGGCAGATCGCACAACTCCACAAAGGAACAATTACAGTAGACAGTACACTTGGCGAAGGGACAACATTCACAGTCGGTATACCTGTCTGGAAAGACTGATAAACAATGCTTAAGAAAAATCAAATTCTTACTCTAACCATAAACGGAATGACTTTTGCAGGATTTGGTGTTGCACACTACTCCGACGAAGAACTCAGTCGTTTTGCAATTTTTATACAGAATGCTATCGAAGGTGACATTATAAAATGCCGTATTGTAAAAGTTCAGAAGACTTATGCTTACGGTATTATTGAAGAGATCATCGAACCCTCCCCTGCACGAATAAAGCCGAAATGTCCTGTGTTTGAAAAATGTGGTGGATGTGTATATCTTAACGCAACCTATGAAGAAGAATTGAAATACAAAACAAGACTTGCAGCAGACAGTTTCCGAAATGAAACTTATTCGCACCCCGAAGTTCTCCCCTGTGAACCATCCCCTGTGATCGAACACTACAGAAACAAGGTTACATATCCACTTTCTGCCGACGGAAAATTCGGTTTTTACGCAAGGAACAGTCACAGATGTATCATAAACAAAGACTGCGTTCAGCAGTATGAAGAATTTGTACCTGTACTTGAAGTTGCCGAAAGATTCATCGAAAAATATAATATTCAACCATATGACGAGGTTGCACACAAGGGCGTGTTCAGAAACCTGTTCATGCGCAGAGCAAGTGCAACGGGAGAAATATGCGTTTGTGCTATAATCAATGCTGACAAACTTCCTTTTGAAGAGAAATTTGCCGAAGAGATGAGCTTTATTCCCGATGTGGTCAGCGTTTACATCAATGTGAACAAAAAATTCGGTAATGAACTTTTAGGAAAAGAATTCAGATGTATTTGGGGTAAAAAGAAAATAACCGAAAAGCTTTGCGGACTTGACTTCAATATCAGCCCTGCGGCATTTTTCCAGATAAATAAAGCACAAACAGAACGGTTATATTCTTATGCGATTGATTCAGCTGAAATTACGGAAGAAGATACTGTCCTTGACCTCTATTGCGGTATAGGTTCAATAACATTGACAGCGGCAAGCAGAAGCAAGGCGAAGGAATTCGTAGGCATTGAGATCGTGCCACAAGCCATTGAAGATGCAAAAGAAAATGCTAAGATCAACGGTATTGAAAATGTATCATTCTACTGCGCTGACGCTGAAACGGTAAAAGACGTTTTAAAAAAGAACGGGAAAGCACTCCCCTCAGTAATTATTGTGGACCCCCCCAGAAAAGGCTTGGGCAAAGAGACCTCGCAAAATATCGTAGATCTTAACCCTAAAAAAGTGGTCTATATCAGCTGTAACCCACTAACACAGGCTCAGGATTTAAGAACATTTGCGGAAAACGGATACAAAATAGAATTTATTAAACCCTTTGATATGTTCCCAAGAACACAGCATGTCGAGACGGTTGTACTTTTAAGTCGGAAAAAGGCAGACGACCATGTCAGCATTTCTGTTCATTCAAAAAATTTGAAAATGCGTATGAACTGACCTATAAATAAGAATTCACCGTAATGAATTACAAAGCGATAGGTGACGAAACCAATCATAACGTTCATAAACCGTGCCGTAGGAACCAATGCGAATTTCAATGGGACATCAAGGTTGTGGCATAATACCCAAAGGAGAATTTTTAATGAAAATAAGTATCAGCAAAGAAAGCGTTGTCTTTCAAGGTCCTGCTTATGAGGACAGTTATTGGGGACAGGTACAATTTCCCGAGATTTTCATATGTGAAGACAAATCCTTGGTAATCAAGACTCACGTAGCTGATGACAGCTGGAAAGAATTCGGTCGGAATAAAGACGTGTGGTGTATTTCAAAAAATAATGGGCTAACTTGGGAAAGAAAGGCTGATATGTACGAAACAGAAGTAGGTCACATTCTTCCGAATGGTGACAGGCTGCATTTCCCATTGAGAACCGGCATTTCCTGCAAAGTTTCTGAGATAAAAAAAGCAAGAATTGTAACACAGAGGCTTCCCAGCGATACAATCATAAAAGAAGCAGACGGAAGCTGGCCTTACCCGGTATTTATGTATAGGGACATTTTTGGAAGTGCAAATTATATTTATGATATGGAAACTCTTCCCGATGCCTATTCAAAGAAAGAATGGGTCTGCTACAGAAAAAAAGCAAGAGATTCCCAAAGCACAGAAGAAAAAGTCAAGGTCGTTCATCCGCATATGTCCGTACGAGGCGTGATTAAAAATGAGGACTTGATTATGGCACCATTCTGTCCTTATGGTCGAGGATTCCGTACGGATAAAGAAGGAAATATTTGGATCACATCGTATACAGGTTCACACTTAAATCCTTACAATGGCGGAGTTGATATCTTCAGTGCGTCTGTCCTCTATAAATCATCGGATAACGGACATTCCTTTGAACTTTCGGGATATATTCCATATATCCCGAATACCACAAAACATCCGACGGCGTATATGTGTGACGGATTTACTGAAACTGCTTTGGAAATTATGGATGATGGTTCTATGATCGTACTTCTTCGGGCAACAAGCGTGTTTATGGGAGGTCCAGAGTGGAATACGATGTATATCGCACGTTCTACAGATGGTGGAAAGACTTTTTCAGAGCCACAGGAATTCGATACATGCGGTGTTCTGCCAAACTTAGTTAAATTGGAGTGCGGTGTAACATTGGCAGCATACGGAAGACCCGGTATTTATCTACGTGCCACCTGCGACCCGTCCGGTATAGACTGGGAAGACCCGATTGAAATAATGACGCCTGACGATAGAAGCCATCTAATGAACAACCCTCCCAAGCGACCGGATTTTCATCAATGGGCAGGCTCTTGTTGCAATGTAGATCTAAAACCGATTAGTCCTAACCAGGCGATAATAGCATATTCCGATTTTTATTATCCTGATCAATCGGGAAAGACTGACAAAAAGTTAAAAACAATTCTTACGCGCATTATAACTGTAGAGTAAACAGCAAAGATGTACAAAAAAGAATATGTTATTAATTCACAAGAAATATCATTAGATTAATTCCAATAAGGTGGACAATTAGATAAATAAGAATTTGTGGTGATATTAATATGGTTAGAGAAATTTATAGCAGTGAGTTAAATGAACTTTTAGAACTGTACTTGCATTTACACGAGAAAGCATTGCCAGATATAACTGAGCATCTAAACAATATATGGGATACTATTACTCAAGACAAAAATCATCACATTATTGTAAATGAAGTAGATAATATAATCGTTTCTTCTTGTGTCTGTGTAATCATCCCTAATTTAACAAGAAATATTAGACCTTATGCATTTATAGAAAATGTTGTTACGCATAAAGACTATCGTGGCAGAGGATATGCGACACAATGTCTGAATTACGCAAAGGAAATAGCCATTAAAGATAATTGTTACAAAATGATGTTACTTACGGGCTCAAAAGATGATAAGACCTTGGGTTTCTATGCTAACGCAGGCTATAACTGTTCGGATAAAACAGCTTTTATTCAATGGCTTGAATAATTCGATAAATTCCAATATCTCTAACTCTACGGTAGATATCCCACCTAAACAATTACAAACGAATGTATCGCGATTTTGAAATCCAAAGAAAACTAATTTTATTTATAGACAAGGAGACAATAAAAATGATTCAACTTATTAGAAAACGCATTTTCCCTGAAACAATGGAAGTTCTTTACGACAAGGAATTCACACCCGAAACACTTGCAGCAGACTTTGAAATTAAAGGCGGCAAATGGTACTTAAACGAAGAAGGTTGGCTCGTTGGCGAAAACAGAGAAAACTCACCTGCAATGGTAATATCCAAGAATGAATACTTCGGAGACGTTCTTCTTGAATTCGATGCAGCAACAATTCTCCCTGCAACAAGAGATATCAATGTAATGTGGCACGGCAGCTGGAATGAAGAAACAAACAAAAGAGACGTTGCTTACGTGGTAGGTCTCGAAGGCTGGTGGCAAGGTATGGTAGGATTTGAAAAGTCCCCCACTTATGACTTCCTTGCCAACACAAAGCTCCTCGACTTCAAACCAGGTGAGGTATATCATATTACTGTCGGAAATATCGCAAATGATTTATTCATTGCTGTAAACGGCGTAGTAGCTCTTGAAATTCATGACCCCGATCCCATTGATATCATGAAATACGGAAAAATCGGATTTGAGGCATACTGCACAAAGGTTAAATACAAGAATCTTAAAGTAAAAAGAGTTACTTATATCGACACAGCAAAACCCTACGACCCCGAATTCTAATAGAAACAAACTCTATGCAAGGAGAAATCAACATGATTCAGCTTATTAGAAAACAGATATTCCCCGAAACGATGGAAGTTCTTTACGACAATGAATTAACCCCCGAAACACTTGCATCAGACTTTGAAATCAAAGGCGGCAAATGGCACGTAGACGAAGATGGTTGGCTTATCGGTGAAAACAGAGAAAACGCACCGGGAATGGTAATTTCAAAAGAAGACTACTTCGGTGACATTCTTCTCGAATTCGATGCAGCAACAATTCTCCCCGCAACAAGAGACATCGACTTAATGATCCATGGCAGCTGGAACGAAGAAACTAACGAGAGAGACGTTGCTTACGTTGCAGGTATTCAGGGATGGTGGCAAGGTATGGTGGGATTTGAAAAATCTCCCACATACGACTTCCTCGTTCAGACAAAACTTTTCGACTTCAAACCCGGTCAGGTTTACCATGTATGTGTAGGAAACATCGGTAACGATTTGTTTATCGCTATTGACGGTGTAGTTGCCCTCGAAGTTCACGACCCCAACCCTATCGACATCATGAAATACGGCAAGATTGGCTTTGAGGCTTATTGCACAAAGATTAAATTCAAGAACGTTAAAGTTAAGAGAGTTACTTATATCGACACAGCAAAGCCCTACGACCCTGAATTCTGATAAAAACACAAACACACAACCGTGAGAGAAAATCTCGCGGTTGTTTTTTCGTAGAATATTGATAAGATATAAATATTTCCTCATAAGGACAGCAGAACATGATAACATATCAGTTATTTAATTTACAAATATGCGTTTCTTATGCTGTTTTGAAATTTTCTGCAAACAATCATAGTGAATGATTGAAAACCTTAACTACTTATGGTAAAATGATATTATAAAAGCACCAAAGTGAATTACTGGATAAAATTAAGGAGATAAACCAATGACCGACATGAAAGCAAATCTTGACCGTTTTCTGATACGCCGCGTTGAGGAAGGACATATTCCCGGTGTTGACTGCTCTGTTTTTCACCACCACAAAGAAATCTACCGATTCCAATACGGATACGCTGATATAGAAAACAAAATTCCTATCACAGAAAATACTCTTTACAACATCTATTCAAACTCAAAAGTCATCACCTGTGTGGCTGCATTACAACTCTTTGAGAAGGGTGAGTTTGTTCTCGACGATCCTCTGTACAGATTCTTCCCGGAAATGAAAGATCTTACAGTCCAAACTCCCGATGGAGAAATTAAGCCCGCACAGAATCACATCAAAATCCGAGACCTTTTCCGAATGACTTCAGGCGTTCGCACAAGAGGAGCAGAAAAAAGCCAAGAAGTAACAAAACGAATTATTGAAGAAAATAACGGTGTATGTCCGTTAGTACGTCTTCCCCAATACCTTGCAGAGATTCCATTGCTGTTTGAACCAGGAACCGAATACAATTACGGTCTTTCCCATGAAATTCTCGGCTCACTCGTTGCAAAAATTACGGGAATGTCATTTACTGAGTATTTAAAAAAGAATATATTCGAACCTCTTGGCATGAAAAACACCGCATTTCGTCTGGAAGATTGCGAATCAAAAGAACTTGCGATACAATATGAGTACAACGACGAAAAGGGTGAATACAAAAGTCTCGGTGCGCCAAACTGTCTGCTGCCTTCGTTTCTAAAGGAAAGCGGAACGGGAGGTCTGATCTCATCAGTAAACGATTACAACGCATTTCAAGAAGCACTCTGCAAAGGTAACACGATCTTACGCCGTGCAACAATAAATCTCATGCGACAGGATCAGCTGTCGGGGAAACTGCGTGACGGATACGGCGGAACTCCGATGGGATGGGGCTACGGTCTTGGCGTTCGAATGTATATAGATCCCGGTTTGTGCGGAATGCCGATTGCAGACTTCAAGCCAGGGTTTACTCCATTCGGCTGGGGTGGCGCGGCAGGAACTTACGGTTCCATAGATCCCGAAAACGAGATATCGATCTTCTATGCACAGCATATTTTCGGTTCAGATGAGGGTCTGACCCATAACGGTATCCGAAACATCGTTTATGCAGCACTTTTATAAGCAAAAAACATAATCAAATAAGAGTTTTGTTTAATTGCTAAATCCACATTTGGGATTATTATAAATACTAAGATTTCAATCCATATAACCGTGAGAAAAAAGTCTCACGGTTTTTTAATTTAATAAATTTACTGACTAAAATATATTGACATTTAAAGGGAAATATGATAAAATAAAAGAAAAAGCTTAGCTTGAAACAAAACTCAGGTCATTCATAATCCGCGGAGGTATTATCATGGTACATATTAAGAAAGAACAACTTGAATTTTTAAATTGGGAATTTGGAGTATTTTTCCACTTCGGAATCAGAACATTCAATGAAGGTCATAAGGATTGGGACATGAAACCCATGGAACTTGAAAGCTTTGATCCTACAGACTTAGACTGTGAAGAATGGATAAGCACTATCCATGAAGCCGGCGCAAAATATGCGGTTCTTGTATGCAAGCACCACGATGGTTTTGCAAATTGGCCATCCGAATATACAGAATATTCGGTAAAAAACACCCCATGGAAAGACGGTAAAGGCGATGTTGTCCGTGAATTCGTTGATGCCTGCCGCAAATATGACCTTAAAATCGGTATCTACTACTCCCCTGCACAATTCGGTTCTGCAAAAATGAACAGCAAGGAATACGATGATTATTTCATCAATCAGATAAAAGAACTTCTCCTTAACTACGGAAAGATAGATTACATATGGTTTGACGCCTGCGGAAGTGAAGGACATAAATACGATACAGTTCGCATCGTTGGTGAGATCAGAAAATGTCAGCCTGAAATACTGATCTTCAATATGTGGGATCCTGACACAAGATGGATCGGCAACGAACATGGAGTTTCAGACTACCCCAACAAGCTCTGCGTAGATGCTATAGACTTCTCAATCAACACCGACAAAAAAGATCTCCTTGAAGAAATGAAGTTCCTTCCAGGCGAATGTGACTGCAGAATGAGACTTGCAAACTGGTTCTTCAGCGAAAATGATGTACATACGGTAAAAACTCTTGACGAGCTTATGGGACTTTATTACTATTCTGTAGGCAGAGGTGCAAATCTACTCATAAACATCGGTCCTGACCGTCGAGGAAAGCTCCCCGAAGAAGATAAAAAAGCATTACTTGAATTTGGCGCAAAAATCAAAGAATATTTCTCCGATTTCATACCGTCAAAGAAAATAGCTTCTGACAAAAAACTTATTCTTCAGGCGGGATGGGGACTTGTAAACCATGTGGTCCTCTCTGAAGAAATAGATGGTGAAAACGAAATAGAATCTTTTGAAATCAAAGCACATGTTGACGGTGGCGCACCGATCACAGTTTACAGAGGAACGACCATTGGTCATAAAGCAATATGTCAGTTCCCACCGATCTTTACGTTCAAATTAGAAATTTCTTTTGATAAGAATAAAAATGTTTCAGGT
The DNA here is from genome assembly GCA_015067305.1 of Oscillospiraceae bacterium. Lineage (GTDB taxonomy): Bacteria > Bacillota > Clostridia > Oscillospirales > UBA644 > HGM12619. Next base: position 52,269 of record SVMT01000010.1, on the reverse strand, counting down.
GAAATGAAATATATAAAAATGTTCAGCTAAACATTATTCATGTTGACATTTAAATTATAAAATATTAAAAGGAGATTTTTTTATGAAAATTTCTTACTATGACAAAGGGCTTGAACGCTACTTACAGCTTGACCTTGATAAAAATTCAGCCGACGATGTTCAAGCTTCTCTTCCGGAGGCAGACATTGACGGTCTTCCAACAGAAAAATACGCAAAATCTCCCGACGGAAAATATGACTATCTTTGTGCATTCAAATACAATCTCAGGGACGATATGGCACGAAAGATCCGCAGAAAATTTTACCGCAGAGACAATGAAACAGGAGAACTCGTACAGATGTTCACAAAGTGGGACATGTCCGAATTTCAACCCTGCAACTATTTTTTCATCAAGGAAAACCTTTTCTTCACAGTTGCGTCATACGAAGACAACGTAAAAAACAGCGTATTTGTATGTGATATCTCAGAATCTCTTGACGGAGAAAACGCAAAAGAGCTTTGGGAAACAGAAGCATACCCATACAGTATTCACCTGAATCCTCAGAAAGACAAGCTGGCATACCACCTTGCAGGATACGACAAAGACTTTAATCCATACGGTTACTACGCGATAAACATCATGGAACTTGACGGCACACGACACCTTGTATGCAGCGAAAAAGGTCATCTTTTCTTCGGACCTGCCTGGTCTCCCGACGGACAATGGTTAACATTTGTTGACTGTCTGCCTGAACAGGACAAAGCTCACCATTTTTGCGACATCGTCGTCTGCAAACCGGACGGAAGCGGATTCCATCGTCTGACAGAAGGAACATCTTGCCTTTTCGCAACCGCATTCGGTCTTGATGGTTACAGAATGGGTGGTTCAAACTTCCCTATCTGGACAAAGGACAGCAAGATAATCTGTAGCCCAATGCTCCCCGGTTCACATCCTGACTGTCATTTCGACGAAACACAGAGGGATCATGAAGAACTTATATACGACCCATCAATGGGAAAAGGTGGCTGTGGTTTCTCTATCCTTGACCCCGAAACAGGAATATCTGAAGAACTCACTCCCGCAAAAGCAGACTGTTGGGATTTCAGACCACATCTCAGTGCTGACGGTAAATGGTTACTTTACACCCACAGCGAGTTTGGAAAAGCAGGAGAACTACGCCTCAGGAATATGGAAACCGGAGAAACGAAGTCCATTACAAATGGTCATAACGGCCTTGGTGCCGACCATGCGGCGTTTATAGAAGTTTAAAATGAAAATACTTATCGGAACAACAAATGAATCAAAAGTAAACAGATTCAAAGAACTTTTAAGCGGACATAACTGTGAGTTCTTCACATTAAAAGATCTGAATATAACGGAAGAACCTGAAGAAAAAGGTCAAGACCCGAAAGAAAATGCAATTATCAAAGCAAAATTTTACGGAAGTTTTTTTGATAAAGTCATATGTAATGATTCAGGATTATATTTCGAGGAACTTCCGTTTAATGACCCAAGGCAACCGGGACTTAATGTAAGAACTCCTTGTGGAAAAAGACTTGATGATAACGAAATGATCGAGTATTATTCAGGTCTTATAAGATCTCTCGGAGGAAAAGTTTCCGCATATTATCTTGACGGTTTTGCCGTTTTCAACAATGGTGAAATATTCAGCTATATGGATGAAGTACACGCCAAAACAATGTCGTTTTTCATGACAGACAAATCAAATAACGATTGGACTCCCGGATGGCCTTTGGATTCCATGAGTATCAGCAAGAAAACAGGGAAACTTTTCACCGACAAAGAAAACAAATATTACGAAGACAATGAAAATATAATCGTTGAAAAATACAGAGAAGACCTGGAGAAATTCCTATCAAGATCTTTTGGTTTTTAACGGAGGAAAACAAAATGTACAAAACAAAACTCTGCCTCGGCATTGGAAATTACGGTATAAGCGCTACAGAACAGATAAAACTCTTCAAAAAAGCCGGATTTGAAGGATTTTTTTCCGATTGTGATGAAAACATAACCGAATACAGATTACTTGCTGATGAATTGGGAATGATTTATCAGTCGATACATGCTCCTTTCGGAAACGCCGCAGTCCTTTGGACTGAAGGAGTAGAGGCTGATAATGCAGTAGAAGAACTTCTACGCTGTGTTGACGACTGCGCAAATGTAAATGTTCCTATACTTGTAATGCACACATATATAGGGTTTGAACCAAGTGACGGACCTACTGAAGCAGGGCTTGTGAATTACGGAAAAATAGTAAAGCATGCCGCCGAAAAAGGCATTAAGATCGCTTTTGAAAATACTGAAGGTGAAGAATACCTTGCGGCACTGCTTGAACATTTCAAAGGTTGTGAAAATGTAGGTTTCTGCTGGGACAGCGGTCATGAACAGTGTTACAACTACAGCAAAAATCTTCTGGAGCTCTACGGTGACAGACTTATAGCGACACACCTTAACGATAATCTCGGAATCAGCAGATTTGACGGTCAGACATATTGGACAGATGACCTGCATCTCCTCCCTTTTGACGGCATAATTGATTGGTCAGATGCGACAGAAAGGCTTAATAAATGCGGTTATGACGGAATACTCACATTTGAACTCAACACGAAAAGCAAGCCAAACAGACACGAAAACGATAAATACGGAAATATGAAAATTGAAGAGTATATCGCAGAAGCTTATGCACGTGCCTGTAGGATCGCATTTATGAAACAGAGAGGGAAATAACAATATGAAAGAGTTTAAAATCGAATTCAACGGCTACGAGGCTACGGTCATAAAACCTGAAAACCCTAACGGAAAATGGATATGGAAAACGGAGTTTTTATACGCTTTTGATCAGGCTGAAGTTGAACTTTGCAACGACGGTTACACAAGAGTATGTTACCATATAAGTGACAAATACGGCTCTTACGAAGCTGTAAGATTAATGCATAAATTCTATTTATATGTTATAAAAGAATTCGATCTTGATGAAAAATGTTCTCTTTTCGGGTTCAGTCGCGGTGGACTATATGCATTTAATTTCGCATTATCCTATCCCGAATATGTGGATAAAATATATCTTGATGCACCAGTGCTTGATATGAGGACCTGGCCGCCGGAAAACAGCATCGAAAGAACACAGGTCTATGAAGAATTCAACTTAACAAATGAAACTCTAAAAGAATTCAAGGGACATCCCATTGAAAACCTGAAAGAATTCTTTGAGCTAAATATACCTGTACTTCTCGTTGCGGGAGACTCAGATGAAATTGTTCCATTCGAAGAAAACGCATTAAAAATGATAAACTATTGCAAAGAGCATAATATACCTCTTGAATATTATGTAAAACCAAATTGTAAGCATCACCCACATTCACTCGAAGATGACATCAGCCCAATAATCAAGTTTATAAAGAATGAGAAATAGCCATGAAAAGAACCCCGATAAACGTAAATCCACAAGACTTTCCAATCGAAATCAGAAAGTATATAATCAAAGATAAAATCTACGACAGCAGCTGCTCAAAAGCCGCAAAAGTGTATTTTATAGATATTGAAAGCGGTTATTATCTGAAAAGATCCGAAAAAGGTTCTCTTGAACGTGAAGCGTTGATGACTAACTATTTCGGAAAAATCGGACTTGGTGCAAAAGTCGTGACGTATATTTCAAACGAATACGACTGGTTGCTGACTGAACGCGTTTTCGGTGAAGACCTGATCCACGCGAAAGCATTGAGTGACCCTTGCAGACTTGCGGAATTTACAGGTAAGCTTCTCCGAAAGCTCCACGATAGAGACTACTCAGACTGCCCCATTCAAAACAGACTCTCAGAAGTTCTTGAATACGCAGAAAACAGCATGAAAAACGGTTCTTTTTCCTGCGAGTTTCACCTTCCCGAAAAATACAGACCTGCATCACTTGAAGAGGCTTGGAGTTTCGTTGAGGAAAACAAGCATCTGCTGAAAGCAGACACACTCATTCACGGAGACTACTGCTTACCTAACGTAATGGCTGAAAACCTTAATTTTACCGGATTTATCGACCTCGGAAACAGCGGAGTATCTGACAGACATTTCGATATCTTTTGGGGGGCTTGGACGTTACAGTTCAATTTACACACAGATGAATACACAAATATATTCTTTGACGCATACGGCAGAGACAGAATTGATTTCAAAGCATTAAAAACAGTGGCATATATTGAATGCTTCACGTAAAGGAGAAACTGATATGATAAAAATTCCTGAAGAACTTACAAAAAACAAACCACAGAGAGCTGAATACTACTCCGATGCTCTGAAGTGGCTGGATAAGCAATATGAAGACGCAAAGAAAAAGAGAATAGAATACACTCTCAATACGCCGATTGAAAAGCGCATGGAGGATTTCAAAAAACAGCTTGGCTTCCCTCTTTGGAACAACCCCGAAAAAAATGAGATCAACGTAAAGTCGGAAATTCTCGCAGAAGACGAAAAATTCACCGCATACGATATGCAGCTTGAAGTCTTAGAGGGGGTACACCTCTACGGAATATATTTCAAGCCGAAAACAGAAAAGAAAAACCTTCCCTTCGTTATCCTGCAGCACGGCGGTGCAGGTGTTCCCGAGATTGTTTCGGGATTGATTCCGTCGGATAACTACAACAATTTCGGCAGAGATCTCATTGAATCCGGATACTGTGTTTTTGCGCCACAGCTGATGCTTTGGTATGAGGACAGATTTGGCTCACCATACAACAAAGAGGCTTTCGACATTGCGATGAAACAGCTTGGCGGCTCAAAAACAGCCTTTGAAGTATACTGTCTTACAAGAGCCATCGACTATTTTGAAACTCTCCCTGAAATCGACCCTAACAGAATCGGAATGGCAGGACTCTCCTACGGCGGTATGTACACTCTCATAACAGCAGCCGCAGAGCCAAGAATCAAGGTTGCCGTATCTTCATGCTTCGTCAACGACAGAAGACAGTATGCATGGAGCGACTGGTCTTATGTCGATCAGGCGAATACGTTTTTTGATCCCGAGGTAATGACACTCATATCTCCCCGACACCTGTTCGTTGAATTGGGAACAAAGGACGCGCTTTTCGACCAAAAGAATTACGGCATGATAAAATCCGAATATGAATACTACAAGGAAAAGCTTAATCTTCCCGACAACTGTACGATCCACCTTTTCGAGGGAGAGCATGAGTTTGCCCGCGACGAAAAGAATCTGGAATTCATAAAGAAATATCTTTAAGAGGTGAAAACGTGGATCATAAAGAATATATAAGAAAAACCGAATCTAAAACAGCGGTCTTGATGATTCACGGTATTTTGGGTACTCCGAGACATTTCGACTGTCTGATATCTGCATTTCCCCAAGAATGGAGCATATACAATATCCTGCTTGACGGACACGGAGGAACGGTTGAAGAGTTCTCAAACACTTCAATGAAAAAATGGGAACGACAGGTAGATGAGCAAATATGCGAATTATGCAAGCTTTACGACGATCTGATAATCCTGGCTCATTCAATGGGAACACTTCTTTCAATGTCGTCATATTTAAAAAAGCCTAAAAAAATAAAAGCAATGATACTCCTTGATGTTCCGTTGAAAATGCACATAATGCCTAAAGCTGTATTGAATTCAATGAAAGTTATACTTGATATCGTTGATCCGGATAATTTTGAGGAGACATCAACTAAAAATGCCTGCAGTATTTCAACAACCAAAATGGTTTGGAAATATCTGGGATGGATACCAAGATATCTTGAGCTTTTTGAATTGTCAGACAGGATCGGAAGAAACATATATAAAATAACTGTTCCCTGTTTCGTTTTTCAATCAAGATATGATGAACTTGTCTCTTTAGGCTCATTAAGTTGTCTGAAAAGGAATCCTGCCATAAAAATAAAAATGTTATGGAATTCAGGGCATTTTGCATACAAAGAACAGGATATTAAAATACTGAGAAAAGAGATAAAAACAATATATAAGTCTGTTTTTAGGGAGGGTAAATTATGAAAAGTATAAAACCCGGACGCGGTCCGTCTATGATGAGTGGTGTGATGTGCATAATTGTAGGAGTTTTCGGAGTTATATGGACTATCGGCGCCGTTTCCATGGAAGCAGGACCGATATTTGCTCTATTCGGAATCGTTTTTATTGGAGTTGCCGTGGTAAATGCAATATATAATTTCAAAAACGCTACAAGTAAAAACAGATATTCAATATACGACATCACCGAAGGACATGAAGAAAGTGACCCTTTTGACAAGTATTACAAAGAAAGCAACACAAATGAAAGTCAGAACTACGAAGAGGATAGCAACTTCTGCCCATACTGCGGGGCAAAAGCTCAAAACGATTTTGAGTTCTGCAATAAATGCGGTAAAAAACTACCTTAAAGGAGAGATTTAAATGGGAAATTTTGACTTTACAATACTTGAATTTTACCATACACTCGCAGAATCTGCAGGAAACATTCTCACACCGATAATGGAGATAATAACACTCATCGGAGAAAAGGGCTTATGGCTGTTTTTGCTGGCATTTATACTGATGCTTTTCCCCAGGACACGTCGTACAGGCGTTTGCATCTTCGGAGCTGTTTGCTGTGGCGCACTCATAACAAACATTATTTTAAAAGATACCGTCGCAAGACCAAGACCTATGGTGGCTGAGGATCCAATTTTCAGAGAATGGTGGGAATTCATCGGTTCGCCAAAAGAAAACGGATACTCATTTCCATCGGGACATGCTACTGCCGCAGCTGCAGGCATGTTTGCACTGGTCCTCAGCGAAAGTAAAAAGTATCTTTTTGCCGCAGTTCCATATGTTGCATTAATGTGTATTTCCAGAAATTACCTCATGGCCCACTACCCCACCGATGTTCTTGCAGGAGCAATCGTTGGCGTTGTTTCGGCGATAATCGCATATTTCATTGCAAAGATAATTTTTATCATTCTGGAAAAATACAAAGATATAAAGTTTTTCGCTTTTGTTTTGGATTTCGACATCAGAACGATATTTAAATCAAAAAAGAAGTATAAAGCTAAACACTAAAGGAGACTGACAATGATCACTATATTACCCGAATACACTTTAGATGGAGGTTCTTTCACTCTCTGCGAAGACGGAAAAGAGCTTGCAAAATGTATATACGAAGCCGCACCCGGACGCGGAGAAATTACTGAACTTATTTTTGACGAAGGCTGTAATTTCAGCAGAATTGACGGTGTCGTAAGAGCAGTTTTAAATTCTCTTGACCTCAGAGGAGTTACTACTGTCACATGTAAAAACAAAAAAATCTTTCCTGAATTGGAAAAAGTCGGTTTTACAGTTAAGGAAGAGTTTGCGGTAATCAATACCACAGAATTTTTTGATCAACCGTGTCACGGACAAGAATAAAATCAAGGCTCAACAGAGATAAAAACTGTTGAGCCTTTTTGTTTTATTAAATTCAACAAATTATGACATCTACATATTATGTTAGTGGATATGAATACAATTTTTATAACCAAACTTTAAATATAAGGAACGAAAAATTATGAATACCACTACATATAAATCTCTTAGATTTGCAGTCCTTGGAGGAGATCTGCGTCAACTGCACATGGCTTCAGGACTGTCAAAATCGGGGTGTGACGTAAAACTTTACGGTTTTGACGGTTACACGGATTCTACCGAAGGATTGACTGTATATAATGACCTGAAAAGTGTAATGAAGTCTTGCAACTATATCATCTTGCCATTACCTTACAGTACAGACGGTGTAACTCTTAATGCACCGTATTCGAAAAAAAGCACAAAAATGAATGAGATCTATGATCTGACTACTAAAGAAATGCTTGTTCTCGGAGGAAAATTTTCAAGCCATGACCTTAACAAACGAGGTATAAAAACCATAGATTACTTTGAAAGAGAAGAATTGCAGATATTAAACGCAATACCGACCGCTGAGGGAGCTATACAGACAGCTATGGAGGAAAGACCTTACACGTTAAGCAGAAGTAATTGTCTCGTTGTAGGCTACGGTAGGATCGGAAAAGTCCTTTCTTCAATGCTTAAAGGTCTTAATGTAAACGTGTCGGTTTCAGCGAGAAAATTTGAAGACCTTGCATGGATAAAAGCTTACGGAATGAATCCTGTACTTACAGGAGAACTGGAAAGCATAATTTCCCAATATGATATTGTTTTTAATACAGTACCCGCACCTGTCATAGACAAAACAGTTCTGAAAAACTCAAAAAAATCCACGCTTTATATTGACCTCGCATCAAAGCCCGGTGGAATAGACTTTGAAGAAGCTCGTCTTTGCGGAATAGATACAATATGGTCTTTATCTTTGCCCGGAAAAGTAGCCCCTGCAACAGCGGGAGAATTTGTAAAAGATACTATCTTGAACATTATCAAACAGGAGGGCTTAAAAAATGGAACAGAATAAAAGAAAAACTGTCGGATTTGCCATGTGTGGCTCGTTCTGCACTTTCAAAAGAGCCCTGAAAGCAGCTGAAAACCTTGCCGAAAAATACGATATAATCCCCGTAATGTCCTCAACATCATATCACACAGACACAAGATTCGGAAAAGCTGAAGATTTTGTTGCTGAGTTGGAAAAGATATCAGGTAAGAAAGTTCTTCACACAGTTTTTGAAGTCGAACCTTTCGGACCGAAAAAGCTCCTTGATGCCCTCGTTGTAGCGCCTTGTACAGGAAATACATTGGCAAAACTTTCGCTCGGCATCGCAGACACTTCGGTGACATTGGCAGTAAAAGCTCATTTAAGAAACGACAGACCTGTGATAATCGCGGTCTCGTCTAACGATGCTCTGGCGAACAATGCGAAAAATCTGGGATACCTTATGAATATGAAAAACATATATTTTGTACCCTTTGAACAGGATGACCCCATAGAAAAACCAAATTCATTGGTGGCAATCATGGAAAAAATTCCTGACGCTGTTGATGCCGCACTTGCAGGAAAGCAGTTGACAGTATTGGATTGAAAGGATAATAAAATAGCGGGAAAACTTTTCCGTATAAAGAGAAGTTTTCCCGTACCCTTTCAAAAGAAAACCGACACTCCTTATTTTTTATTCAATTTCAGTATATCATATAAAAAATAATCGTCAAGGCTTTATATCAAATTTCTACACTTAATATGTAAAATATTAAGTTTTATTCCAAAGAAAGACAACGCTTCTTATTGTAATGTTATCTGATTTTAAAAATTCAAATTTCTAACACATTCGGCAAGTCTTGATTCCGCGTTTTTCATTGCTACTTCAACCGTATCATCGGGAAGCATCGTTTTATGGCAGGACTCAAAACCGCTTGAAGCAATTTCTTCCTCGGAAAGAAGAACATTTCCGCTGATAAGAATACATTTTTTACCGTATTTTGCGGCAATACTCGCCACTTGTACGGGTAATTTACCTCTCAGTGACTGACTGTCCGTACAGCCCTCCCCTGTTATGACAAGGTCTGACCTTTTGACTTTTTCTTCCAGATTTGTAACCGATGCAACTATATCAAAACCGCTTTTTATTTTCGTATTAAAAAATACCGAAAGTCCCGCGGCTATACCGCCAGCAGCTCCACCGTGCTTCATTGTAGCGATATCTTTGCGGTATTTTTCAAAAATAACATTTGCAAATTGACGGAGATTCCTGTCCAGGAACACTACCCCGTCCTTTGTTGCGCCTTTCTGAGGTGCATAAACATAAGCGGCACCATTTTCACCTACAAGAGGATTGTCAACGTCACAGGCAATGAGGAATTCTGTTTTTTTCATTTCTTTGGAAATTCCAGAATCGTCTATTAAGTCAACATCACAGAGGTTTCCACCGCAAATATTTTTTATCTCAACATTATTTTTCGTATAAAAACGAACACCCAAGGCATTTAATATTCCTGTTCCGCAATCGTTTGTAGCGCTTCCGCCCAGACCGAGAATTATTTTTTTACATCCCTTATTAATCGCATCAAGTATCATTTGCCCTGTTCCGTACGTAGAAGAGGTTACAGGATCCCTGTCAAATTTGCTGATAAGAATAAGTCCCGAAGCAGAAGCAACATCAATTACAGCTGTTTTGACTTTATCTTTTATGATACCGTAGGAGGCTTTTATAAGTTTTCCATGTGGATTCTTCACTTTAACTGTCACCGTCTCACCATTACAGGCAGCAGTTACGGTTTCGGAAAAGCCTTCGCCGCCGTCAGACATGGGAAGTCTGACTATATCACTTTTGGGAGGCAAAACAAGATTTTCGGCAATCACTTTTGCTACAGTTTCAGCTGTCATACTACCTTTGAATGAATCAGGAGCAATTAAAACGTTCATATTTTCATCCTCTTATGAAGAAAGGGAAATCCCAAAGATTTCCCTTAAATTTAAATTAAAGCTTTTCAAGCATATCTGCAATAGCGTCAAGCCATTCGCCGTCGAAAAGTTCAATAGCACCTTTGTCACAAGCAGCGGCAAGTTTGGGGTCAATGGGGAGACGCGCGATATTTTCAATACCGTACTGAGCAGCAACTTCTTCAATATGGCTATCCCCATAGATCTTATGTTCTTTTCCGCAGTCGGGACATTTGAAATAAGACATATTCTCAACAAGTCCAAGTACGGGAATATCCATCTTATTAGCCATTTTAACAGCCTTACCAACGATCATCGAAACAAGTTCCTGAGGAGATGTAACAACGATGATACCGTCAACAGGAAGAGACTGGAAAACTGTAAGAGGAACGTCACCTGTTCCCGGAGGCATATCGACGAACATCCAATCTATGTCGCTCCAGATAACATCTGTCCAGAACTGCTTAACAGTTCCTGCAATAACGGGACCTCTCCAGATAACGGGTTCTGTTTCATCTTCAAGAAGAAGATTTACGGACATCATATCAATACCTGTAGCTGTTCTGACAGGATAAATACCGTTTTCGTCCCCCATAGCTTTTTCTTTGTTCATGCCAAATACTTTGGGAATGGACGGACCTGTGATATCTGCATCAAGAATAGCGGAGTTATAGCCTCTGCGCTTCATGATAACGGAAAGGAGTGATGTTACGAGGGATTTACCTACGCCACCCTTACCGCTGACGATACCGATTACTTTTTTTACACTTGACATGCTGTGAGGCTGTTCTCTTAGATCTCTTGAAGAACAGTTCTTATTGCATGTACTGCAATTATGTGTGCATTCTTCGCTCAAAATTATTACCTTCTTTTATTTTATGTTGTATTATAAGTATACCTCAAAATATTGAAAAAGTCAAGTTACAAATCGGGAGTTCATTACTTTGTTGAAACTTGGTCTAATACACTTGACAAATTGGCTCACATAGTGTATAATTAAAATAAAAGGTACGGTGAACACTATGACATACAGAGAAAAAGCAATGAATAATTTTCTCGAAGGATATAATTGCGCACAGGCTATAATGGTCGCATTCTGCGAAGAATTGGGGCTGGACAAAGATACCGCAGCAATGATGGCTTGCTCCTTCGGCGGAGGAATGGGCAGGCTGAGAGAAGTCTGCGGTGCGGTCAGTGGAATGTTCCTTGTTGCGGGAATAAAAAAGGGATACAGCGACCCAAAAGACAAAGAAGCAAAAAAGAAGCACTACGAATTGGTTCAACTTCTGGCTAAAGAATTTAAAGATATTCACGGAAGTATTGTTTGCAGAGAACTTTTGGGACTGAACATAAAAGGCGCAGACGATCCTACACCTGAAGACAGAACTGCTGAATATTATAAAAAGCGTCCATGCAAAGAAATAATCGGTGATGCGGCTGAAATTGCGGAGAGAATACTTTTTTTAAAAAATTAGGGTGATTATATTATGATTACAATGCCTAAAAGATTTGGAATGTTTATCCATTGGGGTGCTTATGCTGTACTTGGTTGGCAGGAACAGGTACGAATGAGACTTGGCATCGGACGAAAAGAATATGCAGAAAAAGTATCTGTTTTTGATCCGCAAAAATACGACCCTGAAAAATGGGTACTCCTTGCAAAAGAAGCCGGAATGGAATATATTTGTTTCACAGCTAAACATCACGATGGGTTCTGCATGTGGAATACTGCAGAAACAGAATTCAATTCAGTGAAAACATGCGGAAGAGATCTTTTGGCAGAACTTTCAAAAGCATGTCAAAAGCACGGAATGGCATTGTCTATATACTACTCTATCCCAGACTGGAACAGACACGATGGATATAATCCTTTATCGTCACATCAATGTGATCCTGAAGATGGAGATGTCCCGGACAATATATCATACCGTCAATATGTTAAAGCCCAGGTTCGTGAGCTTTTGTCAAATTACGGTCCTATTTATACATGGTTCTGGGATATTCCACCCCAAATATATGATCCGTCCCTGAATGAACTCGTCAGATCTCTTATGCCGGGAATCCTTATCAACGACAGAGGCTACTCCGAAGGTGATTTTTCCACACCTGAAAGAAGTATCCCAGACGGAGAATGTTTCGAAAGATACACCGAAGCATGTGATTCCGTGGGAAGTCAAAGTTGGGCATACAGGATAAATGAGGATTATCATACACAAGCGTATTTGACTCAAAGCATTGATAAAATACTGCTGATGGGCGGAAGTTATCTGCTGAACGTAGGTCCTGACGCAGACGGTATAATTCCCGAAAAAGCAGTTGAGCTTGTAAGAAAATGTGGAATCTGGTATAATTCCGTAAAAGAAGCCTTCAGCAAAGGCGTACAACCGTGCAATGAGTTTTCTTCAGATATTTTCTGGGCTGCAAAAAAAGATAATATATATTACATCCATATAAAAAATCTTGATTGCACAGGTATTTCACTTGCGCCAATTAATAAGCTTCCGAAATCCGTGACAATACTCAATACATGTGAAAGTATAGATTTTTCCGTAGAAACATATCCAGAAGACTACACCGGCAAATATGGCATATGTAACCCTCCTCATTTGAGACTCAGAAATATAAATGTTATTGAAAACGGATGTCCAATGATTATACGAATTGAATTCTGAAACAGAAAACAAATCAGAAAGGACGAACTACAATGAAAAAAACGAAAATAATAAGCCTTATACTCATAATTGCTATACTTGTTCTTGAGATAATTCCTTATGGAGCTGTTTGCAATTTCATGGGAGACCCCGAAACAAATACAATTCTGAGATACACTTACTCATATTTTGACCTGACACCTTTCGGATACGCAAACTTCGGACCTTTCCTTACGGCAATACTCTCATGTGTGTTGGCGATGCTTATACTTGTATCGAATTTCAGCGAAAAGAAGATGAATAACATAATCGGTCTCGTAGCAATATTGGCAACCGTCACATCAGTTTTGCCGTTGCTGTACGGAATTGCCTATTATAACATAGTAAGTTTCCTGATAACCGCTTTACACATAGCAATTTTAATGATCCAACACTTGGGAAATGAACAAAAGCATTAGAATATACTATCAAAAAACTATAAGAAATAACCACCCCATCGTTTTGATGAGGTGGTTAATTTGTTTTTCAGTTAGACTATATCGTCACGTGTAAATGATCCTCCGCAGAATGGGCATTGGAATTTATTCGCAGAGGTGTCTCCGAAGATCAACGTATTGCAGAAAGGACAACGGACAAAAGTTGAACCTTCGTCGCCTTCTTCTTCGTCGTAATCCTCGTCAACATGATAGTGGTGATGATGTTCATGGTCACAGCCGCAATCACAATGATCGTGCTCGTCCTCGTCGTCATCATCCTCTTGGTTCATCTGTGCGAAAAACTGTGCCAGATCTACGCCTGTGAGATCTCCGTTTGTATCGGCGTTTGTTTGCTTGAGAACAAGTGACTGAATATCAAAAATATCCATACTCAAACTTTCGGAAATTTCCTCATTCTGTCTGAGTCGCTCATTGAGTTCGGCATAATCGGAAGAAAGACGCTTCACAACAGTCAGCAGACCTTCGATGATCTCCTCTGTAACGGGATCGACCTTGCCGCTGTCTCGCTGAAGTGCCGCCAATTTTGCAAGTTTTGCTATTTCGTCGCTGTAGTTCATGATCTCACCTCTTCGGACATTCTCCGGATTTTATAAAAAAGCTTACGCTCTTTCCATATATTCACAAGTTCTTGTGTCGATACGGATCTTTTCCCCTTCTTCAATGAAGAGAGGAACTTTAATAACAGCGCCTGTTTCAAGAGTAGCGTTCTTCATAGCGTTGTTAGATGTATCGCCTCTTACAGCGGGTTCTGTTTCTGTAACAAGAAGATCAATAAAGAACGGGGGTTCTACGCTGAATACATTACCTTTGATAGAAAGGATCTTACAAGGTGTGTTTTCTTTAACAAACTTGAAGTTGTCGGGAAGAACATCTGCATTGAGGGGAATCTGTTCGTATGTTTCATTGTCCATGAAATAATAGAGTTCGCCATCTGTATAAAGATATTCCATTTCCTTTCTTTCAACAAATGCTGTGGGGAATTTGTCTGTGGGTGAGAAAGTTTTTTCAACAACGCTGCCAGTTACAACGTTCTTGATTTTTGTTCTTACAAAAGCTGCGCCTTTACCGGGTTTAACATGCTGGAATTCTACAACGCTATATACGTTGCCTTCCATTTCAAATGTAACACCGTTTCTGAAATCGCCTGCAGAAAACATAAAATATACCTCCGAATAATAATATAAATAATATCTACCGAGTAATTATACTACAAAATGGTGGAAATTTCAATACCTAACTCTAAAAAAAGGAGCTCAAATGAGAAAAATTTTGTGTCTTTTATCATTATTTCTATTTTCATCACACATTTTTACGTTTAATGAAACATTTACGGAACCCAAGCCCATCGTGATCATTGATGCGGGACACGGTGGAACAGACGGAGGCGCAACAGGATTATACAATGCTTCGGAAAAACATTTCAACCTGAGTACGGCTTTGAAACTGAGAGATATTTTTCTTCTTGCAGGTTATGATGTCAAAATGACGAGAACAACAGATGATGATACTGACGGTCATGATGGGTTTAACAAAACAGAAGATATTTACAACAGAGAAGCACTTGGAAAAGAATATCCAAATGCTGTATTCTTGAGTATACACATGAACTTCTCCCCTGCTTCCCGCGACAAAGGTTTTCAGGTCTTTTACGGCATAAAAAATGAACAGAGCAAAATTCTGGCAGAAAAAATCCATGAAAAAATGACAGAAAGCTCATTGGCTACACGAATGAGAGAAGTCAAAGCCACACCGAATACGGTTTATCTGATGAAACATCTGGAGAATCCATCCGTTTTGATTGAATGCGGTTTCCTGGGAAATAAGGAGGATTTTGAGTTGCTTTCGGATGAAAAATACAGGCAAAAACTCGCATTGATCTTCTTTGCCGCAACTGAAAAATTTTTGTCAGAAAATGATTAAAACAGTATTGACAAACTCATTTTATTGTGCTATAATTGCATTGGTAAAATACCGATTATTTTAACAAGGGAGAACGTATAAAATGAAACTGTCATCATTGGGATTCTTTCAGGTATTCAACTTTAAAACACACGAATCACGTGGCAGAATTGTAATGCTTACAAATGCCGTAATGGACATGGTAATAAGCTACCTTACGGCAGGTGTGTTTTATACAGGCTTCCTTATCGGAAATAATATAGATATTGTAAATGTGGGTATTATTTCTTTTCTACCGTACATTGCAAGCTGTTTCAGTATCTTTGCCCCGATGATACTTGAAAAACTCAAACGGAGAAAATGGTATCTCTTTTGGATGAGAACATTATATTTCACAGTAAATATAATGGGAATTACACTTTTACCTGTTTTCGTAAAAGACCCGACATTAAAAGTTGTAGGTTTCGGATGTATCGTTTTCATTGCAAGCCTTATAAACGCTTTGATAACATCAGGATACACAGTATGGCATCTGAATTTTATACCTGACGATGTCCGCGCAAAATATTTCTCCTTCCAGCAAATAACAAGCATGATATTTGCTGCAATCACCTTACTGACATCAAGCTCCATTGCAGACGCTCTCAGCGGTACACCTCATGAGCTTGAGATCATAACAACTTTCAGATATATCGCTTATGCACTTGCAATAATTGAAATGGTTATAATGCTGGCTCCCAAAGAATACTCATATCCCCAGACAGAGAAAGTAAGATTCAAGAATGTATTCGTTTTACCTTTCAAAAATAAACCTTACATGTTTACAATGTCAATTATAGCTATGTGGCAATTTTCGTCTTCACTTACAAGCCTTTTTAGCTACTACCTGCTCAACGACTGCAATATTCCTTATATTTTTATAAACAGTATGGATGCCGCTTATGCTGTATTTCTGATAGTATTCTCTCCTTTCTGGGTAAAAATATTAAAAAAATGGTCTTGGCTCAAGACATTCGCCATTACGGCAATAATGCATTTACCCACAAACATTATGTACGGATTTGCTACCGAGGATAATTATTTCTGGCTGGTAATGACTGTTCGTCTTGTTCAACATGTCCTCGGCGTGGGAATGAACCTTGCATACGCTAATATTCAATACATTGCATTGCCAGAAGAAGGAAGAAGTAACTATCTCGTTTTTTACACGCTGATAATCAATATCACCGCTTTTCTTGGTTCTTTCACCGCTACGGGATTCATTGATCTGACAGAGAATATAACATTCAATATTTTCGGAATTGAAGTGATCGGAGTACAGCTTCTGATGATGATATTCGGCTGTTTGCAAGGAATTATCGGTCTGTATATACTTAAA
The DNA here is from genome assembly GCA_015067305.1 of Oscillospiraceae bacterium. GTDB lineage: Bacteria > Bacillota > Clostridia > Oscillospirales > UBA644 > HGM12619. The sequence goes on along the minus strand of SVMT01000010.1, from coordinate 35,507 downwards.
ACATCGCCAAAATTCGGATTGATGCCGAAAAAGCTTAAAAATTAAATTGAAACGAATTAAAATATGGTTTTTTTTTGATTTTTTCTCTCAACCTGTTGCATTATCAGAGATTTTGTGGTATAATAGCTTGTATTTAAAAACCACGGTAGCTGAGACTTCGGTTTTACCTCGTGCTGGTATGGCTCAGTAGGTAGAGCAGTTCACTCGTAATGAACAGGTCATCGGTTCAAATCCGATTACCAGCTCCATTGCACATCACATTCTGAATTCCGAAGTTCTCAAGCTTCGGAATTCTACCATTTTGGAGGAATATAAACATGGAAGAACGTTTAATCGGCACAATGTCAATGGGTGTTCGCGCACCTATCATCAGAGAAGGCGACGATATTGCTCAGATCGTCGTTGACAGCGTTATAAATGCTGTTGAATCTGCAAACATGAAACTAATGGAAAAAGACGTTATTGCAGTTACAGAAGCTGTTGTTGCAAGAGCTCAGGGTAACTATGCGTCTATTGACAACATCGCTGAAGATATTAAAAACAAATTCGGAGATGACACTGTAGGTGTTATTTTCCCGATTCTAAGCCGAAACAGATTTTCCGTTTGTCTTAAAGGTATCGCAAGAGGCGCAAAAAAGATCGTTCTTATGCTTAGCTATCCTTCCGATGAAGTAGGAAACCATCTTGTAAGCCTTGACGAACTTGACGAAAAAGGCGTAAATCCTTGGACAGATGTTCTCACTGAAGCTAAATACAGAGAACTTTTCGGTATCGTTAAGCATCCTTTCACAGGTGTTGACTACATTGAGTTTTATAAAGAACTCATTCAGGGTGAAGGTTGCGAAGTTGAAGTTATTCTTGCAAATGACTGCCGCACTATTTTGAATTATACAAAATCTGTACTTACTTGCGATATTCATTCAAGAGAAAGAACCAAGAGACTTCTTAAAGCCGCAGGTGCTGAAAAGGTATACGGTCTTGATGATGTTCTCAGCGCTCCTGTAAACGGAAGCGGATGCAACGAACAATACGGTCTCCTCGGAAGTAACAAAGCTACAGAAGAAACAGTAAAACTCTTCCCTAGAGAATGTATGCCCGTAGTAAAAGCTATCCAGGACGGAATTATGGCTCGTACAGGTGTTAAAGTTGAAGCCATGATCTACGGTGACGGTGCTTTCAAAGATCCCGTAGGAAAGATCTGGGAACTCGCAGACCCCGTTGTAAGCCCTGCTTATACAGAAGGTCTTGAAGGTCAGCCCAATGAGATCAAGATCAAATATCTTGCAGATAATGATTTTGCAGATCTCGAAGGCGAAGAACTCAAAAAAGCTATTTCCGAAAGAATCAAATCAAAAGACGGAAATCTCGTAGGTAAAATGGAATCTCAGGGAACAACACCCAGAAGACTCACAGACCTTATAGGTTCACTCAGCGACCTTACCTCCGGAAGTGGCGATAAAGGAACACCTATCATTCTTATCAAAGGTTATTTTGACAACTACACAAAATAATCAGTCGGTAAAAACTCAAATATGAATTTAGACCCAAAGCTGAGATTATATTGATTTCCGCTTTGGGTTTTTCTTAAATTATCCCATTTATGTAAAATCGTCATAAAAAGGTACTTGACATATTCATCACAAAGTGTTATTATATATAGTGAATGTACAAATCATTGAAAGGAATGAATTTTACATGATAGTAATCGGTATAGATATCGGTGGAACGATCACGAAGATCATCGGTATAAAAGACGGTGTACAAATGAATCCGCTTCAGGTCAAAGCGACAGATCCTGTTACATCTCTTTACGGTGCATTGGGTCGATACATGAACGAAAATAATCTTGAACTTTCAGACATTTCAAAAATTAAAATTACGGGCGTTGGCTCTTCATACATAAAACAGGACATGTACGGTATTCCCACAGAAAAAGTTACGGAATTCAAAGCCATAGGTAAAGGCGGACTTCAGCTTGCAAACCTTGACAAAGCAATAATCATCAGTATGGGTACAGGTACAGCCTTTGTAAAAGCACATAAAGAAAATGGAGTTGTCGAAACTGAACATTTAGGTGGTTCAGGGGTCGGAGGCGGAACACTTATCGGACTTTCTTCCAAATTGCTTGATATCAACAACTTCGGCAGTATATGCGAACTCGCTGAATCAGGCGACCTTTCAAATGTTGACCTTACGGTCGGCGATATTTCAAAATCATCAACCTCTACCCTACCGCTTCATACAACCGCATCAAACTTCGGAAAAATATCTGACTATGCAACAAAAGGAGATATTGCACTTGGCCTTATAAACATGGTATTCCAGACCATAGGCATGATGGCTGTATTTGCTTGCCGTGCAGAAAAGACAAAAGATGTTATCCTCTGCGGAAATCTGACAACAGTTCCCAAAACAGCGGAACTTTTTAATGCCATAAGCGCTCTCCACGGAATAAGATTCCATTTACCCGAACACGCAGAATACGCAACTGCATTGGGTGCCGCCCTTAATTGATCTATGTATAATTAAACTTAATAATTATAAAAAAGAAAGATTACACCCGAAAAGCGGATCTCAATGCGAAATACTCGGAGTGTAAAAAAGAAAGGAAAAAATACAATGAAAAACACAGTAATGGTTGAAACATCAGCTAGACACATCCATGTATCCAGAGAAGACCTTGACATTCTCTACGGTAAGGATTATCAGCTCACAAACAAGAAAGATCTTTCTCAGCCCGGTCAGTTTGCTTGCGAAGAAAGACTTAACCTTGTAGGTCCCAAAGGCGAACTCAAAAACATCTCCATCCTCGGTCCCGAAAGAAAAGCTACTCAGGTAGAACTCTCCCTCACAGATGCAAGAGCTCTCGGTATCAAAGTTCCCGTAAGAGAATCCGGCGACATCGAAAACACACCCGGTCTTAAGATCGTTGGTCCCAAAGGTGAAGTTGAAATTCCCGTTGGCGCTATCGCTGCAAAGAGACACATCCATCTCACACCTGCTGACGCTGAAGAAATGGGCGTTGTTGACAAGCAGATTGTAAGCGTTAAAGTTGAAACAGCTGACAGAACAACTACTTTCGGCGATGTTGTAGTAAGAGTTCATCCCAATTTTGCTGCTGCTATGCACATTGACACAGACGAAGCTAACGCCGCTGCTATCGCAGGCACAGTTGAAGGCGAAATCATTAAATAAGCTAATAAATTCAGAAAAGATATCTCCCACTTCACAACAGAAGAGGGAGATATTTTAACAAAAAATTATAATCAGTACTTGACAAAATATTCAGTATATGCTATAATTTAAAAAAATAAAATGAGGTATTCAACTATGGAACAAACTTTTGTAAAAGCTGATTTTTCACAGATTACAGGCAAAATAAAGCCCATGCATTCCGTTAATAACGGTCCAATCGGGCAAAGAGCTCACGCTTCCGGAGATTCAAATGCGCAATATTACACAGAAGCGGCAATTCCTTTCGCTCGAAATCATGATGCAAACTTTTGGACATGTTATGGAGCTCCTCACTCTGTGGATATACTTGCAATATTCCCGAACTTTGATGCTGATGAGAACGATCCCGAATCATACGACTTTTGGCTGACTGACGAATATAACAAGGCGATTACAGACACAGGTACAAAGGTTTTTTACCGCTTAGGTAATAAGATCGAACACGAATCAAAAAAATACGGAGCAAACCCTCCTAAAGATTTCCATAAATTTGCACGCATATGCGAGCATATCATCCGCCACATGAACGAGGGCTGGGCAGATGGAACTCATCTCGGTATCGAATATTGGGAAATTTGGAACGAACCTGATTACTACCCTGCTTGCTGGAAAGGAAAACAGGAAGAATACTACGAACTTTATGATATAACAGCGCGCCATTTGAAAAAATGCTTCCCAGACCTCAAAATCGGAGGTCCCGCACTTACCAGATCTACTAACGATCATTTCCTCAAGCCATTCTTTGAATATCTTACAAGAGATAAAAATGACCCCACACCCATGGACTTCTTCTCTTTCCATTGGTACGGAACTGACCCCAAAGAAATTGCAGAGCACTGTGAGATTGCCAGAGAACTCTTCAACAAAAACGGATACTACAACACAGAAACAATACTCAACGAATGGAACTACGTTCGCGGATGGGAGTCCGGCGAAGTAATGCGCTATAACAAAAAGGTAATTCCCTCATTAAAGGGTTCTGCATTTGTTTCAGCCGTAATGATGGAGTGTCAAAAATCACCGCTTGACCATCTTATGTATTATGATGCCGCAATGCCCTCAATGTGGAACGGACTTTTTAATAAAGATACATATCTCCCATTAAAGCCATACTACAGTATTTATAACTACTCACGTCTCTTCCTTCTTGGAAACGAAGTCTCTTGTGATTGCGACACCGAACATGTATATACTGCAGCAGCAGTTTCAAACGACGGTAATGAAGCTTCTATATTGGTAACTTACTACAAAGACGAAAACAGTTATGACGGTACAGGTTGTGAAGCTGAAACTAAAAATCTCCGCATTGATTGGAAAGGCTTCAGTAGCGACAACGGAGTAAAAGCTACATACAAAATCATTGATAAAGACCACAATGCAGAACCTGTTTCAGAAGAAACATTTTTCGGCAAAGATGGTGCTCACATCCTCAAACTTCCATTATATACTTCAGTTCTTATTACCCTCAAAAAACTCTAATTAGCATAAAAGGACATTTTCCAACGAAAATGTCCTTTTCAATTATTCAAATAATGCACCGCAAATGGAAAGAATACATAAAGGTGCTGTTTCAGCGCGGAGAATGCGTTTTCCGAGAGAAATCAACGGGATATTATTAGAAGTAGCTTCATCAGCCTCAGAGTCTGTAAAACCGCCTTCTGGACCGACAGCAAATCCTATGGTGGAAACTTTCAAAGACTTGCTCAAAAGCTCATATGAGGAATACTCAGCCTTCTCATGAAGAAACATAGAGATATCTTTAGTCTTTAATTCCGCAATCATTTCTTTAAATGAAATTACGCCTCTGACATTTGGAATGATATCCCTGCCGCTTTGCATTGCCGCTTGGCGGGAGATCTTATTCCATCGCTCAAGCTTCCTGTCTCCTTTTTCGGAAGAAGCCTCGGCAACACAGTTTTTGCTCTGAAAAAGAACTATTTCAGCAGCACCAAGTTCAACGGCTTTCTGAATGACACCGTCACTTTTCCCACTTTTAAGTAATGCACAGTATGCAGTTATTTTAACATCCGACTCAACTTCAAAAGGTCTGGGGTTCGAAAGAGAAAAAACCGCACCCTTTTTACTGAACGATTCAGCTGTTGCCGTATAACATCTTGAAACACCGTCACTTACGGTCACAGTCTCTCCCGCTTTGATCCTCAAAACGGTAAGATGTGCAAAGTCCTCGCCTTCAACCGTAATTTCAGTTGCCCCTTCGGGAACATCAAAAAAAAGTTTATGCATAATTCTCCCGTTACATTGTCTCAAATACAACAACGACATCTTCGATAGTAGAGATCTCGTATACAATATCACTGCGTTTTTTCTTTTTCATTGAATCAATAGTCGCATCAAGCCCAATATTATCCTTGCCTGTACGAGACGGCTTGATCTCTATGTTGTGTACATGATATCCTTTTTCAGTAATATCTTTTAAAATTTTATTTATATGGCGTACATCAGCAATCTCTATATAAACATCAATATCTGCTTTATTCGCAAAGAAAAGATTATCAAGGTGATGAAGAACAATAATTGTAAAACAAAGAAGCAAAGTACAAAGAATAGCCGCCTCATAAAAACCGATACCAATGGAAAGACCGACAGCTGCAGTACTCCAAAGACCTGCGGCTGTTGTAAGACCTCTTACCTGGCTTTTACCTGTAACAAGAATTGTTCCGACACCCAGGAAACCAATACCGGAAATTACCTGAGCGCCAAGACGTGCGGGGTCGCCTGCGAGCCCAAGGACTTCAATTATGAACTGTCCTGTCATTGTTGCCATAGTAGCACCTAAACATACAATAATATGAGTTCTGAAGCCTGCGGCACGACCACGTCTGCCTCGTTCAAACCCAATAGCACCACCAAGAAAAAGAGCTAATACTAATCTTAATGATATGGATACAAGATTTAAATCGCGCAAATAGGTCAAAATTTCATGTTCAAACATAAGGAAAACCTCCAAAAACAAATAAAAAAAATAACACATGATGACCGATCAGCACGAATGCAATTACGGTTAGCATCAAATATTCTCTATATAAACAAAATACCGAACACTTGGTGTTTGGTCAAATGCTCGGTATTTACTAAAAGTCAAACGCAATTATTTTGCAGCGTCAACTATAATACCAAAATCAGCAGATTTCAAAGACGCACCGCCGATAAGACCGCCGTCGACATGATATTTAGAAAGGAGTTCTTTCGCATTGCCTGCGTTCATAGAACCACCGTACTGAATCGTTGTTCCTTCAGCAGCATCTTTGTCATAAAGTTCAGCAATTACATCTCTGATGATACCGCAAACTTCGTCAGCCTGATCAGATGTAGCAGTTTTACCTGTACCAATAGCCCAAACAGGTTCGTAAGCGATGATAATATCTTTAAGAGATTCTTTTTCAACACCGATAAGAGCAACTTTAGTCTGCATTCTTACGATTTCAGCTGTGATACCCTGTTCTCTTTCAGCGAGGAGTTCGCCAACGCAAAGAATGGGTTTGAGACCTGCAGCAAGAGCAGAAACGACTTTTTTATTTACAGTAACATCTGTTTCAGCGAAGTACTGTCTTCTTTCGGAGTGACCGATAATAACGTATTCTACGCCAAGATCTTTAAGCATATCAGCGCTGATCTCACCTGTGTAAGCACCTTTAGCTTCCCAGTGAAGGTTCTGAGCACCAATCTTGAGTTTTGAACCTGCAGCAGAAGCAAGAGCGTTCTGGAGACAAACATAAGGTACGCAAGCTACAACGTCACAATCAGCGTTGTCAGCAATAGGAGCGAGTTCCTTTACGAATTCAAGAGCTTCGGAAGGAGTTTTATTCATTTTCCAGTTACCTGCGATAACTGTTTTTCTGAGATTCTTGTTCATTTATGTAGACCTCTTTCTTTATTCAATATATGCGACAACGGGCGGATATATTTGCCGCCCATTTGTCGGATTATTTTAAATCAATTATTTATCGAGAAGACATGCAATACCGGGGAGTTCGATACCTTCGAGGAATTCGAGGGATGCGCCGCCACCTGTAGAAATATGTGTCATCTTGTCAGCAAAACCGAGTTTTTCAACAGCTGCAGCAGAGTCACCGCCACCGATGATGGAAACAGAATCAGTTTCAGCAACTGCTTTAGCTACTGCGATCGTACCTGCAGCAAAGTTGTCCCATTCAGAAACGCCCATAGGACCGTTCCAAACTACTGTGCCTGCACCTTTAATGGATTTTGCATAAAGTTCCTGAGTCTTTTCGCCGATATCGAGACCCATCCAACCGTCGGGAATGGAATCGGAGAAGATAGTCATATGTGTTGTATCGGGAGCATATTCACGACCGATAACGTTGTCAACGGGGATAAGGAAGCTAACACCTTTAGCTTTAGCTTTAGCCATAAGTTCTTTAGCAAGTTCAACTTTGTCATCTTCACAGAGAGATGTACCAACGTTGTTACCGAGAGCTTTGAAGAATGTATAAGCCATACCACCACCGATAATAAGTGTATCAACCTTTTCGATGAGGTTGTTGATAACACCGATCTTATCGGAAACTTTAGCACCGCCGAGGATAGCAACGAAAGGTCTTGCAGGATCTTCGAGAGCTTTACCCATAACGGAGATTTCTTTTTCGATAAGGTAACCGCAAACTGCAGGGAGGTAATCAGCAACGCCTGCTGTGGAGCTGTGAGCTCTGTGTGCGGAACCGAAAGCATCGTTTACGAAGATTTCAGCGAGGTCAGCGAGTTCCTTGGAGAAAGAAGGATCGTTCTTTGTTTCTCTTGCGTCAAAACGAACGTTTTCGAGAAGAACAGCTTCACCTTCTTTAAGAGCAGCGATCTTAGCTTTAGCGTCTTCGCCTACGATATCTGTAGCGAATGTAACTTTATTGCCGAGGAGTTCATTAAGTCTGTCAGCAACGGGTTTGAGAGTGAATTTAACAGGGTCGTTCTTTTTAGCCTTTTCGATAAGTTCAGCTTTAGCAGCAGCCTGTTCGCTTTCGGGAAGAGCAGCAACCTTAGCTTTTTCTTTCTTATCAAGACCGAAGCCTTCTGTAAGAATAGCGTGGGGTTTACCCATGTGAGAACAAAGGATAACTTTAGCACCTTTGCCGAGGAGGTAATTGATTGTGGGGAGAGCGCCTACGATTCTCTTGTCGCTTGTGATAACGCCGTCTTTGAGGGGTACGTTAAAGTCACATCTAACGAGGACTTTTTTACCGGCAACGTCGATATCTTCAACATTTTTCTTGTTGTAGTTCATAGTTTACATTCACCTTTCATTTATATAACTTTAAATATACATAATTACGTGGAATACCACACCATATATTGTATCTTATAATTGTAATATTTTCAAGCATATATGGTAAATTTAACAAAAATGTGCTTAATACGCACCACAATTATTCTTCTACAATAAATGAACCGTTGGGGAAATAGTATACTTCAGAGTTTGCATGAACTATAATATCATCGTCACAGACTCTCATACAAGTAATCCCCTCAAATTTTCCGCTCAATTCTATTATTTTATCTGATTCCCGATCATATTTCCATACCTTACCCAATAATGAACTGAAAAGATAAATATCATCGAATTCTTTAGATGAAACGGAAACTCTCGGACCGTATGTTGTAAAAACAGTCTCCAAATTATCAGTACTCAGATCTAACACATATCCATCATCATTAGAAGATATCATAAGATAATGACCGAATACAGATAGTTCAATATACTTCGGGGCAGACAATTCGAAATGACCTGAACCTGTAATAAACGAAGACATATCAGAACTTAAGTCTTTTCTGTCAAGCAATTCCCCGTTAATGTTATAGATATTTATATAATGAGATACCGTATGATCCTCAGAAACTTGCTCAAAAAGAACATATATCTTTTCAGCATCAGTACCGAAATTCTTATACAATACAGAACTGCCGACATCTAAATTTATTAAAACTTCAAATTCAGCATTTTCGATTTTAGGATTTATTCTTCCAAGGTATCTAATCTCATCTTCTGCTTTTCTGACAGAAATAATATAATCTCCACATGATTTATGCAAAACAACACTTGTATATAAATTTTCGGTTGTTACAACCCTGAAAGAATCATCGGTCAAACCAATTTCAAGCAGAGATACTTCGGTTTTCCATTCAGAAGAAACCTCATCATAGAAGCCTCCACCCTCAAAAACATACATATTACCGTTTATCACAGAAACATCACCGGAAGAATATGAAGCAAGCGCTGAACCCAAAACTTTACTTTCACCGGTACTGATATTATATTTGCAAAAATCAATAAGTCCGGGACCTCCATCCGCTGAATTAAATTCATCACTTGAAGATTTTGTATAAATCAAATTGCCGTCATAAAAACCTTGAACCCAGTCAATATCAATCAAAATACCTGCATGAGTGTCAACATACATACCGGATTCAATATTTTCATTGTTATTGATATCTGAAATATCTACATCACCGGGCATACCAGAAGGATCTTCATTTGTTATATCATCGCTGACTTCCACGTTATCTTCAGTCAACTTATTATCCGGTGTTTCAGCAACGGAACAAGCGCATGAAAGGATCATGAAAATTCCTAATAAAACCAATAAAAATTTACGCATCAAAAACAACTCCTTTTAAAGAAAATATGTGTACACATTTAACAACGATATTTCAATGACTATTCACGAACTATATTAGTAATCCATCTATCACCTTTAAGACGGATAAGGGCAACTATCCATTTGAAGCACTGGTCGATTCTTGTGGCGATGAATATTACAGGCAATGGTGCTTTGAACACGAATGCGGTGAGGAATGAAAGCGGAAGCATTACGAGCCAGCCGCAGATCATATCTACCTTAAAGACAAATTTACTGTCTCCTGCTCCCCTGTTTATTCCCGTAAAGCACGCCACATGGTAGCTTGTACCGAGGAGAGTTATGGCACCTATGGCTATAAGTTGCGCCGCAAGAGTAGAAGTTTCCGATGAAACATCATAAAGAGAAACAAAGGGATCTCTTAAAAGAAACACCATTGAACTCATAACAACGCCAACACCAACGAAAATTATCTGGATCGTAGTGGAATATTTTCTTGTGAGTTCATAGTTTTTCACACCAACGGTTTTTCCTATAACAACGCATGCCGCAGATGCAAGTCCGTTGGAGAAAATAAGCCCCAACTGCATTATTGTGTCAGCAATATTCGCCGCAGAGATCATTGAAACGCCGAGTCTACCGATAATAACGGATTTGAAAACACCGACCATGCCCCATTGGATATCACCGATAAGTATGGGCAAACCGTATTTTGCATAATCCTTATACATGAGTTTATCAACTCTGAAAAGGTCAATGGATTTTGCAGGAATGCGTTTCTGAATACAGAAAAAGAATACCATTACTATAGCAAGTTCCAAACCTCGAGAAATAACGGTTGCAATAGCCGCGCCCTCGATTCCCAATGCAGGAAAGCCGAAATTACCGCCAATAAGAGAGTAATTCAAAAACAGATTTGTAAACAGAGAAAATACAGATACGGCAAAGGTTATCTTTACGATCTCAACACAACGGAGCATTGCGGCAAAGGTATCAGCAAGGGCAAACAAAAGATATGAAAAACTTACTATTTTTATGTATCCTTGCGCTGACACAATTATATCCGCATCATTGGTAAAAAAGCGGAGAACCAGTTCAGGACAAAAGAAAACAAAGATATTTACAGCAACGGCAATAAATCCTGTAACCTGAAATATAACCGCAAATATCTGCTTGATCCGTTCAACATCCTTCTTTCCCCAATACTGAGAGATCATAAGAGCCGCACCACCTGAAACACCACGAACAATGAATGTAAAAAACACGGTGACCTGATTTGCCTGAGAAACTGAAGACAGGGCAAGGTCTCCGAGAGAGGCAACCATTACGTTATCAAGCATTACGACACATAAAGATATTAACTGTTGAAGTGCAACAGGAAGTGCAAGTTTGGCAAGAGTTTTATAGAAATCTTTATCTTTAACCACCGAAAAAGCCTCCATCGACGAGTTTTTTCAGTTCTGATTCTATTTCTGAAGCACATTGACGGTATTCTTCAAGATCTCCGCCATAAGGATCTGAAATACCCTTACCAAGGACCTGAACCTTTGAAGCGTATTTTTCAAAGAATCTTTCTATAACCTGTTTATGACTTTCAGACATTGTAATTATAACATCTGCCCAATCCGCCAATTTGTCATCAAATTGTTTTGCCACATGGAAATTCAAACTACAGCCGAATTCAGGAGCTATCATTGCAGAGTTTTCAGAGGCGGGACAGCCGGGATAAGCGGAAAGGCCACAACTTTGAACCTCAACATTTCCGATACCTTTTTCAGAAAGAAGCCTTTTCAAAAGAACCTCTGCAAGAGGACTTCTGCAAGTATTTCCAGTACAAACAAACAATACATTCATAATCTTACTCCTCTATACTTTTTGTTGCGTAAGCATTAAGGGATTCATCGGCAATATTTCCGCTGAGATATTCATAATATCCCTGAGATGCAATCATTGCGGCATTATCGCCGCAGAGAGAAAGCGGCGGCAAATAAAGGGCAAAACCGTTTTTTTCAGCACTTCTTGCAAGATAAGAACGAAGAACAGAATTGGCGGAAACCCCTCCTGCAACGACCAGTCGTTTACCTGCTCCAAGACTCTCTGCAAGATCATTAACTGCTGCTGTTGCTTTTTCTGTAAGCACAGAACACACAGCACGGGAAAAAGATGCCGCAACATCCGCTTTATTCAATTCCCTGCCTGCCTGTTCAGCGTTGTGAGCGTAATTTATTACTGCCGTTTTTACACCGCTGAAACTGAAATCATACGGTGCATCTTTAAAATATACTTTGGGAAATTCAATAGCATAAGGATCTCCCGATTTAGCTAGAGAGTCAATTTTTGCGCCACCAGGATAACCGAGACCGATAACACGGGCAGCCTTGTCAAAACTTTCACCTGCGGCATCGTCACGTGTTCTGCCGAGAATTCTATATTTCGTATAATCCTCAACAAAAACGATATGACTGTGACCTCCCGACGCAATGAGAGCTATAAACGGAGGTTTAAGTTCGGGATGAGCAAGATATGCGGCTGCGACATGACCTCGGATGTGATGCACGGGAATAAGAGGTTTACCGCTTGAAAAAGCAAGTCCTTTTGCGAAACTTACCCCTACAAGAAGAGCTCCTATAAGCCCCGGAGCATTTGTAACTGCGACAACATCAATATTTTCCATACCTCCGACAGGTTTCAAGGCTTCAGACACAACGCCTGAAATAGCTTCAGTATGAGCTCTTGAGGCAATCTCGGGAACAACACCGCCATAAAGAGTGTGTATATCTATCTGTGAACTGACAACATTTGAAAGTATCTCTCGACCGTCTTTTATAACGGAAGCGGCGGTTTCGTCGCAGGAGCTTTCAATACCCAATATATTCATTTGATTTACTTCCTTTAAATTGATTTTTTCATAAGAACAGCATCTTCACGCGGAAGATCATAGAAATTTTTCCGTTCTCCGATTTTTTCAAAACCTGTTTTTTCATAGAGAGAAATTGCAGGTATATTAGATTTGCGAACTTCAAGGAAAACATCCGTCACACCTTTTTTATCGGCAGTAACAATAATATTATCCATGAGCATTTTACCGATTCCGAAGCGTCTGAATGAAGGTCTGACAGCAACTGAAAGTATATCAGTATCGCCGCAAGAAGTCATTGTTATGGTATGACCGACAACTTCCCCATCAGATTCCGCTACAAAAGCTTCATAAACGGGATTCTCGATAACATCTTTAACAGAAGATTCAGATTCAGGTGTGGTAAAACATTCAGACTCAATATCTGCTATTATTTTTATATCTTTTTCCTCGGCAAGTCTTATTTTAATTTTCATATCAGTCTTTCGCCTCAAACCATGTTTTGCCGCAATGAAGATCTGTAACTATAGGCACTTTGAATTTATGCGCATTTTCCATTTCATGACGCAGGATCGCAGAAGCTTTTTCGACCTCATCTTCAGGAGCTTCGATAATAAGTTCGTCGTGTATCTGTAAAATAAGTCGAGATTTAAGACCCTCAGCCTTCAGAGCATTGAAGACTTTTACCATTGCGAGTTTTATAAGATCCGCGGCAGTTCCCTGAATCGGAGTATTTCTGCAGACTCTTTCTGCAAAAGCGACCAGAGGCTTCTTTGAAGCGGTTATCTCGGGAACATACCTTCTTCTACCGAAAAGCGTTTCCACATAGCCATGCTCCTTTGCGAAAGAAATGACATCGTCCACGTATTTTTTCACACCACTGAAAGTATCAAGATAATTATCTATATACCTTTTCGCTTCTTTACGTGTTACTCCTATATCCTGAGAAAGAGAAAACTCCCCTATACCATAAACAATACCAAAGTTTATAGCTTTTGCACGGCGACGAAGTTCGGGAGTCACCATATTTTCGGGCAAACCGAATATTTCAGCAGCAGTTTGTGTATGAATATCATTTCCGCTTGCAAAAATATCCTGCATAGTCTTATCATCAGCAATATGCGAAAGAATCCTGAGCTCGATCTGTGAGTAGTCTGCATCTATTAAAGTATAACCCTCTTTTGCCCTGAACGCTTTTCTGAGTTCTCTGCCAAGAACTGTCCTCACGGGAATATTCTGCAAATTAGGTTCAACAGAACTAATACGTCCTGTCTGGGTTACAGTCTGAGTAAATACCGTATGAATTCTTCCGTCTTCGGAGACTGTCTTAAGCAAACCGTCCACATAAGTGGATTTCAACTTAGCAAGTTGTCGGTAATGTATCAGAAGATCAGCTATCGGATGATAAATACTGAGTTTTTCAAGAACCTCATTGTCTGTAGAATATCCTATTTTAGTCTTACGTTGAACAGGAAGCAACAGATCCTCGAAAAGGACTTTTCCCAACTGTCTGGGTGAATTGATGTTGAATTCACTTCCTGCGAGAGCATGTATTGACGAGGTTAGTTCGGAAAGCTCTTTATCAAGCTTTTCTCCGAATGCAATAATGAAATCAGTATCAACTTCAACTCCGTAATGTTCAGCTTCCGCAAGAACGGAACAAAGCGGAAGTTCTATATCCTTGAACAAATTATATGATTCGTCTTTTTTCAATTTTTCTTCAAGACCGACAACCAATTCAGGAAGATTTCCAAGCTGTGTACCTTCATCGGATATAGATTTACCGAGGAGCTCAGTATAAATTGTTTCCAAAGAATATGATGCTTTTGAAGGATTTAACACATATGCAGCAAGTATTGTGTCGAACACTATCTCAAAAGATAAACCCAAAGAAATCATTTTTCTCAAAAGAGGTTTAGCATCATGTGTTATGATTTTTTTACAGTCAAGATGGTACAGTTCGGAATAAGGAACTTCAACAGAGAAAGAGTCATCCTTTAAGAGGAAAGCAGATCTTTCGGGACAATCCAATATATACATAACCTCATTCTCGAATAATTCGGAATGTTCTTTTTCATCAAAAGGAACAACCTCTATAGTTTCGACTTTTAAAGACATTTCACCTTTCAAGGAAAACTTATCAAGCAATGAAGTCATTTCAAGTTCAGTAAATATCTTGGCAAGTTTACTCTTATCGGAATCTATCTTTTTCAATTCGGGCAAAGACATTTTTTCGGGAAGTTCACGAATGATACGTCCCAGTTCACGGCTCATATATGCACTGCGTTTTCCGTTTTCAAGTTTAGTTTTCAACGAACCTTTTTGAAAATCTATATTCTCAAACACTCCGTCAAGAGTTCTGTTTTCCTGCAACAATTTAACTGCGGTCTTTTCACCGACACCGGGAACACCGGGAATATTATCGCTTGAATCCCCCATTAAAGCTTTGAGGTCTATAAGCTGTTCAGGATCAAGCCCGTATTTCTCGCGGATCTTATCGGGAGTGAATACGCTGTCGGATGAACCACTTTGTTTTGTTACGGCAAGCTTAACAGTAATATTTTCATTTACAAGCTGGAGTTCATCTCTGTCACCCGTTACGATAACGACTTCATCTCCACGGAGATCTGCATCTCTGCTCATAATACCGATGATATCGTCTGCTTCAAGTCCCTCACATTCAGCACGGATAATACCGAAAGCATCAAGGATATCTTTCATAACGGGAAGCTGTTCCGCAAGTTCGTCAGGCATACCCTTTCTGCCCGCTTTGTAACCGTCATATAAAAGATGTCTGTAAGTTTTTGCTTTAAGATCAAAAGCAACACAAATAATATCGGGATGATCCTCTTCAATATGACGTGATAATATATTCATAAAGCCGAATATAGCATTGGTATGAAAACCTTTTGAATTAGTAAGGGGCGGAACACCGTAAAAAGCTCTGTTCAGGACGCTGTTTCCGTCAATAAGCATAAGTTTCATTAATTTTTCCTCCGTTAAAATCTAAAATAAAGGAAGGGATTGTAGCTGTTTGATACAAGAGATGCTGTTGATGCAAACCAAACAAACAAGCATCCTATAAGACAAATAATCTGATAAAAAGTTTCATTCTTCGTTCTGAGCTTTTCTGCAATACGGTTGAACAGTGGCATAGAGAAAAGTATTGCAATGGATATAACAAAAGCATTCGTATAAAGAAGGTATACCGCTCTATCATCATAAAGAGGCAGACCGTTCATAAAGAACATATTTCCAAGGTAATCCAGGCAGACAGAAACATCTTCTATGGCAAAAAACACCCAGCTGACAATTACGATAAGAAGAAGATAAATATGTCGAAAAAAACGAGGTATTGCAGCAAGAACTTTTAAAAGGAATGTTTTTTCCAGCACAAGAAGGACTCCGAAATAAAGACCCCAGATTATAAAATTCCAGTTAGCTCCGTGCCAAAAACCCGTACAAAACCAAACGATAAAAATATTTCTGAGATGTTTCCACCTTGAAACTCTGTTCCCGCCAAGAGGAATATACAGATATTCCCTGAACCATGAGCCTAAAGAAATATGCCAACGTCGCCAGAATTCTGTGACACTCTGTGAGATGTACGGATAATTGAAGTTTATATTAAACTCAAAACCGAACATTCTGCCAAGTCCTATCGCCATATCAGAATAACCTGAAAAGTCAAAATATATCTGCAACGAGAATGCGATTATACCAAGCCATGATGTAAGAACTGTCATTTGAGAAGGTTCAAGTCCAATGACTGTATCCCAAAGTTGACCGACACTATTTGCAATAAGAACTTTTTTTGCAAGACCGACAGTAAAAGTTTTAATACCTTTTGCAAAAGTCAAATGTTCATTTTTACGGTTGTCAAGTTCTTCGGCAACAGTTTTATACTGAACTATCGGACCCGCTATAAGCTGAGGAAAAAGAGTCACATACGCACCAAAGCTTATGGGATTATACTGAACCTTTGTTATACCCTTGTAAACATCAATGGTATAAGACATAGTCTGGAATGTATAGAAAGAAATACCTATAGGCAGGGCTATTTCCAGAAGCGGAATATCTAAGCCGAACAAAGAATCAATATTTGAAATGAAGAAATTGCTGTACTTAAAAAATCCGAGAACACCGAGATTCAGGATCACAGAACCTACAAGCAGATACTTTGAAGCTTTTTCGTTCCCCTTAGCTTTTTGTTTACCTATAAGGATCGCGAAAATATAGTTATGAAGTATGGTAAACAACATGAGGAAAATATAAACAGGTTCACCCCATGCGTAAAATATGATCGAGGTTATAAAAAGTACCGTATTTTTGCCCGTATTTTTATGTCCCCTGGGACATATGTAATAAAGTAGCAATGTCAAAGGCAAAAAACAGAATAAAAACAAAACTGAACTGAAAAGCAAATCAATAGCTCCCTTTATGTCAAATTTCAAATACACATAATAACACGTATATATTATAACACATAATTTCAAAAAAAGCAATGGTTACATAAAAAAAATCTGCAACATGATATTGCAGATTTTCGGAATATTTATTTTTACGGCTCTACGGAAAGTTCTACATACACAACTTTGCCGATACCGTTTTCAAAACTGATTTTAATATCTTCTGTTGCATCAACTCCTCTGAAAGTATAGAGGAGAAACTGAGCCTCATCAATCAAAGGTGTCGAAGCCCCATTATTAAAATCAATTCCGTCCGGAGTCTCGATCAATTCTCTGGAAGAACTTCCAACTCCATTCAATTTAACTGTGGGAGAAGATAAATATGCATCCTCCATAGCCAGGATCAAATGAACCGTTTCAGTATTTTTAACCTCACCCATACAAACAACGAGTTCTTCTTTTTGATTTTTCAAAGACAAGGGTAACGGTTTGTACCCACTCATTCCCTCCGGAACTATATCCTGATACGTAACGACATATTTTCTCACACCTTGAGTCAGATCTTTACGTTCAAAGCCCCAGATCGAAGGTCCGTCACTGCCAAGCTGATAAAAGTTATCGAAATAAACCCCATCTGCACCCTTCGCATAAAATCCCGCAGAATAACCCTTCACATAATCAGCAGTAACCTTAGACTTGTTTGTCATACGGGACTCCATACCTGCCCAAATTGCAACATTGTCACCGGCAAGATTTTTCCATTC
Organism: Oscillospiraceae bacterium; assembly: GCA_015067305.1. Classification (GTDB taxonomy): domain Bacteria; phylum Bacillota; class Clostridia; order Oscillospirales; family UBA644; genus HGM12619. The sequence continues at coordinate 17,635 of SVMT01000010.1, read as the reverse complement.
CTCAACAGGAACAGCACTGTCTGTTACTTCCCAACGGGGTGACGGAACAAGAACATCTACAAGACCTTCTTTTACCCAGGTCTCAGCATCGAAACCAAACACTTTGTTATGTTCTATTGAACGGCCGAAACGAACAGAAAGCTTTATGGGATGTCCAAACTTAGCTTCTGCTTTTTCAACTATAGCCTTGACATCGCGAACAAACTGCGTCATTATCTCAGCGCAATCATCATTGTTAATATAATCAAAACAGAAAATTTCTCTGATAAAGTCAAGCTGAAGACCGAACACATCATATCTTAGCGCAAGCTCTTCGATATAGTCAAGCATTACCTGTCTTATACGTTCGTGAGAAAAATCAAACCCTGTAGCATAATATCCATACTTATTGCCAAGCATATAACCGTTTTCTTTCGCTTCATAGAAAAGATCTGATCTGATATATGCCGCACTTTCAGAGCCGTAATGAACGTCATTCATTCTGAATGTGAGCCATGGACGAACACCTGCATCTTTGATCTTGTCGTATACAAGTTCAAAAATATCAAGCCCCATTTCTGTATATACTTTATACAAACCTTCATACTTGCTGTAGTCTACAGGCACGCCGTTTTCTTCTGTCCAATTATATTTTTCATACATCCATGTTATAGCGTCGGATTCTGTAGGAACAAGAGAATTCTGTTCAAAGGGACAAACGGCAATATCGGTAACACCTGTATCCAGAATATATTTGAAATAATCATCAATAGAAGACAGAACAGTTTCTTTACTTGCAGGCTCAACATATATCTGAGGCCAGTCGGGGTCAATATCAACTACCCAACAATCTTTTGCCCAATTCGGGTCATTGTAATCAACAGTGCGAAGAGGTCTTTCCTTTTCTTCGACATTGACAGTTTTTTCTTCAGGCATAAATGGTACCATTTCAAAATCTCCTTCAGTACTGCAGCTTGTAATCAAACATAATGCCACAATGAAAAATATTGACAATAATTTTAGTTTCATTGTAAAATCATCCTTTTTATTTTATTATAGCATAAATCATGGAGTTTGTCAATAGTTTTACGGGGGGGCAAAAGAGTAAGTCATTTTTAATAAAAAATTTACATATACGACCAACTGAAAATGCGATTCCGAAAAATGCAATAATAAATTTTTGTTTAAAAATTCCATAACAGTCTTTCCAAACCGTAAGTTATATGCTATAATAAAGGTATAAACTCAAAGGATGTGAAAGTATGACTTTTGAACAAATAAATTCCCTTAGAACAGAACGGCAGTTTCTTTCAAAAAAAGCAAACGAAGATGAATATATTGAACTTTACCGAGACACTCAACCTGGACAGAATGTATATTGGAACGGTTTCGGAACTCCTCCAAATCTTGTTTTCAGAACAGATTTCAATGACATGGAATTCAACAGAGCAAGAATTCTTGACAGAAAACTGATAAAAGGCAGGTTCTGCGGCGGAAACATAGGCTGGATAATGAAAGAAGATATTGAGCTTTTTGCGGCTGTTTACAAAAAACCTCTTAAAAACCCGTCAGAAACAACTTTGAAAGTTCTCGATATAATTGAGCGTGAAGGTCCTGCCAATATTCAGTTCATAAAAGAAGAAACAGGACTGCTTGTAAAAGAAATTACTCCTGCATTACATAAACTACAGGAAGCGTTTCTTGTTTATGAAGACCAATACAACGGAGAATGGGACAGAGGTTGGATGCGTTTCGACGAAATGTTTCCGAATGTAAACCTTGATAAATACACAAAAACAGAGGCTACAAAAATACTTTTACTGAGATTCTCCAAAAGAATGGTAGCTTTCACTTTGACAATGGCAAAAAATCTCTATAGAATTCCCGAAAAAGAAATAAAGCTTGCAGTATCAGAGCTTATTGATGAAGGACTATTAAAGGAAACAGAATTCGGTTTTATTTTGACTTCCGATATTGAAAATATTGAAAAACATACGGAAAGCATTCCACATTCGATTTATGCCATACACAGAAACGATATCATGTATAAAGCTAACGAAACTGAATTAAAGCAATATTCAGAAAAACTTTGCGATGGACTTGAATACGATCATGAACCGCTTCAATATCTCTTAATAGACGGAGTATTTCAAGGAGTGGTGGCAGGTCATTTCAGGAACGGTCCATATGATCTGAATGATGTCAGATGTAATATTGACAAAACTGAAAATATGAAAGATGAGATCATCGAAGCAGTAAAAAAAGTGAATTTCGGACACTCCCCAGTCAGATTCATGGGAAAGGAATTGCAATAATGAAAAGAGTTAAATTTGGTACTATAGGTACAAGCTGGATAACGGAAGCATTCATCAGGGGTGCAAGGCACTGCGAAGAATTCGAGCTTTGGGCGATATATTCACGTTCTGAAGATAAAGCAAAAGCTTTTGCGGAAAAGAATAATGCCGTTAAATATTATACAGACCTTAACGAAATGCTTTCAGACAAGGAAATTGATGCTGTTTATATAGCAAGTCCAAATTCTCTCCACGCTGAACAAGCGATAAAAGCGATGAATGCAGGAAAACACGTGATATGCGAAAAGCCTGTAACATCTAATGCTGTTGAATTCAAAGAAATGATGGAAACCGCAAAGAAAAACGGCGTGACTCTTATGGAAGCATTTAAAAGTACCCTTATGCCCGGATTTTTCAAATACAAAGAAATTCTGTGGAAAGCCGGACAGATAAGAAGCGTTTTTGCAGATTTCGGGAAATATTCATCACGTTATGACGCTCACAAACGAGGCGAAGATGTAAATACTTTCAAAGCTGAATTTTCAAACGGAGCGCTGATGGATCTGGGAGTTTACTGCCTCTACCCTGTAATAAAACTATTCGGAGAGCCCAAAGATGTAAAAGCATTCTCTGCAATAGTTCCCGGAGGAGTTGACGGCGCAGGTGTAACTATCCTTGATTACGAAGATTTCACCGCAACCCTTAAATATTCAAAAGTCGGAAATTCTTATTTACCCACCGAAATACAAGGGGAAGATGCAACCATAATTATTGACAGAATAAATCAGCCGAGGACTGTTGAAATTATTTACAGGAACGGAGAGAAAGAACTTTTCAACTGCGAACTCATGGACGATGATATGTACTACGAAGCAAGAGAGTTTATTGATTGTATACTAAACGAAAAAACAGAATCAGACATAAACGACCATGAAACGTCTCTCACCGTAATGAAAGTAATGGATAATGCAAGACTTCAATCGGGAGTTCTCTACCCCGCCGACAAAAAAATATTGGGAGAAAAATAATGTCTGACACATTAACACAAAAGAAAAACAGAATATGGGAGATCGACTTTCTTCGTGGAATAGCTTTTATATGTATGGTCTACGACCATGCTGTTTATGATCTGAATTATATGTTCGGTGTCAGAACAAACTTTTTCTGGGGATATGATGATATCATCGGAGATTTCTCAGCGATAACTTTTATGATACTATGCGGAATATCTGCAAACTTCTCAAAAAGCAATCTGAAAAGAGGTCTCATAGTTTTTGCCTCAGCTTTATTGCTTACCGCAGGGACAGCATTGGCTGACGGACTTCTTAAAACAAGATTGATAATAGTATTCGGTATTCTACACTTTTTGGGATTGGCAATGATAATATCTCATTTTGTTAAAAGGTTACCCATATGGGTAACTGCAAGTATTGCAGTTACCGCATGGTTCATCGGACAGTTTTTCCTTACGGTAAGGCTTGATACAAATATTTTCTGTATATTTGGTTTATACTCAAGAAACTTTTATTCATCAGATTACTACCCTCTTTTTCCTTATTTAGCATTTGTCTTTTTGGGAATTATCATTGGAAAACTAATATATAAAGAAAAAAAGAGTATTTTCCCATTTGAAATCGGTCCAAATCCCATTTCATTTTTCGGAAAACACTCATTTATTCTTTATTTTATACACCAACCGATAGTATTTGCGGTTTTATTTGTCATAGTTAAAATATTTGATCTATAATAAATATTTAACCGCCAAGAAAGCCGCGGCAAAAGATACAAAATCAGCAAACAATGAACAGAAAATAACTTTTCCGAAATTTCCTTTCAATCCTGAAAGATAAACACTTGCAGTATAAAAAGTAGTTTCGGTGGAAGCGCATATTACAGCAGACAGTTTACCTAAAAAGCTGTCTGCTCCGTATTTTTTCAAAACAGATTCCATCATTGCGGAAGCTCCGGAACCTGAAAAAGGTTTCATTACAGCGACAGGAATAACTTCCGACGGAAAACCTGTTAACTCAGACAACGGCTGCAGACAAAAAATAAGAACATCCATGGCTCCGGATTCACGAAACATTCCGACAGAAGTTATTACCAGAAGCAATGTAGGAAAAATAGTTCTGACAGTATTCAGCCCCTGAAGAACACCATTTTTAAATGAATTAAAAACATCTGTATTATGAATATGGGCATATATAAGTATCACACAGAAAAAAGCCGGAATAAGCAATGTAAAGAGACTCATTCTTTAAACACCACCCTGACCAATAGAAGTCCGCAAATACATGAGACCAGCTGAACCAGTATTACAGGCAATAATATCGCATATGGGTCAGAAGCAGAGTACGATTTTAATAAAGTAATTACTGTAGTAGGGATAAGACAAAGTGAAGATGTGTTCAATACTATAAACGAGGCAAACGATCTGTTTGGAGCAGGAAGTTTATTCAATTTATATATATTCTGAGAAGCTTTGATCCCGAAAGGAGTTGCTGCGTTACCCAATCCGAAAAGATTTGATGAAATATTCATAACGACAGCTGATTCAGTTTCAGGATCAATTAAAGCTGAAGGGATTATAATTCTGACCAACGGTTTGAAGATCTTTGATATTTGTCTTACGAGACCCGAATCCTCTGCAATCTGCATAAATCCCGAAAAAAGGCAAATACTGCCTCCTATTTTCAAACAATATGAAACAGTATCAAATCCTCCCCCGAAAAAGGCATCCATCAAGTCTTTTTCTCTGCCGCAAAAGACAGAAGATATTAACGAGAGTATTATCAAAACAGCAGATATTTTCAGGATCAAAAGACTCACACCTCGATACAACACGAAAAGTTTACAAATAAAAGCAGAGTTTACAGTTTTGTCACTTGACAAATTGAGTTTTTTGTAGTATAATATATGAGCGATAAATGATACGGGTCGACAAAACCCATCGAGATGCTGATGTAGCTCAGTCGGTAGAGTGCATCCTTGGTAAGGATGAGGTCGTCGGTTCGATCCCGATCATCAGCTCCAATAACCCTTATATGTCCGGGCGTAGCGCAGTTTGGTAGCGCGCTTGAATGGGGTTCAAGAGGCCGTGGGTTCAACTCCCGCCGCTCGGACCAAAAATGATAATTCACTATTGTGGATTATCATTTTTTACTATCTTCTGATCTTTTTAGCAAGGGAGTTGAAGGTTCGGTAGTGAATGACAATCCTGTGGATTGTCAGAGCCGAACCCGCTCTTTTCCGCAGAAAAGGCAACTCCCGCCGCTCGGACCAATAAGATAGATAGTTACTTATGGTGATTATCTATCTTATTTTTTTATAATGATTATCGAAAGTCGAAACGCTAAACCGTTTCGACAAGCCGATAAAATCGGCTTTTGTTAATTCAAATTGATAACAATTTGAATTAACTCGACATTCATTGAAATGAGTATAGATAAATTTTCAAGGAAAATTTGATGGGATTGGCTCTTTTAGCACTAACTAGGCTGTTTAAGCACCTTTAAAATGGAGCCAACCCTATTGAAATACAATTTCGAATTTCTATAATCATTATAAATAAAGAAGTTGAAGTTTCGGTAGTGAATAATAGTCCTGTGGACTATCAGAGCCGAACCGAGTTCTTTTCCGCAAAAGACAATTCACGCCGCGCACACAAAAACTAATAGTACTCAATATTAATGTGTTATCAATTTTTGTATTATAGATAAATCTCTTTACATGAAAGGTCTGATCTTATGAATTACATGGAAATGTTCGATGATAATATTTTTCACTTTGACAGCACAAAAAATATTCTCGAAGAAAAAGATCTCGGTATTTGCGCTGACATTGCGTCAATTCTTACACCTGAATACTCTGCGACGGCATTGAACTGCTTTCAAGGATGTCCCTATACGAATACAGGATTCAAATTCAATGTTATTATCGACGGTGCTCAAGTAAAAACAAAAAAATGGACATGGCTTCCAAATGCAATGAGAAGATTTGGAAAATCAGATAATTTTGAGCTTGAAACATTATCTGCGGTTATCCCTCAGATGAGAACTGTAATTGAAAAGATCACATTAAAAAATACAACAGATTCAGACCTTATAATCCCCATTCAAGTGGAATACAGAGGCAAGACAAGGTATGAAGCGGATTGGAAATTTTCAATTCCGACGGCTGAAAAAGGCTGTCTTGATGATTATTTTGAAGACAACGGAATTCTTTTCTCAAAGACCGAAGACTGCGCTTTTGCACTGACATCTTCCCTGCCCCATATGAAAATGTTCAAACTTGCTTATCTGTGGGAAAGCGAAATAACAATTCCAGCTAATGATTCGCTGACATTTTATTTTTCCGCCCATATTGGACTATTTGAAAATGTTGTAAAAGAAGCAAAAGAAACAACAGACAATTATGAAAATCTGACTGAGAACTCATTTAAATGGCTGAAAAAAGAATCAGACAGAATACTTTCGAATCTTCCACAGTTCGATTCCGACAACAAAAAGCTGAATAATTTGTATTACAGATCGCTCGTAACATATATCATGTGCCGCTGGGAAAACCCTGACCTTTGCCAATCACCGTTTTTCAGCACAGGAAGCATCAACGGCGGCTGTATGTGTTCCTATCTTTGGGACTACTGCGGCGGTCTTATGATACATCCGCTTTACGACGCAGAAGGAAACAAAAAACAGCTGAAAACATATCTCAGAAACGATCTGACGACCTCATATGCAATAAATCCCGTCACGGGTAAACCTGTCGGGCCGTGGTATCAGGTAAACCAGGAAAAAGTTATCCAAATGGTATATTACCATGTGCTTTTCACGGGAGACAAGAATTTCCTTTTTGAAAAAGCGGGAGACAAAACAGTTCTTGAATGGATGCTCCACCATGCATATGTATGCGATGATAAGTCGAAAGATGTTGAGCTTTACGATTACGGCGAAGGCGGAAAAGACCACCTTGAACTTCGCAGAGGTATTCCATATAACGGCATAATGCCGGATCTTAATGCTCGCAGATACATGAATTATATAAGGGTTTACGAGCTGACAAAAGTTGCGGGGCAGCCTGATGAAAAACTCCCCCAGCGAGCATCCGAGTTAAAAGAAAAACTGAAAACGCTTTGGAATGATGAGGTCAAATGGTATGATTTCATCAGAAACGGAGAAAGAGATATCCGCTACACCGTTCAGATGTTCAAGATCCTGAACAGCGATGTTATTGGCAAAAAAGAACGTGAGGGGCTGATCTCCCATCTGAATAAAACTGAATTTCTTTCAAAATTCGGCCTGCACAGCATGTCAAAACTTGATATTGCTTACGATCAGGACGATATCGACAATGGTGGCGGAGGGATATGTACCCACTTCACAACGCAGATCTGCGCCCAGCTTTATGATATAGGCTATGACGAACTTGCAACCGATATAATGGAGCGAATCTATTGGTGGGGTGAAAGGTTACCTTACCTCGGAGACTCCTGTGCCGCAAACATGATGAAAAACAGAGAAGACACACCGCTTCAAGGTGATATAAGCTCTGCTTCCATAGCGCAAACAATAGCGCTGTTCATCTTCGGAATAAAAGCCGACTTCGACGGAAATATAACCGTGTGTCCCGTCAAAAACAGACCTGCCGAAATCATGAGACTGGAACACGTACGTATGTGCGGAAAGATTTTCGATATAAACATATGCGGCGAACAATTCAGCGTAACAATAAAAGACAAAACTTTTAAAGCAAAAATCGGTGAAACAGTTTCCTTTTGACATTACAATATATGAACAAAAAAGCTGAATATTCCGATAAACCTACTCCTAAACATATTTAGCCCGAAGAGCTTTCGCTCTTCGGGCTTATATTATTATTTATAATCGTAGTATTCAGCAAGTTTGGAAACTTCCTCTTGAGTGAGTGCGCCGTTGAAGAAGATGAAGTCGTCCATATTAAGAAGAAGCTCATATTTTTCGTTTGAGAATGTTCCCAAGCCGTCATTACCTATTGTAAAAGGAAGGTCTGTATCCCCTGCCACAAGATATTTATCTTCAATATCGGAGGTATATGTAAACTTGAAATTATGATAAAGCTCATATTTCTTTGTTTCCTTATTAACAACTACTGCAATATGAATCCAGCTCTTATCTGCAACATCAAGGGGAAAACCGCCCTGATATTCTTCCTGTTCACCGCCAAGACCGAGACTGAGTGTAGTATCGCTTGCTCTGAATGAGAATCCTATACCTGCATCTGAACGGTCTCTCCAGAACCAATTTTTATTTGCAAAGACTACAACACCTTCGTCAAGAGTTCTGTCAACCTTTGCCCAGAACGCAAAGGAGAAACTTCCCTCGCCTATTTTAAAATCCTTAACAGTTACATAGCCTGTATTTCCGAATTCACCGTAAGACCCATAGACACCTTCGCTGTAATACTTAACAAGATTATGTGGCTCCATTACATAGTTTCCAGTAGCATCTTCTACAGTATTATCCATAAACATTGCAAGTCTTATTCTGTCTTTATCAATAAATCTGTAAAGACCTTTTTCGCCATTGATATCGGGAGTTTCACGAATCTCAAATTCAATGACTTTAGGCTGAACAACATAATACGAACCGTTGACCTCGGGGAAGATCCCATCGGGAACCTGAGACGTAAAAGCATCCTCTTCATAGGGTGGAACATCAATACCAAGACCGTAAAGAACTATGGCATGAAGGTCTCTTGTATAAGCGTGTCCGATCTCGCCTCTTGGAACATACTTACCCGCTGCCGCAAGGAATATATATTTTTCCTCATCTGTATATCCGCCATGACCGCCTCTGATACCACCGTGGTCTGTTATTACAACAAAAAGAGTATCGTCAATGATTCCTGCTTTTTCATAAGCGTCATAAATTCTGCCAACAAATTCATCGTCTTCCCTTATACCGTTCATGTATTCGGGACTGCCAAAACCTGCACCGTGACCCCATTTATCGGGATTGTTGAAAAGAACCCACATAAATTCAGGTTTTTCCGCCGCCGCGGAGACAGCTTCAGCACAAACATCAGCATCTCCTCGCACCATTCGAAAGTCAATATTCTGATCATCATCACTCATACATCTTTCATATGCCATACCGCAAGCGATAAGATGTGCGTCGGGAAGAGCCTTTCTGACTCTTCTGAAAACAGAAGGGAGCTTTTCGTAATCATGGCGAAGCCTTCTGATATTACTGTTCGTAAATCCGTGAACCTCAGGAGAACAGCCGAGAAGCATAGAACTCCAGTTCTGAGCGCTGATCGTAGGACTCATTGAAAGAGCATGATATGTTTTTGCGTGATTTTCAAATATCCTGTCTATATTCGGCGTAGAAGTTTGCAAAAGATAATTTCCCATACCGTCAATACCTATTACGACTACGTGTTTATATACTGTTCTTCCCATATTCATATTCCTTTCTTCAATTCATTCCGTAATATTCAGCAAGTTTTGAAACATCTTCCTGTGAAACGGCATCACCAAAGAAAATGAAGTCATCCATATTGATGATAAGATCATATTTTTCGTTGGAGAAAGTTCCAAGGCCGTCATTTCCGACCGTAAACGGAAGATCGGTATCCCCTGCGGCGAGGAATTCGTCTTCTATTTTTGCTGTATAAGCAAGTTTAAAGTTATAATAAAGCTCATACATTTTGGTCTCTTTATTAACTGCAACAGCTATATGAATCCAGCCGTTATCATCGACATCCAGGGGGAAACCTCCCTCATATTCTTCCTGATCTCCGGGAATACCAAGACTCATGGATGTTCCGCTTGCTCTGAAAGAAAAACCTATACCGTTATCTGCCCTGTCTCTCCAGAACCAGTTTTTATTTGCAAATACAACAACACCCTCATCAAGAGATCTGTCGACTTTTGCCCAGAAAGCAAATGAGAAACTTCCAGTGCCTACTTTAAAATCTTTAACTGTGACATGTCCTGTTCTGCCGAACTCTCCTCTTGCACCATAAATACCTTCGCTGTAATACTTAACAAGATTGTGCTGTTCCATTACATAATTACCGGTAGCATCCTCAATACTGTTATCCATAAACATGGCAAATCTGATACGATCTTTATCAATAAACTTATAAAGACCTTTTTCTCCGTTGATATCAGGAGTAGGAACACTTTCTCTGTCAAAGCGTTTGGGTTCTACTTTATAATAGCTATTATTTACTTCGGGGAAAATACCGTGAGGCACCTGAGATGTAAAAGCTCCTTCTTTGTATTCAGGAACATCTATTCCAAGAGCGTAAAGCACTATAGCGGAAAGGTCTCTTGTGAAGGCGAATTCTATCTCTCCTTTCGGCACATATTTACCTGCAGCACCGAGGAAGATATATTTTTCCTCATCAGTATAACCGCCGTGACCGTTTCTGATGCCGCCATGGTCCGTAATAACAAGGAAAAGTGTTTCGTCTATGATTCCTGCTTTTTCATAAGCTTCATAGATTCTGCCTGTATATCCGTCTTCTCTCGTAATAGTTTCAAGATACTCTTCTCCACCGTATTCACTTCCGTGACCGGCTTTGTCAACCTCTTCGAAAAGGATATACATAAAATCAGGCTTCCTTGATACTGCTTCAACAGCCATATTACAAACGATCTCATCGGATCTGGCAAAACCTGTTTCGACATTCATATCATCATCAACAAGACTTTCGATCAATCCCTGCCAATGGCTGTAAGCCGCTATATGAGCATCAGGTTTAGCGTCACGAACTCTTTTAAATATAGAAGGAAGATTTTCATGGGTATTTTTAACTCTACCTACAGTACTGTTTGTAAACCCGTGTACTTCGGGAGAACAACCCATAAGCATAGCGCACCAGTTCTGAGCGCTGATAGTGGGGCTCATCGAAAGAGCATTATATGTTTTTGCGTGATTTTCAAAAATCCTATCGATATTTGGAGTGGGAGTCTTTGTAAGGAAATTGCCCATACCATCAATACCTACGATAACAACATGTTTATATACATTTCTTCCCATTTTCATTATTCCTTTCATTTCAGACTGTAATACGCTTTAAGACCTGAGATATCTTCTTCAGTAAGCGCCGTACCGAAAACGATAAGGTCATCCATCTGAAGCTGCATGTCGTATTTTTCATTGCTGAATGTTCCGAGACCGTCATTTCCGACATTGAAATCCATACCATTATCAATATCAAGCTCTGCAATACGATCAAACATATCAGCTGAATAAACCTTTTTAAAATTAAAATAAGTATTCATCTTTTTATTTTCCCTGTCTGCGACCATAATAACATGTATCCAACCGCCGCCGACAGTTAAGGGGAAGCCCGCATCTGTTTCTTGACGACCATCTCCATATCCCATATTGAAGACCGCATCATGCGCTCTGAATGATAGTCCGAGACCGTGATCTCCTCTGTTTCTCCAGAACCAGTTCTTGTTTGAGAATACACAAAAGCCCTCATCTATTGAAAGATCGACCTTTGCCCAATAAGAAACAGTGAAACTTTCTTTACCGAATTTAAGACCTTTAATATTTATATGACCGTTTTTACCGAGGATACAACCTTTGCCGTAAGCACCTGTGACATATTCAACTTTTCCGACTTCTGAGGTCTCATAGTTTCCGCTTGCATCAGAAACATCTCCGTCCATAAACAATGCCAGCTTGATCTTTTCTTCGGGAATAAATTTAGTAAGACCGTTTTCACCTTTAAATTCAGGAGTTTTTCTTTCTTCAAATTCAAGGAAAGATTCTTCGGGTTTACGGTATGTTCCGTTTATTTCAGGGAAAAGCCCATCAGGAATCTGAGAAGTAAATACGCCTTCTTCATATTCGGGAACATCCAATCCGAGAGCATACAAAACCACGGCAGCCATATCCATTGTGTAATATGTTCCTATTTCGCTCTTTTCAATACCTTTACCCGCAGCTGCGAAATAAATGTATCTTTCAGTATCTGAATAAGCTCCGTGACCGCATCTGATACCGCCATGATCGGTTACAACAAGGAATAGGGTCTCATCAAGGATTCCTGCTTTTTCATATGCGTCATATATTTTACCGACATATCCGTCCTGTTCTGTAACTTTTTTAAGATAGTTTTCATCACCCCAGTCACCATTGTGTCCTGCACTGTCAATATCTTCAAAATAAGCAAAGAAAAGAGTAGGTTTATTTGCTACTTCATCAATAATAGGCTGCAAAATATCCTCGTCATGAGCACAATAGAAGTTTACACCAATATCCTGTTCTATCATATATTTATTTATAGTTGCCCAACTTGCAAAAGATGAGATACGCGCCTCAGGCATTGCATCCCTTACACGTTTAAATATCGTAGGGAATCTATCTCCTGTATTGATCCTACCATTATCGACCTCATTTAATACAGCGTGAACCTCAGGAGCTACTCCCATGAACATTGTAGGCCAATTTTCGGTACTTGATGTTGGACTCATTGAAAGACCGTAATTGGTAACAGCTCCGTTTTCAAAAATCTTGTCCATACATGGAGTGGGAGTTTTAAGATTAAAATTCCCCATACCGTCAAGCGCCACTATTGCGACATATTTATATACTGTTCTCATATTCTTCCCCTAATTATATACTATAATATTCTGAAAGCTTTTCAATTTCACTATCAATCAAAGCATCTCCGAAGATCATAAGATCATCGATGTAAATATTCTGATGATACCTGTCATTACTGAAAGTACCAAGACCGTCATTGCCAATATTGAAAGGAAATTCCGTGTCAATATCATCTTCGAGGCGTTCATAAATATCAGCAACATATACTTCCTTGAAATTCATATATATTCTGACTTTTTTATTCTCTTTATCCACGACCTGAAGAATATGTATCCATCCACTTCCGATATCCAACGGGAAGCCTGTCGTTATTTCAAAACGAGTATTTCCGTCAGCAAGATTGAAAATAATATCGTGAGCTCTGAATGCAACACCTATACCCTTTCCAGCTCTGTATCTCCAGAACCAGTCTTTATTTGCACATATGGAATGTCCCTCTTCAATATTTGGATCTATTTTTGTCCAATAACCAAATGAAAAACTGCCTGTACCCAATTTAAAATCTTTTACAGTAATATATCCGTTATCTCCAAGAACGCCGCATTTACCGTAAACACCGTCTTCGTAAGCTATTTTGCCGTGTTCTTCAAGGGTATTTTTACCACTGATATCCTTAATTTCGCCATCAAAATCTATCGCAAGTCTGAGCTTATTCGAATCAATAAATTCAGAAAGTCCTTTTTTTCCGTTATAGTCAGGTGTTGGTCTGTATTCAAAATAAAGATCTTTGGAGTTGACTGTTTTATATAAACTGTTTATTTCAGGAAAAATACCGTCGGGAACCTGTGATGAAAATCCTTTTTCTTCATATTCGGGGAAATCTATTCCGAGAGCATAAAGAACAATGGCTGAGATATCTCTTGTATAGGCAGGACCTATAGTTCCTTTCTGAACATTTTTACCTGTTGCAGCAAGATATATATATTTCTCGCCATCTGAATATGAACCGTGACCTGTAAGTATACCGCCATGATCGGCAACTGCAATAAAAAGAGTATCGTCAATAATTCCGTTCTTCACGTACGCATCGTATATTCTGCCGACAAAGGAATCTTCCTCTTCGATCTTTGCAAGATATTCGGCACTACCGTAACCTGTACCGTGACCCTGACCGTCGATATCATCAAACTGGATAAAAAGGAATGTGGGCTTATTATCTATTTCAGGAATGATAATATCGCAAAGTTCAGGATCGTTACCTCTGTTATCAAAAACGACATCAATGCCGTCTTCAATAAGCATTCCGTTTATAGGTCTCCAGTTAACAAAAGATGAAAGCCTTGCTTCTGGCATAGCTTCCCTTATACGCTTAAACACAGACGGAAATACTTCACCTGTATTTCTTCTGCGCATATCCATTTCGTTGGACATTCTATGTATTTCGGGAGACGCACCGAGAAGCATTGAACCCCAGTTTTCAGCACTGCTGGTGGGACTCATGGAAAGAGCTTCATAAGTAACTGCGCCGTTTTCAAAAATTTTATCCATACAAGGAGTATTTGCATTTTTATTATACACACCCATACCGTCAAGTCCAACGACTACAACGTGTTTATATATAGTTCTTTCTGACATATATTCAATCTCCTTCAGCTTTTTCTTTTTATTATACAACATTATCATGATAAAGTCAAGTCCTTTTTCAAATATAACGATTCAAAAGATTTTCGTAACATTTATTTTCTCCTTATTTGTCACTTGATTTTTGTATTATAATACATTCAAAACACATTCAAAATCCGAGCCCAATTCCTATAAATAATGAGATCCACCAAAAATCTCGGTGGATCTCATTATTTATATAGAGGTATTATACATTATTTATTTCTGCCTATTTTTTCAACAGGAATTTCGGGGAAGTTTTCGGGCTGCACCTTAAATTTAAGAGTTTCAAGGTCGAAACCTGCTTCTTCGCAAGTCTTAAATTCGGGATTAACACCGATATGGCTGTATTTATAAACGGTATCGTAAATATCGAAATTATTGCCCTTATCACGTATTATAATATTGTTTTCAACAATACCATTTGCGGGATAGACCACAAAATCGGGAGAATCCTTTTTGGCAAATGCAATTTCAACTTTTGCAAGAGCCGGGAATTTTTCAGCCCATACACCCTCTTTATAAGGTATTGTTACAAGATTTTTGTATTCACCTTCGTTTTCAACCATAATATGTGATCTGTACCAACCGTCATTAAAGAAACCATCATAAGCTCTGTCGTCGTAATGGAGAGGTTCTCCACCGGAATTTACGATGATATTATCTCTGACAACACAGTCTCTGCCGCCGCCGACCTCAAACGCCCAATGACCTACATTTATAAGGATATTGCCATAAGCAGTCTGACCCGGCTGAGCATCATCCCAATAAATACCCTCAGGATGGAGCTCTTCTCCACCAACGTTTTTGAGAATATTGTAGCGAATAACAGTACCGTAACCTGCAAAATCCCTGCCTGTATAAATTGCGCCTGCATCTGCGGAATACAGAACGACCTCGTGGAGGTAATTGTATTCAATGAGATGATTATTACCTATATACTGAATTGCTTCGTGAGGGGTATTATAGATCTCATTATGAGCACATATTTGGCCTACGCCCTCGATATTAATACCCGGCTGATATGTCTGATAAACTTCGGAATAATCGTGAATAAGGTTATTTGTAGCCTTATTATTGGCAGGTGTAAGTGTCATTCTGTCGCCACCGCTAAGGTAAATACCGCCACAGCCTGTACGTGTCACCTCGCAGTTATCAACAGTATTTTCGTAGCCGTCAATAACGATACCGTGTGTGGCGACATTCTTAACAAGACAGTTTTTAACAGTATTTTTGTTACCTGAGATAATTACACCGCTATTACGTGCGCATTTGAATTCAAAGCCTTCAAAAGTCATGTTCTCAACATTTGAAGCATTAACAAGAGGCTTTTCGCTGAGAGATATTTCTATCTTGTCTCCCACATTATAAGTATAAACGTAAAGAAGACCGTTTTTTCTGTCAAGATAGTATTCACCGGGTGCATCAAGTTCTTCAAGTACATTGAAGAAGTAATAATCAGCGCCCGCCCTTGCTCCAAATCTTGCAACAAATTCAGGATATACGGCTCTGTTAATATTGTCTATCTTTTTAACAGGAGTTGAAGCGTCAGCCCAATCCCAATAGAAATAACCGAACATCCAGGCGGTTTCAGGCTCTTTCCATTTGGAGATATATTTATTAGTATCTCTATCTATAATATAAGAACCACCGTCATGGTTTCGTCTCTCTTCCCAGTTTTCCCAATAGTTTTGTGGTGGAAACTCACCGGGGTCTCCTTGATCCTTGACATTATCAAGTTTCAAATAGCCCTCATTCGGATAACGGGCAATCTTCATTCTCTTGCCGTCGGAAAAGACCTCCATATTAACACCAAGTTTCACATCGTCATACTTACGTGCCGTATGATATGCGCCTATTGGATAAACCTCTCCCCAATCGTCTTTGGTAAAACCGTATGCAGTCAGGTCAATACATCTTACTTTTGCCGCCGCTTCGGGTGTAAGTCTTGCTTTTATTTCGTCGGGAATATCTTTTGTTTCGGAATAAGAGACTTCAAGACCTCCGGTAAGAACTGCACCCTCACCGATATAGGTCGTGCCATTGTCTCTTTCGTCAAATTCAAGGCTTTCACTATAAACGCCTTTTTCAACTATAACTGTCGCATTTTTTAATTCTCTTGCTTTCTGCTGAGCCGCAACTATAGACTCACCGTTTTTTACTCTGATAATATTTTCCATAAAATTAACCTCCCCATGTAGGACTGTATCTGCCAATATGATAAGCTCCGAGTTTGGATATTCTGTAATACTTCACATGACTGCTTGTATCCATTTGTGCAAGATCTTCCTTATGACCTATTTTTGAAAGAGTTTTCCACATGGAATTTGACCAAACACGCATAAATGAATCCCATATTCCGAAGCGTTTAACTCCGAGACCGTAAAGATCAAGCGCCCATTTTCGGAACTCCTCATTATACATAAGTCTTGGCATAAGTTCAATATATACTTTCACACCATACCTCTCTTCAAGGCTGTTCCATTGATCTATTCTTTCTTGCTCTGTTTTTGGACCACATATTTCACCTTTGTAATTCGTATACGGACCGATGAATGGATAGAAAACATCGTGGTCAAGGTGGGAATTAGAACATCTTCCCATTTTCACAACATAATCTGTATATTTATCAATATCTATTCTATATTCCTTACCCTCCTGCCAGATATCACCGTCATAAAGGTCGTAATGTCTTTGAGCATAGACAATTACAGTATCAATCAGCCCTTCTTTTGCCCATTCTTCAACATCAATGCCGATATATTTGGTATCATGAAGACTGTACATTGTACGCAAATGAAGTTTAACCTTGTCTTTACCGTATGTTTCATCAAGAGCTTTTCTTACACCCCTTGCAAACTCTGTCATTATCTCACAATGGAGGGCATGAAGTCTGGGCTCATCAAGAGGAAGCTCGTAGGGATATTCCCCATAAAGCTCATAGAATCTGTCTGCAACAGGTTTTTCATACTGCACATAAGGAATACCCCTGTGCGCAATTAAAGTTACAGCATCACAGCCCGACTCTGCAGATTGAACAATATGTTTGGTAATATGCTTTTGAACCTCGGGAAATGCGTAGGACATTGCATTGAACATATCACCGTTTCTGTCTATGCAACGCCATTCGGTATGAGTCATGGCAAAATTATT
>SVMT01000044.1 GCA_015067305.1 Oscillospiraceae bacterium | reverse complement strand
CCAAAATGGCAAAATTCCGCAGATATAATGTTGGCTTTGTTGTACAGCATTTTGCGCTGATAAATGAATACAGCGTTTACCAGAATATAGCATTGCCACTCAGATATTCAAAGCACAGCGGTTCTGTAAAAGATAAGATTGAAGAGATTGCGGAACGCCTTGAGATCGCCGACAAACTCAGAAAAACTCCCGTACAGCTTTCAGGCGGTCAGGCACAGAGAGTTGCCATCGCAAGAGCTCTTGTCCATGACCCGAAAATGATCCTTGCCGACGAACCCACAGGCGCACTCGACGAGGCAACAGGGAAGAGTATAATGGAACTTTTCACTCAGATCAATAAGGAGAACGGAACAACTTTGATCGTTGTAACCCATGATCCCGGTGTTGCCGAATACTGTGAAAGAACCGTAGTCATGAAAGACGGTAAGATCGTTTAATACTTTTCATTCGAAGATTAAACACCACGTCACTGTGAAATGAAAATTTAACAATTTATTTTGTTTCCAAAATACGAAAAAGGGTCAGATGTGCAGTGGATTCTGCATATCTGACCCTTAATAATATTCAATTTAAAGTTTGAATCCTTTATAAACATGAAAATGATTGAATGTCATCTTTTTTTATCTCGCAAAAAGCGATTTTTGAAAAACGGAGAAAAACGGAGATATAACGAGAAAAACCGAGGAAATCCTCGGTTTTTCGTGTGTCATCTTTTAAGGACACTCATCTTGGTGGAGGAAGGTGGATTCGGACCACCGAAGTCACTGACAACAGATTTACAGTCTGCCCCCTTTGGCCGCTCGGGAATTCCTCCATATGGAGCTGGTGATCGGAGTCGAACCAACAACCTGCTGATTACAAATCAGCTGCTCTGCCATTGAGCCACACCAGCACATTTTTTAGTTTCTGAGAGATTTGTTTTGTGTCTCTCGTTTACTGCCTGAACATTATACCACACTTTTTCGGAAAAGTCAATAGGTAAAATTGTAAAAGAATTGTAAACTAAGTCTTTTTTGTAAAATGCATTGTCCGTTTTGCTTGAATTCAGTCGAAAAAAGGCTTTTTCAGCCCTTTTTCAACTAAAAACACCGTGAAAATTTATTTATATCTCGTTGTTGAAATATCTTTTAATGAGTTCTGTGAGATCTTTTGCTACGGTGTGGTACTCATTAGTCTCGTGTTCCCAGAAGACGATATTGCCCTCAAGGGCGTTGTTGCCGTCGATAAGGTAAGAGTAGTGGTCGCCGCAACCGTTTTCGCCGAAGAAAAGCAGTTTGTCAAGGCCTTCGTAGACTTCGCCGAGGATATCTCTTTTCATTTTGTTGTATTCCACGATAGTTTTTGTAGACATGAAAAGATATCCGTCACCGTTCATTTCGGAAAGGAGAGTGCGCAATTCGGCGGGAAATTTCACTTTCATTTCCTTTTCCGCCTTGGCTATCTCTTTTTCCGTTGCACCTTCGTGGGGATGAATATATTTGTTTGTCTCTGCCTGTTTTTCAATGAGTTCTCTGTACATAGTTTGTCTCCTTAATCTTCCGCAAGTTCGGACCATTCTTCAAAAAGCTCGTCCGCAAGTTGCTGTAGTTCTTCTATTCTTTTGGAAATTTCGGTGAGTTTTGTGTAATCTCCTGAAATCTCGGGGTCTTCAAGCTGTTTTTCAAGGGCAGCTTTTTCGTCTTCGGTCTCTTTGAGTTTCTTTTCGAGATTTTCGAGGCGGTTTTTCTTCTTGCGTTCTTCGGAGGCGAGCTGTTTGCGTTTTGCGTAGTCGCTTTCCTCTTTGGGCTTTTTATCCGTTGCTTTGGGTTTGATCTCCTCAGCGCCCTTTTCCATTATTTCCTCAAATTCGGTGTAATTGCATTTATATTGAGTCACGCCTTTGTTGTTCATGACGAAAATATTATTTGCCAGCTTCTGAATGAAATAACGGTCGTGGGAAACGGCAAGAATAGTTCCGTCGTAGTTTTCGAGGGCTTGTTCAAGGACTTCTTTTGATTGGATATCCAGGTGGTTCGTAGGCTCGTCGAGGATAAGGAAGTTCGTGTCTGCAAGCATGAATTTTGCCAGCTTTATACGGGCATATTCGCCACCGCTGAGGGTTTTTATCTGTTTGAATACATCATCACCTTTGAAAAGAAACGTTCCCAGAACGGAGCGTATCTCCGTATTTGTCAGGTGGGGATATTCGTCCAGGAGCTCGTCAAAAGCAGTTTTGTCGCCGTTGAGTTCTCCTGTACCTTGTTCAAAATAACCGATCTTTACTCTTGCGCCTGTTTTGATAATTCCTGCATCAGCTTCAAGCTGACCGATAACGGTTCGGAGCAAGGTGGTCTTTCCGCATCCGTTTGCGCCGAAAATAAAGCTTCTGTCTCCTGCTTTTATTTCCATATTCACGTTTTTGAATATTTCTTTTTCGCCGAAGGATTTCGCCAGACCGTTTATTGTCAGAACATCGTAACCTGTTCCGCTACATGCTTTGAATGAAAAACGTACGGATTCGGGATCCTGATCGGGTTTTTCCATTGAATCCACTATTCTGTCGATCTGTTTTTGTTTTGAGCGAATGGTCACGTAGTTACGTTCCTGACCGAAAGTTTTCTGTTTTGCAATGATGCCTTCGATTCGTTTTACTTCTTTCTGCTTTTTCTCGTAGTCACGTTCAAGAGTGAGACGGTCGAGGGCTTTCAGTTCTTTGTATTTTGTGTAGTTTCCGTTGTAGCAGGTGAGCTTCTGATTTTCTATTTCAAAAGTCTTTGTGGTTACTCTGTCAAGGAAATAACGGTCATGTGAGATGACTATGAATGCGTTTTTGTAGGACAGAAGGAAGTTTTCAAGCCAGCGTGTTGCGTCCATATCCAGATGGTTCGTAGGCTCGTCCAGGAGCATGATATCGCAGTTCATGAGCAAAGTCTTTGCAAGCATGACACGTGTCCTCTGACCGCCGCTGAGAGCGCTCATGGGCAAGTCAAGGTCCTTTTCGTTGAAGCCGAGACCCAAAAGCGTGGAACGACATCTGCCTTTATATGTAAGACCACCTCTGTTTTCGAATTCTTCCAACAGGCGGGCGTGTTCTTCTATCCAGCCCTTGTCTCCGTAAACGGAAAGCTTTTCCGTCAGCTCATTTATGCGTTTTTCCATGCGGTCAAGCTCTGCGAAAACTTCTTCGACTTCCTGCAGGGGAGTCTTTTGTGAGGTATAATCCGTATGCTGTTCCATGTAGGAAACGGATATTCTTTTGTCGTAGTATATTGTGCCCGAATCAACATCTTCCGCACCTGTGAGTATCTTGAAAAGCGTGGTTTTTCCTGCGCCGTTAGTGCCTACAATGCCTATCCTGTCTTTTTCTTCTATTCTGAAAGTTGCGTCGCTGAATATGAGTTGAGTTACAAAGGATTTTGATATTCCCGACGCGGCTATAATGCTCATTATTTAGTGTTTCCCTTCAATTATTTTGTTAATTCTCTTTGAGTGATATTGCGTAAACAAGCGCAAATCCACCTGCAAAGGTGAGGATGCTTATGGGTATCAGCCAACCTGTGGGCAGACCGATGTAGATGTCTTTTATTGAACCGAGGACAAATCCGAGTATCATTGAATAAGTCAACTGCGGGAATTTCTCCATAGAGACCGCAAGGACCTTTATGAGGAGAGCAATTCCGACGAGGAGACTTATGCCGATTATTGCGAGAAATGGGATATTGAGCGTTCCTATGGCTTCATAGAATGTTTCGTATATACCCATTACCAGAAGCATATGCGAGAAGCTTATGCCCGGTAATATCAGCGCAAAAGCCAGAACTATTCCCGAAAGGAGAAATGTGATTATCTCCGAAAAGCCAAAGCCGTCCGCAATATTGGTGTAGTCGGAGGGCATGGGCGGAATGAGGTCTATGATAAATACTGCGGCAAGACCTATGAGAGCGCCTATGAGAAGTTTCGGTGTTACTTTTTTTGCCTCTGTTTTTTTCCAGAGCATCGGCAGACTTCCCAGGACTGCGCCCATGAAAAGAAAATGCATTGGTATGGGGAATTTCTCCGTTATGAAGAGTAGTGCCTGTGAAAGAGTCACAAGACCTAAAACTGCCGTGACTGCAAAAACCGCAAGGAACATAAAATTCTTTTTCAGGTTTTTAACGAAGTCTTTCGGCGAGAAAAGTTCGCTGACAGCCTGAATGAGTCTGTCATATATGTTTAAAATTATAGCAGTCGTACCTCCGCTGATTCCAGGAAGCGTCATTGATGCGCCTACAAAAAAGGCTTTTATCGCTGTTATTATATGTTTTTTCATTGTGTTTTCCTATCTGCCGTTTTACGGCTGAAAATAAAAATATTTTTTCTTTTTTTATATATATCCAAAAGCGAAGCTTTTGCGGCTGCGCCTATATGTATTCATTAACATTATCATTAACATTAACATTATCATTATTATTATCATTCTCATTCTCATTCTCATTCTCATTATCATTATCAGCTTTTTTTGCTTTCCGAATTAAGCAATAGCTTTTCGCAAAAAGCAATTGCTTGCTTTTGCTTGCGTTTGCTTTTTATTCCAGAACCGCAACTGCTCTTATTGGTGAACCGTCTGCGTTTTCATATTTGAGAGGTAGTGCGAATAATGTAAACAGGTCAGTTCCGACTTCTTTGAGGTTTGTTAGATTTTCTATGATTACTATCTCGTTTTCCTTAAAAACTTTTTTATGATAGTTGAGGCTTCCTACAGGGTCAAGGCTTATATTGTCCAGCCCGATGCCTTTTTTGCGGTTTGTGATAATATATTCCGCAACCTCGTCATCTATGAATGGGTATCCTACGTAATATTCAGGTCTTCCCCAATATTTGTCCCAGTCTGTACGGAAGACTATAAAATCGGCTTTGTCGGCGTTTTCACGGTTTTTGTTTATTTGTTCCATAGTTATTCTACCGTTTTCTCCGAGGTCAGAGCAGTCAATTACAGCGGCGCTTCCTATAAACTGAGTTATTGGAAATCTGTCGAGAGTCGTTTTGCCTGCAAATATATGAGCAGGAGGGTCCATGTGAGTTCCCGTGTGGGAATACATTGTCATCAGGGTCTCTTTGAAAAAATCTTTTTCGTAAGTATTTGCTACTGTGAGTTTCGGTCTTTCCGTTCCGGGATATACGGGCATGTCTTCGGAGATCGTGTGTGTAAGATCTATTATTTTCATTTCGAGTTGCTCCTTTTTATGTATCACAATCATTATACAATATTATTACGCTAAAATCAATACTTCAAATGTGACTTTTATTGGGAAATGTTTCTGCGCTAAAAAAATAACAGGAAATTTTCCATACAAATAAGGAATTTCTCCATTTATTTTATTACTGCACTTTGGTACAATATAAATAGAAAATAATTTCTTTTTTATATTACTGATGGGGGTTATATATATGGAAAAAAGAAAAGTTAAAGTCGGCGTTCTCGGTGCAGGCAGAGGCGGTTCGATGATAA
This sequence comes from Oscillospiraceae bacterium, assembly GCA_015067305.1. Lineage (GTDB taxonomy): Bacteria > Bacillota > Clostridia > Oscillospirales > UBA644 > HGM12619. The sequence goes on along the minus strand of SVMT01000044.1, from coordinate 9,610 downwards.
GATACTGCGAGATGGCAGAAAATGCTGAGATCGTTGCTATCTGCGACAAATGGGAACCTGCCCTTGAGCGGCATAAAGACAAAGGAATAGGGCTTTATACCGATTTTGATGAATTTCTGAAGCATGAGGGTATGGAAGCTGTCGTTCTTGCAAATTATGCAAACGAACACGCACCTTTTGCAATAAAATGCTTCAATGCGGGAAAGCATGTTTTCAGTGAAGTTCTTCCTTTCCAGAATCTTAAAGAAGGCGTTGAACTTATTGAAGCCATTGAAAAAAGCGGAAAAGTTTATTCTTACGGTGAAAACTACTGCTATATGGGTCCCACCCAGGAAATGCGCAGACTTTACAGGGACGGAAGTCTCGGTACTTTTGAATACGGCGAGTGCGAATACATGCACAACTGTGAATACCATTGGGAACAGATCACCCGTGCGGATCCTGACCATTGGCGAAATAATATGACTGCAACATTCTATTGCACACACTCCATCGGTCCTATGATACATATTCTCGGCAAGCGTCCCGTTCAGGTCGTGGGCTTTGAAGCTCCTTTCAACTCCCGTATGATGCGTATGGGGGCAAAAGCAGGTCCCATGGCAATGGAAGTCATTACTTTCGAGGACGGTACTTTCATCAAGAGTATCCACGGTGTAGGCTGTCCCAAATTCTCATACTGGTATAATCTTCAGGGCTCAAAGGGCAATATGGAAACTGCCCGTGAAATAACAGGCTACAGAACATTTGACACTCTCTACACGGAACTTGATGCTTTTGAGGGCGAACATCTTGACGGCGCTGATAAGCGTATTCTTAAATATGAACCTACGGGAAGCAACCCCGAAATGGAAGCGAAATTCGGTCATGCGGGTGGAGACTTCTACACAATGTATTACTTCTGCGAGAGAATCCTCGGTGATGAAAATGCCGAAACTATCGACATTTATGAAGCTTGCGATATGTTCTTGCCTGGACTGTTTGCATACAAATCAATAATGGCGGGAAATATGCCCGTGAAGATCCCCGATTTCAGAAAGAAGGAAGACCGAGATCTTTGGAGAAATGATACTTCCTGTACAGATCCCAAAGCGGCAGGGGATATGCTCATTCCCAGTTATTCCAAGGGAAACCCCGAAATTCCCGATTCAGTATACGAAAGACTTCAGGATATGCTCGAAAATCCTGTTGATTAAAAAACAATATAATTTAGGAGGAAATATAAAAATGTCTGAAAACAAAAAAGTAAAAGTAGGCGTCTTCGGTGCAGGACGCGGCGGTACAATGATGAAGTATTGCGGTTACGCAGATAATGCGGAACTCGTTGCTATCTGTGACTGGGATGAACCCTCACTTCATTGCCATGATGATAAGAACGTAGCACTTTATACCGATTTTGATGAGTTCCTCAAACATGACGGTCTTGATGCTGTAGTTCTTGCAAACTATGCAAACGAACACGCTCCCTACGCTATGAAAGCTATGAGAGCAGGCAAACACGTTATTTCCGAAGTTCTTCCTTTCAAACACCTTAAAGAAGGTATTGAACTTATTGAAACTGTTGAAGAAACAGGTATGATCTACGCTTACGCAGAAAACTACTGCTACATGCCTGCGCCTCACGAGATCAGAGAACTTTTCAAAAACGGTACTCTCGGTGAGTTTGAATATGCAGAAGGCGAATACATGCACAACTGTGAAGATATCTGGGACAGAATTACTTACGGTATCCCCGAACATTGGAGAAATACAATGAGTGCTGCATATTACTGCACACACTCCATCGGTCCCATGATCCACATTGCAAGTGCTATAGGTCACAAACCCGTTAAAGTTACAGGTTTTGAAGGTCCTTATACAAGCAGAATGGCTCGTATGGGTGCTCTTGCAGGTCATATGGCTATGATCGTTATTACTCTTGAAAACGGTGCTATCCTTAAGAGCATCCACGGTGTAGGTCCTTCCGCACATTCTATCTGGTATTCCTGCTATGGTGCAAACGGCAGAGCCGAATCAGGTCGTGACGGTACAGGCTGTGGCACAGACACAGTATATCTTGCTATTGACGGTAAAGAAGTTGAAAAGTATCAGCCCAAAGATCCTCTTGCTGAACATGCTGCTCAGTTCGGACATGGCGGCAGTGACTTCTTCACAATGTATAATTTCTGCGAAAAGATCCTCGGCAGAGAAGCTGAAATTATTGACATTTATGAAACTTGCGATATGTTCGTTCCCGGTCTGTTGGCTTACGAATCCATTCTTGAAGGCGGTATGCCCAAGGATGTTCCCAACTTCAGAAACAAGGAAGAACGTGACGCTTACAGAAACAACACCGCTTGTCCTTTCCCTGAATTTGCAGGCGATATGCTCCAGCCCAGCTACTCTAAAGGAAATCCTGATGTAGATCCTGCTATCTATGCTAAGCAGCGCGAAGCGTACGGCAGAGAACGTAAATACAGACACTAAGATATAGTATGGGTATTTATGGGAAAACCTTATTTTCGCGGAAAAATAAGGTTTTCCCAAACCCTTTCCAACAAAACCGAGCTTTGGATTTATGCGAATCATTTTACCGTAAAGCATGAAATGCTTTACACAAAAGTTTTTTTGGAAAGGGTACGGGAGAACCGATTTTTACAAAAAATGGTTCTCCCGTAAAAACGATCATTTAACCAAATTTAAGGAGATTATTATGAGCAGTTTGAAGATGTATAATTTTGATCCACAGCCAAAGGGGCTGAAGCTTCCCGAAGGCTTTAAAATTGTAAAATTCACAGATGAATCAGAAATATCCGAGTGGGTGGATATCTGCAAGGACGGACTTATTTCCGCCGAAAACGGTGAAAAAACTTTCAGGGGCGAGCTTATGGAGCTTGAAGGCCCCGACCCATACAGGGATACGTATTTTATTGCCACAGATGCAGGGGAGAAGATCGCAACGATCACAGTTGTTCCCGATATGTGGCACAGCGGAATGGGCTATATCCACATGGTTGCATGTAAGGACGAGTACAAAGGCAGAGGTCTCGGTAAGTTCATGGCTGATTTCGCATTGCAGAAATTCGTTGAAATGGGCAAGAAAAAGACATTTTTGCTTACAGGCGAATCCCGTCTTGCGGCGCTCTCCACTTATATCAAAGCCGGTTATCTGCCCGTAAACTATATCGACGACAAGGGGCTTGACATGATCGACCGTTGGCAGGGCGTTGTGAATGTTCTGAAATTGGAATCATTGCAACTTCTTGATAACGAAGGCAATCCTTTCATGGTTCTTCATTGTGAAGCGTGACTGTTCTAAAAAAAGTTACAGAAAAGGGGTAGACATTATATCTCTTTTATGTTATAATATTACTGTATATGCAGAAATAAATTGTTTTTATTTCAAAAAATAATTTTATAACGAAAGGATAATTAAAATGAAACGTTTATTTGCAATTTTATTACTTGCGGCTATGATGCTCGTTACAGCTTGCGGACAGCCTGCAGAACTTCTGCCCTTTGTTACAGGTGACGGCGAAATTGACCTTAAAGGCGTTGAGATCAACTGGCAGTGGATAGGCGGTACACGTACAACACCGACTTATACATACGGAACACCTCAGTACGACGCTCTTCTCGATAGAATAAATGATATCGAAGAGGAATTCGGTTGTACTTTGGGCGCACGGCTCCCGACAGACGGCCTTGACATTGATCTTGGAGAAGACAAAACAATTTATGATCATCTTCCCGATGCTCCCGGTGACTTCGAAACACTTGAACTTCAGCTTATGGCAGGTACTTATAAGTACGACCTCGTTTTCCAGAACGGTACCTCAGAGAGGTTCAAGGCTGGCTATTATGTTCCGATGACAGACCTTACCGATTATATCGACTGGACAGATTCTGAAAAATACGGCAGCAGAAATCTTCTTGAAGCTGCTATGTATGATGGCGTACCTTATCAGGTATACCCCATGAACTGGCCCGGATTCGACGGCGTTGAAATGTGCGTTGCCGCATATAACAAGGATCTTTACAGACAGTATCAGCTTACAGATCCTCATGAATTCTATGAAAACGGAACATGGACATACGAAACTTTTGAAAATGAACTCCTTGCAAAAGTAGATATAGGTAAAGCTCCCGAAGGTCAGCCCCAGATTTATGCTTTCCAGACAGACGAACCTGACTTCTATCAGTGTCTTATCGCTTCCAACAATGTTCATTTTGTTGAAAAGAAAGACGACGGAACTCTTGTTGCTGATCCTTATCCCACATCTTTTGTAAATGCTATTACTTGGGCTCAGGGAATCATCGGGGAATACGAAGATATAATCCTTTACGACTCCGATACATATGCGGTTGAAGAATACTGCCGCGGCGAAGTATTTATGGGTTGGTTGCCTTCAAATGCCGTAACAACAGGTGCTATCGCTTATAACGATAAGGCTGTTTTTGAAACAGGTATCATGCCTCTTCCCGCAGGACCCGACGCTGTTTACGGTGAATGGGGTCAGTTGATCCAGGAGATCATGGGCTTCTGTATTCCTATTTCTTCCGTAAATCAGGAAGCTGCTGCAATGATCATCAGCGAACTTTGCGAACCTCTTCCCAACTTTGAAGATAAGAGCACTTTCTATGACATGGTATTTGCAGATCCTATTGATATAGAAATATATATGGAACTCGGCAAACACGTAAAATATGACTATACAAAGGATGATAATTCAAAGGGTAGAACTATCGGCGAAAACTTCGGTGAAATAGCAACATCACCCAACAGATCACTTTCCGAAGCTATGGAACAGTACAGAGGTATGTTTACTACATTTATCGAAGAATGGATGGTTCCTAACTATAATACAGTTAATTCGGTTGATTGATAACAAATGATCTGAAAGGAGTAAGGTTTGAGTATTCTCAAGTTTTACTCCTTTTTTGTATTGAAAGGAAATGAAACTATGGAAAAAGTAAGAATAGGGATTTTCGGTCTCGGAAGAGGCGGTTTTGCACGTGAATATTGCGCCAAAGCCGGCAATGCGGAGATCGTTGCTGTATGCGACAGAAATCAGACGATGCTGGACAGATATAAGCAATACGGCTATGCAACATATGATAATTGGGATGACTTTATAAAACACGACGGACTTGATGCTGTAGTCCTTGCCAATTTCGCAACGGAACACGCTCCTTTTGCTATCAAAGCCATGAAAGAGGGCAAACACGTCCTCAGTGAAGTCAATCCGTTCAACAACCTCAAAGAGGGTATCGAGCTTATCGAAGCCGTTGAGGAGACAGGAAAAGTTTATGCTTATGCGGAAAACTACTGCTACATGCCCTGTAATATTGAAATGACAAGACTTATCAGAAGCGGTGAGATAGGTAATTTCGAGTACGGTGAAGGCGAATATCTCCATAACTGCGAACCCGGTTGGGCAGGTCATACTGCGGCAAATCCCAACCATTGGCGCAACCATATGTATTCAACATTCTACTGCACACATTCCATCGGTCCTATTGTTCACAATTCAGGTCAGCGTCCCGTTAAGGTCACAGGTTTCGAGGTCGCTCATAACGACAGGATGAAGAGAATGAATTCCGCTTCAGGACCTATCGGCATTGAAATGATCGAATTTGAAAACGGCGGCATAGGTAAAAGTATACACGGTGTGGGCGTTTCCAAGAACTCCTATTGGTTCTGCCTCTACGGTTCCAAGGGCAGGGCTGAATCACTCCGTGAGGCGACGGGAGAGCATCAGAACATTAAATTTATCCACACAAACATAGATGAGTACGAGGGTCAGAATATTTACTTCAACGAAAAAATGTATCAACCCCTGCCCTCAAGTCAGATGTCCCTTGACGCAAACTCTCTCGGACATGGCGGCGGAGACTTCTTTACAATGTACCACTTCTGCGAAAAGATCCTTGGCAGGGAAAACGATTCAATAGACGTTTACGAAGCTGCGGACATGTTCCTTTGCGGTATGTTTGCTTACCGTTCAATTCTTGCAGGCGGTATTCCCATGAGAATTCCCAACCTGAGAGATAAGGCTGAACGTGATCTCTGGAGAGACGACACTGCAAGCACTGACGCAAAGACCGCAGGTGACCTTCTCCTGCCGGAAAACGGAAGAGACCATGGCGAACTCAGCGATAAAATAAAGGCTTTGCTTGAAAAGAGCGCTTATAAGATTTAGTAATATCATGATCGGGGAAATACTTTTTGTTGTGTTTCCCCGTAAAATACAGTTTTCTGAATAAAATATTCGACATTTTATACGTAAAATATTAAAGGCTATTGACAGAAAAGATTATTTGTGTTATACTTTAAGTAGTAAAATTGCAGTTATTATGCCCTTAGGGCAGAATGGAGACAAGATCAATATGACAATAGGTTTTATCGGCGCAGGTCACATGGCAAGTGCGCTTATTTACGGAATCGTTTCTTCCGGTGAGTACAGAAAAAGAGATATTTATATTTATGATATCAACGAAGAGGCTCGTCAGCATTATATCAGCAACGGTTTTAATGTTGTGGGCAGTGAAGCAGAGCTTGTGCTTGCTTCCAATATCGTTTTCCTTTGCGTAAGACAACCCGCACTTCCCGGCGTTCTGAATGCCGTTAGAGGCGTTGTGACGAGCAAGAATGTTATCGTCAGCGTTGTTGCAGGTATTTCCATAGGCTTTATCAAAGCGGTTCTCGGACAGGAATGTAAGGTCATTCGTTCCATGCCGAACATGGCTTCTTCTATTTGCAAGGGCGCTACAGCTATCTCTTACGATATGCCCATCACTTATGCTGAACTCAACAGAGTAAAGGATCTTTTTGAAACTATCGGTGTGGTTGAGATCCTTCCCGAAGAACAGATGAACGAAGTCATTTCCGTAAGCTCTTCCAGCCCCGCTTATGTTTATATGCTCATGCGTGCAATGATCGAAGGCGGCGTTCAGCAGGGTATGGACAGAGAAACAGCTGAAAGACTTGTTTATGAAACTGTTTCAGGCAGCGTGGAATATGCGAAAGCAAGCGGTAAGTCACTTGATGATATCATTTCCGCTATCTGTTCTCCCAACGGAACAACTATCCGTGCGGTGGATTATCTTGAGAAAAAAGGCTTTGAACAGGCAGTTAAAGATGCTATGCTCGTTTGCACAAAGCGCGCGTATATGCTTGAAAAGGAAATTTAGTGCTTTTTGCACAATAAGCCCTGTTATAAATCAACAATTTATTGTCTCTTGACTTTTTTGCTTGGTTTTATTTGGGTGCTGAGTCCGATTTTTCGGACAAGGGGTTTGAAAAACGGTCAAAGTATACAAAAATGGACCCTGTTTTTTGTGCAAATGTGCCTATTCCCAAAACGCAAAAAATGTGGTATCATATATATGTAAATTTGATGTTTAAATACTTTGTGAAATAATTTTTTGGAGGTAATTTTTGTGGCAGGATTGGTATTGAAAAATATCGGTAAAGTCTACCAGGGCGGCGTACGTGCCGTAACAGACGTTAACTTGAAGATCAAAGATAAGGAATTTATCATCCTCGTTGGTCCTTCCGGTTGCGGTAAATCTACAACACTCAGAATGATCGCTGGTCTCGAAGAAATCAGTGAAGGCGAACTTTACATTGATGAGAGACTCGTTAATGACATCGCTCCTAAAGACAGAGACATCTCAATGGTTTTCCAGAACTATGCTCTTTATCCTCATATGACAGTTTATGAGAACATGGCATTCGGTCTGAAACTCCGTAAGGTTTCCAAAGAAGAAATCAAGAGACGTGTTGACGAAGCAGCTCGTATTCTTGACATTTCCCACCTTCTCGACAGAAGACCTAAGGCTCTTTCCGGTGGTCAGAGACAGCGTGTAGCTCTCGGTCGTGCAATCGTTCGTGAACCTAAAGTATTCCTTCTTGACGAACCTCTCTCTAACCTTGATGCTAAACTCCGTGCTCAGATGAGAACAGAGATCTCTAAACTTCACCTTAAACTCGGTACAACATTCATCTACGTTACTCATGACCAGACAGAAGCTATGACAATGGGTGACAGAATCGTTGTTATGAAAGACGGTTTCATTCAGCAGTGTGATACACCTCAGAACCTTTATGATGAACCCTGCAACCTCTTCGTTGCCGGCTTTATCGGTTCTCCCCAGATGAACTTCATCGAAGCTAAACTCACAAAGAGAGGCGAAGATATGCTCGTTAACTTCGCAGGCTTCTCCCTCAAACTTCCCAAAGAAAAGGTTGAGACTGAAAACTACGACAGACTTATGAGCTACGGCGGTAAGAATGTTATCATGGGTATCAGACCTGAACATATTCACGACGAAGATATGTATCTCGAAAGAATGCCTGAAAACATCATCACAGCAAATGTTGAAGTTACAGAACTTATGGGTGCTGAAACTTACCTTTACCTTGATGTTGATGACAACAAGTTCACAGCAAGAGTTTCACCCAAGTCCAAGGCTCGTCCCGGCGATACAATTAAGATCGCTCTTGATATGTCTAATGTTCACCTCTTCGACGCTGATACTGAGGTTACAATTATTAACTAATTCCATTTACGGGAAAACAGCAGATATGTTTGATTATTGTGTAAACAATTGAAAATATGCCCATTTGTTCGAGTAATCATATGTTTAGTCGGGCAAGTGGGCTGTTGTTTTTATCTGTCATTGTGATTGGTTAAAATATGAAAGGTATGTAGAAATGGCAGAAGATCTGAATGTAAATGCTGAAAATCTTTCTTTTGAAAATGAATTGGCAAAACTCCGTTCTATTATAAACGGTATAGCTCACCGATTCCCGGAACAACACAGAGATGACCTTGTGCAGGAGGGTATCCTTGGTCTTTATTCTGCAATCAAATCGTATAACAGTTCAAGGGGTGTACCTTTTGAGGCTTATGCGGTGCTTTGCATAAAGCGCAAGATGTATTCTTATTGCAGTCGTTTCATTAAAAATGCTGCAAATTACGTTAATGAGACAGCAGAGCTGGATTCAGGTGAGACTCTTGAAGAAGAGATCATTGATAAAACTCTGATGGAAGACATTTTTTCTCAGTTGAGACAAAATCTTTCTGAAATGGAAAACAATGTTTTGGAACTGTATCTGAAGGAGCTTTCCTATGCGGATATGTCTGCAAAGCTTTCGCTCCCTGAAAAATCAATAGACAATGCGTTGAGCCGAATCAAGACAAAACTGAAAAAAATATTTGAGGCTCAAAACTGAATCATATATGCCCGTGAATAATTTCGCGTTGAAAAGTTCATAAGTAGTATTGCAATAGGTCCTTAAGGCGAATATATGCTGCATTCTTTACGTTATGTTAATCGGTCTGTACGGCGTCCATGAAACATAATCCTGCGGTAATAGAAGCTCCCCATGTACCCAATAGTAGTGCCGGATTGATTTTTAACGATTTCGGTGTGATTCCGAAGCAGGGCAACAATTATTTTTAAGCGAGGTAAACTCAAATGTTTCAGGACAAAGAATTAGTATGTAAAGACTGTGGTAAAACTTTTGTTTTCACAGCAGGTGAACAGGAATTTTACGCAGAAAAAGGTTTCCAGAACGAACCCCAGCGTTGTAAAGAATGCAGAAACGCAAAAAAAGCAGCAGTAA
>SVMT01000043.1 GCA_015067305.1 Oscillospiraceae bacterium | reverse complement strand
TATATTTCTTACGAATATCCCGAACAATCAATGTATTGAAAACATCGGCAATATAATCATACTTGGCTTCTTGATCTTTATACAGATAGGAGCCAGCCATGCCACCCTCAATCATATACTTATCAACAGCAGCATACTTGTCGCTGTAACCGAAATACTGCATATATTCGCTGAATGAGAACGGAAACACCTTGATTTCAAATGTTCTTCCTGTAAACAGCGTAGCAAGGTCGGAACTCAAAAGGAAAGCGTTTGAGCCGGTAATATAAATATCAAACTTTTCGGATGCGTGCAGACCATTGATTGCTTTCTCGAAGTCGGTACACATCTGAACTTCATCAATCAAAACAAAATTCTCTTTGCCTACCACATACTGCGAATTGATGTAGTCATACAAAGGTCTGTACTCAAGCAAATGGTCGAACTCCGGCAAATTGAAATTGATCTGAATGATATTGTGGTCGGGTATATTCTGTTCGATATGGTTCTTAAATGCTTCCAGCAGCTTGGATTTTCCACTGCGGCGAACACCCGTGATGACCTTAATATCTGGAGTACCGATTACATTGATGAGTTTTTCTAAATATTGATTTCGAGTAATAAGTTTCATGGCGCATCACCTCACAGTACGTATTATACCACAAATCCTTACCATTTTCAATATATTTTCAAAAATGGTAAATAGAAATTTACAAATAGGTTTCATTTATCGACTGTCTAATAGAATTATGCCCGCAGGAATATTGCTACTCCCACGGGCAAAATGAGTTCAGTTTTCAAAAGTTTTGTATTCTGTTACTGCCTTTAGATAGGCTTCGGGATCGCCGTTGAGTATCAAATCAGCGTATGCAATCGGGTCATTGTAAATAAGATAATCAAGCTCTGATCGCTGATACATATTGTCCGCCACCTCGTTTTCAACCGCAATGGTATCAATGGCAATTCTTGTGCCGTCTGAGAACTTCAGCTCCACGCAGACCGTATCAAAGTTAAATTCGCATGATAATAGGCGTTTCATAGTAAATCCCCCGTGATTTCAAGTTTTGAGATAGAAAAAGAACGATGCTAAGTCTTTCGACTCGACATCGTTCTTTTCGTAGCTGTTTTCCAATCCTGTAAGACAGATGCCGTAAAATTATGATTTTTACGGAATTACTGTCTTATCGGCACACAGGAAACGCAAATTCGGTTTATATAAGCGGTAGCTGTTGCTTTTGATTTTTTAATGAGATTGTGTGCTTAGCACACGGTAAAAGTTTTTTTGGAAGGGGGCGGGGGAACCGATTTTTACAAAAAAATGGTTCCCCCGCATATATTATTCAAAATAAAACTTATTTTCTCTGCATTTTTACCATTTCGCGCATTCTGCCGAACTCGTTCAACATCTGAGGTGTCGGTTTTTGCCTGTCGATGTAGGAAACGGTGTAAAGCACTACGGTCGAAAGCAGGAATCCCGGAATCAATTCATAAAGGCTGAAAATTCCGCCCAATGAAGAAAGGATGAATTTCCAGATTAGAACCACAAGGAGCCCCGTTGTCATGGACGCTACAGCACCTCTTGAAGTCAACCGTCTGCAATAAAGTGAGAAAAGAATAACGGGACCGAAGCAAGCACCCATAGTCGCCCAGATAAAATCAGGTTCCATTATCGAAAGGGTTTCTTCGCCCAAAGCCAACAAAAATGCCGCAAAACCAGTTATGACAACGGTAATTTTATTTGAGATCAGGCGTTTTTTCTCGTCTGTTTCATGTGTCAAAGATGTATTGAAAATATCTGCGGAAAATGTTGCAGCTGCCGCAAGGATCGCACCATCGGTGATCGCCATGAGCAAGATCAAAAGAGACACAAAAAGCAAAGAGTCGATTACAGCATTGAATATAACAACAGACTGTCCGTTTTCAAGACTGCCTAAAAATTCCTGCATAAACGCAGTCACAGACGGCTCAGAAAGCACCATATAACTGATCAAAAGCACGCCTGCGGAACAAATTACGCTCCAGATAAGAGTCGGAACACAGAATCGCTTCGAGGGTTTACGCTCTTTTATGAGTAAAAAGCGCTTGATAACAGACGGAAAACCGAAACATCCGAGAGCAATGCCGATGCAGGAGACAATACTTTCTGCGGAAATGCTCTGACTGCGAATTATATCGGGAATCATTCTTACGGAAGAATGGTCGTTATTCCCCACAATGAGTTCGACTAAAATAAAACCGAAAACGGCAATGACCGTTCCGAGCACCACAAGACTTCTAAGTCTGTCAGCAAAGATCGAAGCGGAAATTCCACCGAGATAAAGGAAAAACACACTGCCGACAGAGACGAGCAATGATGCAGAGACCTTGCTCAAGCCGAAAGTCATCGAAGTAATATTTGCCGCAGTAGCGATTGCATACGATGCGAGAAGCACCATAAAAACAGTGGTCAGCGATGCAGAAAAAGCCCTGAGCCAACCTGTTGAATCTTTGAAACGAGACGATATATAAGACGGAACAGTTCTGCAGTCACCTGTTATTTCAGAATAAATACGAAGTCTTTCCGCCATGAGCAAATAAGCGGCGACCGTTCCTGCAATGACGAAAACGCTGATAATTATACCCTTGATAAGACCGCCCTCGGAAATGACGATCTGAGGCATAATCAAAAACAAGGGAATAGTTGTTGCCGTCATTTGCGCAGAAACAACAGCCGCACTTGTGGAAGTTTTCCTGTCGGAGCTGATATAGACCTTAGCGGTGGTGTTTTTTTTATACCAGACAAAAGCCTGGAGAAGCATTATTGCGTAAATAGCGGCTAAAATCCATGATGTCCAGACCATAAGATCCTCCGTTTTTTAATAAAAATAATTTCCTATATATAGCATACACCTTTTTCCATGAATTGTCAAGAGTTAAGGCGTAAAAATCAAATATTATTAAGTTTTGGGGCGATTGGGCGTAAAAAACTTTTGATTTCATGCTTTAAAGTATTGACAAAACACATGATATATGGTATAATTTACTTGCGACGCAAAAAGAATAGATTTATCTAAATGATAGGAAAATACCTGGGTAAAAGGTGTTTTCTATACGATTTGTCCTATCATTTTTAGGTAATCTATGTTTGTGTCGCAGCTAACGAAGGAAAGCACTTTTTCGTGCGTCCTTCGGGGCGCATTTTTAATATCCAATAAATGGAGGTAAACAAACAAATGAGAAAGATTCTCAGTATGTTGCTGGCGCTGTCCATGATGTTGACAGTTCTTGCGGCATGTAACAACGAGCCTGTTGTGGACGAGACACCCGACGACGGTCAACAGCAGGAAGACATTCAACCCAACGATCCCGGTGACGAAGTAGTTTCCGACGTTCTGAATCTTGTGGTTGACGGCGTTTCCGATTACGTTATCGTAAGAGGCGAAAATGCGTACATTTCGGAAGTTACCGCATCTACAGAACTTCAGAAATATCTGAAACAGATCAGCGGCGTTGAAATTCCCATTGTGACGGATGCAACTCCCGCAGTTGAAAAAGAAATCGTAGTAGGTAAAACAAACCGTGAAGCCGACGGCGAATTCAATAGAGACGAACTCGGTGACGACGGTCTTGTAATCAAGTCCAACGGACAGAAACTTTTCCTCGTTGGTGGCGAACAGAGAGGCACACTTTACGCTGTTTACGAATTCTTGGAAAGCTATCTCGGTTGTCGTTTCTATACAAAATCTGTAGAAAAGATCCCCGAACTTACAACAATTTCTCTTGAAAAAATAGAAGAAAACAAACAGATTCCCACAGTTATGTTCCGTGAACTAGGTTGGAGAGATTGGGACAATGCTTCATTTTGTGTAAAACGCAAGATAAACAGCACTTGGAGTACAACATTGACTGAAGATTTGGGTGGTGAAGAGAATTGGACAGGCGGACATTCAATGTCCTGGCTTGTAAGTGTAGATCAATATTATGCTGAACACCCTGAATATTTTGCGATGCAGGAAAACGGAGAGAGAGCAAGTTCAGGACGTGGCGGTCCACAGGTTTGTCTTTCCAACCCTGAAGTTATAAATATTCTTATTGAAAATGTTCGTAACTGGATAAAATCTACTCCCGGAGTTAGGATTTTCCATATTGGTCAGAACGATAACGATGATTTTTGCAGATGTGATGAATGTGTAAAGATATACAATGAAGAAGGCGGTGCGCTTTCCGGGACTATGATAAGAGCTGTAAATGCTGTTGCGGAGGCTCTTGCAGATGAGTTCCCAGATATCATCTTCCAAACTTACGCATATGGTCACACTAGAAGCGCTCCAATTACAAAAACCGCAGATAATGTTATGATAATGCTTTGCAATATTGAAAGATGTGTGTCTCACCGTGTAGATGCAGATTGTGCCGGAATGTCTAAAGTAACATTTATAGACGGTTCAAACAAATCATTCAAAGAAGACCTTGAAGACTGGAAAGAGGTTGCCGATAAGATATATATTTATGAATATAATATGAACTGGATGGATCATCAAATTACCATGCCTGAATTTCATAATTTGTATAATGATACTCAATATTACGTATACAACAATGCGGTTGGAATGCTTTCTCAGGGTAAAACTACCGGGTATTGCTGTGAATTCGGTGAGCTTCGAACATATTTGCTCTCAAAGCTTTACTGGGATCCGTATATGACAGAAGAAGAATACTGGGAGCATTATAGAGATTTTCTTTCAGGTGTTTATGGTCCGGGTTGGGAATATTTGCATGAGTATCTTGAACTTGCAGAAACTCTTTCAGAAAGTCAGCACTTTGCATATAATGATGATGTTGTACGTTATTACCCACTTGAAGTTGTTAATGTTCATGAAAAAGATTCTTATCCCGAAGAATTGACGGTTGATATGATAAAGAATTATGAAACTGTTGATTGGAATAAGTATTGGAATTGGTATAAAACTGTAAATGAAAGTGAACTTACAGTAAAAGGTGCAGAACTTTTTGCAAAAGCTATAGAAATGGCTGAAACAGATTCTCAAAGAACTCAGCTTGATAAAATTTCAATTCAGATTGATTATATGAAAGCTTACTATTATTATGAAAACTATCGTGTCGGCAATAATTCTATCGGAAAGATCGTAGGATATTTCATGCAGGATCATCCCGAAGCTTTTACAACAGATGAAATTTTAAGCTATAGAAAAAATATTATAAAATTTGCAAATGAACACAGCGGTGTGGATTATGAAAATTACAACCGAGCTTTGATTGAGAAAATGAAAAAATATACAAATGTTTATCAAGAAAGTGGATATCTCAGTGATTCCGATTCTTTTAATCTGAAAAATCCTCCGAGCGATTGGTTAGATTGATTCAGTTACCCTAAGCGCCCGCCGCCCCCGCACGTCTGTGCGGGGGCGGCGGGCGCTTAGCGGTGGGGGACGGACTCGTGAGGGATGCAAGTGAGAATATCGCTTATAGAAGTGGGAAGCATAAATGTCGATTAGTAGGTGAGACATTCGACAGTGGGGGCAACGGTATATCTCAATAAAAATGAACCGTATTTCTTACAAAAAGGCAAATATTTGCGCTACCCTATTGCAAATCATGTCGGGATATGATACAATATTCATGTAACGAAATGTTACGACAGAGTAGGCATTACGCGCTGCGGGTTTTCCGCTTAGTGCCGGGGGATGGGAAGTCGCCCTCGGACGAATAACTTCGGTTTGCGATGTGATGCTGCGTCCGCTGTTCGCTTAATTTATTTGGAAGACGGTCTCTTTGGGGAAACCGTCATCGGATCAATTTCGTACGGCTGCTCTGATCTAATCTCAGAGCGTTTTTTTGTTTCTGAAACGCTTTGGTATCAGAAGGAGAAATGTACAAATGAAACAGAAAAAAGACATCAGAGGTCATGTCAAGACCGTTGCCGTTTGCGCAATTTTGGCGGTCATGGGCTTCGTCCTCGACAGATTCGTAGGCATCAGCATACCTCTTTTCGGTATGACAAGTCTGATGATAAATGTCAGCTATGTGCCGATCTTCATGGCAGGTATTCTTTACGGTCCCGTTTGGGGAGCTCTTGTGGGCGGCGTTCAGGATATCCTTTGCATGATACTCGTGCCTCTCGGTGCGCCGATATGGGGAATCACGCTGACGACTATGCTCGCAGGCGCTATGGCAGGCGTTTTCGGCAGATTCGTTTTGAAAATTAACGCTAAAAATCGCGGCGAACTCCTTGTTCCCGTGGCGGAAAATATCCCCAAAACTAAAACTTTTTATATTTGCTCGGCAATTTTTGTGGGTATCTACGCTTCAACTATGTTCAATTCAATAATGCGTATCACCGTGGGCGATACGGTTCACGACCTTTCTATCTGGGAAATTCTGATGAATTCCACCGAGTACAAAAACGCATTCATCGCAATTTCTTCCCTTTACGGCACAGAAAATCTCCCAGAAACTTTCTACGCATGGAATATGCTCTCCGATATGTTCGGTTCGGTAGCGATCTTGTTCCTGCTGGCGTTGCCAATTACGGTATTGGCGGTATTTTTCAGCCACAAGCGAAAACATGTGCTTGCTATCATTTCCGAACTCTGCGCTTTCGTTTCTTCGGGTATGGCGCTGATAATGGTTATCGACCTCCCCAAAAAGCTGAAAGAACTGCCCTTGACTTTCCAGTCGGGAGCAAGCATAATTCTGGCGCCCCTCGTTTGCTGTGCAATGCTGATAGTTCTGCTCATTGAGACAGATGCTGTTAAATTCAAAATATCCGCTTTCTGCGGAATCACTTCGTTGACAACATCCATCCTGAACTCATTATGGCTCAGCATGGCGTACGAAAAAGGAATCATGGTGTATCTGCCCATCAGATTGGCAACATCATTGATAATTTCCACCCCAATATACGCTTTCCTGCTGTACTATCTGCTCGTGAAAGCAAAATGGCTCAAAAAAATGGTTTAACTTACAATTGAAAGGAACTTTCAAATGAAAAAACAATTCAAAGCCGTAATTATTGCTCTTTTCGCTCTTATCCTGCTGACAGTCACCGTTCCCCGTGTTGTTTTCTCTGTAGGATTGCCGTCTGACAGTAAGGCTTTCAACTCGTCTGAATTTGAGGAGCTTCTCGGTGGTGTGTATGAAGAACAGCGATTTTCAACCACAAAGTTTTCTTCCTTCAAATTAGATACTGTTTTGGCGGACAGAGAATATGCACTTAATATAATTAAGAAAACATTCAAGTCGTTTATTTCCGAGCTTGCGTTAAAATATTCGTTGCCCGAACTTACGGGAGAAACCATTTCGGACTACAATGATGCTCTTTTGAAATACAGAGAAAGTGACCTCCAAGCAGCACACGGCAGACCGCCTTATAAATTGACGGCGTTGAGTTATTTTATTCACTTATATAACAATTCGGAATCAAACAGAGAAACTCTTGAACAACACCTTAAAATATACAAAGAGAGTTTCGGTATATCCGATACAGAATTTATCAAAGAATACCTTTACGAATCAAAGCCTACGGGCTACCGTACAACGGATAAATCGTTCGGAATGGTAACCCTTGTAGTCGCAGATATGCTTGAATATATGAAAACTGAATTTGAGCTTGATTTGCTGACTGAAGGAACACTTTCTCAATACAAAGAAAGACTCCAAGATGTTCCCGAAGACTTCGCTTTCCAAAAGAAGGTACTCGATGAATTTATCAGAATTTATTCAAGTAGTAATAAGTAAAGAACAAAAGGAAAAACCATGAAGAAAAAACTCCAGATAATCGCAATCATCGTTGTAGTTATAGTATTTTTACTGATATCGATTCCACAGTTTATTTTCACTGTGGGACTGCCTCCTGACGACAAGCCTTTCAACTCAGAGGAATTCCACGAACTTATGGGTGGCGCATACGAGGAGACCTCATTATACAAACAAAATGAAAGCTCAATAAAACTTTCAACTGTTTTTGCCGACCACGAAATTGCAATGACGGAAATAAAAAAACTGCTAAAAGCTTTCATTTTTGAGCTTTCAGTAAAATATTCACTTCCCGAATTCAACGAGAATACGATTGACGAATATCAGGAAGCTTTGTTTCAATACAGAGAAGACAATTACAGAGCCTCAAAAGGCGCTCCGATGTATAAGCTTGGCGCATTGAGTTATTTCTGCCAGACATATAAGAATGCGAAATCAAATGCTAAGATCTTGCTTGAAAAAGGCATAAAAAACGATATCGATAATGCGATGGCGCACCTTTTCAAAGTCTCAAGCAAAGGTTATATAAATCAAGTGTCATCATTTCTCGGCGCAAAGCTCATTGTTGCGGATATGCTTGAATACATGAAAACAACGTACGACCTCGAACTGCTTACGGACGAAACTATCCCCGTATACAGAGAACTTCTCGACAAAGTCCCAGACGACCCGTACGCTTTTGACAAAGAATTCCTTGAAAAGTTTTTTGAAATATATACGGCTCAATAAAATTAAATAATTAAGATTATTTTAGGGAAAACCTTTTTCCAACGTATGTGAAGCTCGTTTGTTCATACGAAAAGAAAAAGGTTTTCCCATACTCATTACAAAAAGAAAATTATATGATCCATATATACAAAAGTTTTTTGGAAAAGGGTTCGGGAAAAACCAATTTTACAAAAATGGTTTTTCCCGAAAGTGTACAATTATTTTAAAGAAGTCAATGTCTCAAATATCCATTCGGGAGAAACTCCTTTAGTTCTGATCTCAATAAGGATATCACCGCAGAGAACGGAGAAATTGGTTCTGTAACCGTTGACATCTCCTGCCTCTTCTGTCAAACGTGAACGGGCATAGACCACATCTAAAGTCAGCTCGTTGATATCAAAAATTGGGTCGTTTACTATTTCGCGAAGTTCATCGGGAACAGACTGAGCCATGGGAATAGGATACAGAGAAAGATCGTAGTTTTCCACAGTTTCAACAGAAGTGCGTCGATTTTCATCAGCTTCTGTAATGTAGGAAATCCTCCAATCTATCTGCGCAAGCCCATTTGTCCAGAGTCCTGAGAGGTAATCAAACTGATAATTCTTGTAACGTCTGACTGACTCTTCAACAAATCCCGCAGGCAAAGATGTCGGCATATACTCACCGAAATCAGCATCATTATAAGCTTCGGAAAGGGATAGTTTTTCGTCCTTCCATTCTGGAATATATTCAGCTTTGATCTCATCAAGTCTTTCTGAATTGAACCAATAAGCGTAGAGATAAATAACGGTTTCAAAGTCCTCACGCACTGCTTCTTCATTTTCAGCTGTCGCAGTAACGGAAAAATGCACATTTGCACGGTCCATTACGGAATCTGCCTCAAGAAGTATCTTATTTTCAGAAATTTCCCAGCGGTACATTTTCACATCGACATTTTCAATCACGGAAACCTCAACATCATCGGAGAAAATGTAGTCAATAACGGGGATAACTTTTGATGCGGAAACAACTATCTCAACATCGGGAACTTGTGTCTGCGTAGACATTCTGATATCCAAAAGATTTCCATATCCGTCAAAACCCGCAGAACCAGTAAAATCCATCCAATCTTCTTTCACTATAAGTTCCAACGAATTCAATTCTTCTTCGCTGAGTTCTTCGCGGAAATACATGGGAATATTCGGCATAGAAGCGCTGTAAGCACCGTCAACATCATTATATACAGCATCGAAAAGAAATTCAGGAAGAGTAGGTTCATCGGGAATTTCAGGCGGAACAGGTTCAGGATATATGTATCCCTCGTCCCCGGGTCGCAATATAACAGGATTCTCGGGGAAAACCGCAGGTGGGTCTTCACGCTGAATAGTTCCGTCGAAATTTGGGTCAGGATTTGGATTCGGACTTGGAGCAGGAGGTGCTTCAGGTGTGATATTGGGGATCTGAGAATTCGGGTCTTTATTCAAGTTCTCAAAAGGTGTATCAATCGGAAAATCGTTCTCATCCTCGTATATCGGAGGCTTTCCGGGATCAGACATTACTGATATCAGATAAACCGCCATAAAAACAAGGCAAATACTTGCGGCAATGGCTGTCCATTTTTGCCATTTTACAGTTTTCTTCTCGCTTTTTTCCAAATAGGAATCGTCTATAAATTCCATGCTTTCAAATAAAATTTCGTTTGTCATAATAGTTCCTCCCCTGTCAGGTATTCTTTAAGTTTTTTGCGTGTACGGGTGAGTATGACCATGATGTTATTTGCAGACAACGCATATTTTTTCGCAATGGTTTCGGTGGCTTCCGAGAAAAAATATCTGCGGACAAAAATATTTCTGTCTCTTTCGGACAACGTACCGAGAAATTTGTTTATCGCCACGCCGATCTCTTTTGACAAGACCGTATTTTCGACATTGTTTCCGCTTGAAATACATTCGGAAAGCTCCTCTAAAATGAGAGATGTCTCCCCACCACCCCGTTTTTCGGCGCTCTGTTTTCTGTAGCGGTCAAAAGCAAGATTTCGCGCGATCTTCGCCAGAAATATTTTCAGATTTTGCGGTCGCTGAGGCGGAATGGAATTCCACGCACGGAGCCACGTATCGTTGAGACATTCTTCGCAATCCTCAAGACTACCGAGAATATTTTTCGCAACGATACGGCAATAACTTCCGTATTTTAGTGCCGTTTCGTTTACCGCAGACTCATCTCTCTGCCAAAACAGTTCAATTATTCTTTCATCGGTCATATACTTCGCCTCCTTTCACCTATACAGACGCAAAAATTTTCAGAATATTACACATGGGGATAGTTTTTCCCCATAAAGCATTAAAAATGCTTTGTACTAAAGTTTTCGTAGAGGGGGCTTGGGGGAGGCGAACTTTTTCAAAAGTAGCCTCCCCCATAAATGATCAAATTTTATATTTCATCCAGTCTTTTAGGTTTTCAAGAGCCTTTTCGGCATCTGCATGACCGATATCATATGTTTGGCGGATCTTTGCGGGGTCGCTTTCCATTCTGCCGATATCGAGGGCAACGGAAGGACGAATCACGAAAACGCTTCCCTTTTTCTCCTCTTCGCCAATGAATTCCACCGTTTCATTATAGACCTCGTGGCGACGCTTCAAGGTCTCGGCAAATTTCGGATATTTGCGGTAAACAAGACCCGGCAAGAAATTCAATTCTGTTTTTTTGCGGTATCCTGCGTCACGAGTCAATACAACGACATTCTTAATATAACCCATATTCTGAAAAGCCCTCAGCGGAATACTGTCAGCGGCTCCTCCGTCAAGATATTTTTTGCCGTTGATCTCAACCGTTCTTGAAAAATAAGGCAAGGACGCAGACGCACGAACAAAGTCTATCTGTCCGCACATATCGGTGACACGAAGATACTCAGCCTCCCCCGTTTCCACATTTGTACAAGTGACGAAATACGGGGTCTTATTCTTCAAAAATGCCTCGTGGTCGTAAATATCAAGCTTTTCGGGAAGTTCGTGGTAGCAGAATTCAACCTCCGCAACATCTCCCGTTTTCAGCCAGCTTTTAAGACTCATAAAGCGAGGATTCGTGCAGTATTTCTCGTAATAGCGTATGCTTCTGCCTTGCTGACCCGAAAGAAACGAACATCCATGGACAGCCCCTGCGGAAACACCGATGAGACCGTCAAATTCAATTCCGTTTTCCATGAAGACATCAAGAACACCTGCGGTGTAAATACCACGCATTCCGCCGCCCTCAAGAACAAGTCCTGTTTTTATATTGTCCGTAGTAATTACTCCTTTATCAGAAATTCTCAATTATAACATTCCTGAGGTCGCCTTTAAAGAATTCGGTATCAGAGCTTCCGTCAGCAAACTGAACAGTAACATTGCGGAGCTTCAAATGAAGAGGCTCGTCTGTAGGCGCAATTACTTCACACTTCTTCACGAGATCTTTAAACAGCACATTGTCAAGAATAACCTCCTGCAAACGGTCACCTTTCTGGAGGCAACGACTGCTATCCGCACAGTATTCAAGCAAATATCCGAGATTTTCAATTATCATATTTTTGAAAACAATGTTATGAGAATGCTCTTCCGCAGGAAAAGTCTCGCTGGCAAAAAAGTTCAGCAGAGAGAGCATATTGTGTCTGCCCTCTTCTCGGGGAAGGATTTCCGTTCTTGATTTAACAATGGTCATTCGATGAGGATAATATCCGGGACCATAAACGTGACAGTTCTCAACGAGGATATTCACGCCGCCCATGCGAAAAACATTGCAGGAAGTATTCAAAACGCAGTTGTTAACATGAAGATCTCTGATATTGATACCCGCAATACAGTCGTCTCCCGTGCGGAAAATACTTCTGTTGATATAAATATCCGTACAGCAATGGAGATGTATACCGTCACTTGCCCCCAGGTTCGTAACGTCTTCCATAACAACGTGATCACATTTATCAAGCTGATGCATAAAATTCCCGCTGTGCTGAATAGTATAACCCCTCATGACAACATTTTCGCAGTTTGTAAAGAACATCCCGTGGGGTCCTCTGTAGCCCTCTTCGCCATTGGGATCAAAGCAGTTTTGGCCGTCAATTACAGAACCCGGTTCGCCGATAACGGAAATATTTTTTTCACCGTAAGCGGAAATCATTGCACGTCGGTATTCTTTCCAGGGCTTGAAATTGTACTGCTGAGGAATAAGCTCCATATCGGTGCGGAGTTCCACGCCTTCAGGAACCTCAAAAACCTCATAATCATCACACTCTTCGCTTCCGAGAAGCGTCGCTCCGCTTTTTAAAAGTACTGTGGTGTCGGACCACATTCTGATACTTGAAATCAAATATTTGCCCGCAGGAAAAACAACTGTCCCGCCATTTTTGCGGCACATGTCAAGCACTTTCTGAACAGCTTCGGTTTGAAGCAATTTCCCATCAGAAACTACTCCGTAATCCAAAACATTATACATTAAAAACGACTCCTAATTCAAATTATTTACTGACCCCTCGCCACGGTATAAAAATGTTTTACTGTCAATGCGAATATTTTTCATTGTAAGATTTCCGATATGACCGTCATTTGACAGGAAATACATTTTTTCATCGGTGTGATTTTCAATGGTGATATTTTCAAGAATAAGATTTTCTATGCGTGAATTTCCTATGGTTGCGATGGTAAAAATGGGGTTTTTAAATTCACGTCTGTGTAAAGTATCAATTTTAAGATTCTTGATATTCGCATATTCCTCAATATAGATCAGCGCATAATGAAACTGGTCGTCCTTGCAATAACGACTGAATCTTTCAGCTTTTGAAGCGTAAATATTATCAAGTGTTATAGCATCAAAATGTCCTGTCGTTGGAGTTCCTATGTTTGTAAGCCCAATGCAATACTGGTAATAAGTGCCAAAAACATTGGAAATATGAATATTTTCAATATTGCTGTCGATAGTATGGATCCTGACGGCGCTGTGGCAATCTGTGGAATAAATTCCGTTGACTTCCATGTTCGTTATGGGACCAACCGTACCCTCACAAGCATTTATTGCCACAAGGTCATCATAACAAGTACCCTTCAAATTGCGGATCGTTCCGTAATGACAGTTACCGTAGAGGTGAACACCGTCCATATTTACAGGCGTGGGATTTCCGTCATTGAAATCAAAAGTAATATCTTCAACAGTAAAATATGAAGCTGTAGCCAGAGTAAGCGCAAAATTTACAGGATCTTTCAATGTTATATTTGATATCTTAAAATCTTTAACATTACAGAACAACAGACCTAATCCTATGTAATTCTTTGGACCGCTTACCCCTGTCCATAAAGGATTTTCAGCTTGTCCTTTATTATTCAAATTCCAAATACCGCCGCTGATCTCAAAATCATGAACACACTTTGAAGGATCAGAAGCCATTTCATGCAATTTATCCACTAAGCCACACTCAGAAAACTCTATTCCTTCAGTAAAAGTTTTATTTGAAACCATGATGCAGTTTGCACCGTCAGCAAGTTTTATTTCAGCATAACGTGGCAAAACAAGTCTGAAATTTGAGGGTACCGTAAGGGTTTTTGATATAAGATAACAAACTTTGGGTTCAGGCAATACGACCTCTTTTACACCGCTGTCAATAAGTTCCTGAATCGCAGGAAAATCATCATGAATTCCGTCACCGTATAATGTATACATATTAAAATCTCCTTAATAATAAATATTATTGCATTTTAATTATAGCATAGATATTACTGTTTGTCAAGAGAAAAGAGGAGCTTTAAAAAACACACTAAATTGAAATTTTATTAAAACATCACCTGGACCTATTGACAAATCAGAAATAAAGTGATATAATACTAAAGTATGTGGAGTCATCCGATAACGGATCCACCTCGGAGCCTCACCGTGTAAAATTCAGAGGCAATTTAATATGCGGGTATACACAAAACTGTGCATAGCACAGATTTGTGGAATTGGCAGTTTTTTCCGCGAGCGCTTCCTGTGGAAGATGAAGCGAACGGAAAAATGCGAAGCGACGATAATAATTCGAGTCGGCAGACGATGAATTTTTATCCAAAGCAAGCGTCACGCGGCGCGGCTGCAGGAGACAGCAGTAAAAAATATGTCTCATAATTTAATATGCGGGTATGGCGGAATTGGCAGACGCGCTAGATTCAGGTTCTAGTGAGGGTTCCTTCATGCAGGTTCGACCCCTGTTACCCGCACCAGAAAATAAGGTATAGCTTTTGCTATATCTTATTTTTTTTGTTTTACAGGGGGCGAAGGGACGGGAGTGAATGACAGTCCGGGGGACTGTCAGAGCCGTCCAGCGCTCCGTCCGCAGACGGGCGACCCCTGTTACCCGCACCAACAAATAAGATATAGCTTTTGCTATATCTTATTTTTTTATTTTACAGGGGGCGAAGGGACGGGAGTGAATGACAGTCCGGGGGACTGTCAGAGCCGTCCAGAGCTCCGTCCGCAGACGGGCGACCCCTGTTACCCGCACCAGAAAATAAGGTATAGTTTTTGCTATATCTTATTTTTTTGTTTTACAGGGGGCGAAGGGACGGGAGTGAATGACAGTCCGGGGGACTGTCAGAGCCGTCCAGCGCTCCGTCCGCAGACGGGCGACCCCTGTTACCCGCACCAACAAATAAGATATAGCT
>SVMT01000062.1 GCA_015067305.1 Oscillospiraceae bacterium | reverse complement strand
TCAACAAAAATTCTTTTACGCCCATCGTTACATAGCCCTTGTCGTCCCTGCGAGGCTTCATACTGCGTTCGACAATAATGATCTTCTTAAAGGAATCGTTGGTTTTGTCAAAGGAACGGGTTTCCTGTTCCCACTTGCTGTCGCTGGGAATCTCATAAGCAGACTGAATATAATACCGTCTGCTGCCCTGATTAGCAATAAAGTCGATTTCCAACTGTTTGCGGATCTCCTTGCCGTCCTTATCTCGTTCACGGGACTCAACTACACCCACATCCACATTGTAACCGCGGTAACGCAGTTCATTGAAAATGATGTTTTCCATCAAATGAGTCGGCTCAATCTGTCGGAAATTCAGTCTTGCATTACGAAGACCGATGTCCTCGAAATACACTTTATAGGGGGTATCAATGTAACGCTTGCCCTTGACATCAAATCTTCTGACCTTGCTGATAAGGAACGCATCCTCAAGATGAGAGATATACTTTGCCACCGTAGTTGCACAAATACCGGAGTTCTTGACACTTTTGAAGGTGTCCGACAGCTTCTTAGGATTGACAAGAGTAGAAATCCCCGAAGCCAAAATGTCCAGCAGTTCACCAATATCTTCGTCCGAATGAAGCTTATACCGTTTCACAATATCCCGCAGATACAAATTGCGGATCTGCGTCATAAGATAGTTGGTCTTCTGCTCTTCGGTCTTCATCAGCGCAACAGCAGGAAGTCCGCCGTAAACCATATAATCATCAAAGGCTTCATCCTTGGAGCCGTCATATGCACTGAAAAACTCCGAGAAGGACAAGGGCAACACGTGAACCTCATCGCCTCTGCCTTCAAACTCGGTAATAATGTCGCTGGACAGAAATTTGGAATTGCTTCCGGTAACAAAGACGTCCATATTGTTCTTGCGAAGATATCCGTTCAGCACCGACTCAAAGCTACCCAGCTTCTGAACCTCGTCAAGCAGCAGATAGTACATTCCTTTATCCGTAACACGGGTATTAATATAGTCCATAAACTTAGCGGGGTCCACTTTGCGATTTTCTTCATCAATCTCCCGCAGGTCTTCGCCGATCAGTCTGAGGTCATCAGCAGAGTCAAATGCAAATTTTACGATATGCCCCTCATCGACACCCTCAGCGAGCAGATGATTATAAAACAATGTATTCAAAAGATAAGACTTTCCGCATCGTCTCACACCGGTTATCACCTTGATAAAACCGTTCTGTTTTCTTACGATCAGTTTGTTCAGATATAAGTCACGTTTAATCTCCATAACATCCTCCACTTAATTTTTTTGCCACAAACGGCATATATATTAACTGTATTATAGCAGGTACTCCCGAAAAAATCAAGGGGTTCCGCGATACAGTTAATATTTTTGCCACAAACGGAGGTTTTATGAATTGAAATCGATTTCTCTTCACATTACTGTATCTTGTTTTTAAGAATCTCTGCCAACAAAATCGGATTTGCCTTTCCGCCTGTTTTCGCCATTGCATTGCCCATAAGAGCTTCAAATGCTTTTTCTTTGCCTCGACGATATTCACTTATGAGTTTTTCACTCATTTTTATAACCTCATCAGCAACCGCCGTCAGCAGTTCACAGTCGTTGATCTGAGCAAGTTCTTCTTGTTCAACAACAATAGCAGGGTCAAAATCCGATTCCCACATTCTTTTCAGCAGTTTTTTTACAGTTGATGAGTTGATTACCTGTTCACCGAACAATGTAGCAAGTTTAGCCATATTTTCAGGTGCAATAGGACAAATGAATTCATCTTTGTTCATTCGCATTATGTCGGTTATAAAAATGTTCGCCACGATCTTATAATAAGTAGTATGTCTTACAACCTCTTCATAATATCTTGCCATATCGGGATCAGACAAAAGAGCATCACTGTCATAAGCCGAAAGACCAAAGTCTTTAATAAATTTACGCTTTTTCGTATCTGGTAATTCTCCGATCTGGCTTTTCAGTTTCAAAATATCTTCAGAAGTAAGTTCAATCGGCGGTAAATCAGGATCAGGGAAATAGCGATAATCATTTGCATTTTCTTTGGTTCGCATCGTGTATGTTTTTCCTGTTTCCTGGTCGAATTTTCTGGTTTCCTGAACAACTTTTCCGCCGGACTCAATCACCTCAACCTGCCGTCTGTATTCATATTCGATAGCCTGAACAACATAGTGGAATGAGTTGATGTTTTTCATTTCAGTACGGGTTCCAAATTCTTTTTGACCTTTTTTACGAACGGACAGGTTTACATCACAACGGAAAGAACCCTCATTTTTTTTGCAATCTGAAATCCCTGTGTAAAGAATGATTGCACGGAGCTTTTCAAGATACGTATTCGCCTCTTCCGGGGATCGAATGTCAGGCTCGGAAACGATCTCAATAAGAGGTACGCCGCAACGGTTGCAGTCAATCATGGTGCCATACTTATCATCGTGTATAAGCTTGCCTGCATCTTCTTCAATATGAATTCGAGTGATTCCGATTTTCTTTGAACCTTCCGTTGTTTCAATCGTTATGTATCCGTTCTCACACAACGGAATGTCATACTGGCTTATCTGATAAGCTTTAGGCAAGTCGGGATAGAAATAATTCTTTCTGTCCTGCTTGGAATAGTTTGCGATAGTACAGTTTGTCGCCAATCCCGCCTTAACCGCATATTCAACAACCTTTCCGTTAAGAACCGGAAGAACACCCGGGAGTCCCATACACACGGGACAGGTTTGAGTGTTGGGAGCAGCACCATAGGCTGTGGAGCAGGAACAGAATATTTTTGTCTTGGTTTTAAGTTCTACATGAACCTCAAGACCAATAACCATTTCATAGTCTTTTATCATTTTCACGGTTTTACCCTCACTTTCCGGTACTCTCAAATGCAAAACCCGCACGGTACAACAATCCTTCGCTGAATGCGGGACCGATCAGCTGCATACC
>SVMT01000042.1 GCA_015067305.1 Oscillospiraceae bacterium | reverse complement strand
GAAATCCAGCTCCCTTTACACAAGGGAGCCCTGTTGCAAGTCTCAACTTCAACAAGGTTCCCCATATAAATATATTAAAAATTACAGTATTTAGATGAGGAGTTGGATTTATTACAGGCTCCCTTGTATACACGTGCAAGCAAGTGTGGAGCTGGCTTTCCGAATGAAAGACTGAGGGATTGTTTATTTAAACTCTTAATGAGCCATCCCCTAACTAATATCCGTAGGGTATTTGTGCCCTTATCCAACAAAGCCGAATTAGGGGATCGTATATAAATAATTGTAACTGTTACTGTTCGGGCAATTATTTTTATTGCTTTTCAATTCTTAAAAAATATTTTTTATTTCTTTTTTATATATCCGAAAGCGAAGCTTTTGCGGCTGCGCCGTGTCGAAGACTCACTTTCACTATCAGTATCACTTATACTAACACTATCACTAACACTTTCACTAACACTTTCACTATCACTATCAGCTTTTTTTGCTTTTCAAAAAAAACATTTGCTTTTTTTGGTTTTATAAAAAACAGATCGACAGGTCAAAAAGATTACTGTCGGTCTGTTTTTATATGCGTTAGCTGTTGAATTTTTAGTTTTGTATTTTGAGCTTTGCTCGGTAAAAGTTTTTTGAGGGGGGCGGGGGAACAATTTTACAAAAATGTTCCCCCGCAAAAATCCCTATAAATAAACCTTATTTCAAATAGTCTCTGACTCTTACCATGTAGGTGTTGAATTCTGCGGGAGATTCAGCGTTCAGGTCAAGAACTCTGCCGCCGCGGATATCGTCCATATGGCAGGCGTGATAGCTGAGGAATCCGTCATATGCAAGAGTTATTCCGCAATATTTTGCGCTGAAATCGTTTCTGTGGTTGTGTCCGCAGAATATGGCTTTTACGTCGCCTCTCTGCAGGAATGTGGAGAATGCGCCTGAGTTCAGCGGTGTGCAGGATACATCTGCAAGCTGATGTCCATCAAATTTACACTTGTCACGGTAATGCGTTACGAGGTCGAATTCAGGGAGAGGAATGTGCATATATGCAAGCGCGGGGATCTTTGATCCGTTGAGCTTTTCCATCTCTTCGGAAACCTGCCAGTACCACATGAGCTGGTTAAATCTGATAGTATCTCCGTTTCCGTTTTCACCGTTGTTGCAAATATAGAACTGCATTTCATCGGGGAGACCGAAATCATTTTTGAAATGTCCCATATTTCTGTGAGTGTCAAATCCGAAAACATTGAAGAGGATCTTTTCACCGTTTTCATCGTAAATGGGAAGCACATAGTTTCCGCAACCCCAAAGCTCTTCGGGCCCTGCTTTTGAAACACAATGGGGGAAAGACTCATAGACAGGCTGGTGGTCTTTATTTTCCAATCCGAAGTTGTTGTCGTGGTTTCCGTAAACATGAGCCCAGGGGATTCCTGCTTTTTCCATAGGCGAAGCTATGCCGTCAAGCATTTCTTTCAGCTGTTCAGCTGTTTCAATGTGGATAATTCCCGGACCTGCATTATCTCCGCCGAGGAGTACAAGATCGGGTTTTGTGTTGTCCACAAGTGCCTGAATTGCCGCAACCGTATGCTCTTTGTCGTAACCTACACCACCGTGGATGTCTGAGATCATAAGAATGCGGAAAGAGCCGTCTTTATTGAATTTAAGAGGAATTTTAGTCTCTATTTCTTTGTTTATATCTATATTTTTCATTGGTTTACCAAACTTTTGGAATCGCCCGCTTCTCCGAGAATATCTCTTACGCGAACAAGGTAAGATTTAATATTCCAGGGATCTGCTGCGTCGATCTCAAAAATACGTCCTCCTCTTCTTGCGTCGTCATGGCTTGCGTGGTAGCTGAGGAATCCGTCGTAAGAAAGCTCAATACCTGCGTATTCCATACGGAAGTCGTTGTCATGGTCGTGACCGAAGCACATAGCTTTGATGTCGCCTCTCTGGAGAGCTGCACCTACCAATCCGTTGTTAACGATCGCACAAGCTACGTTTTCGCCCTGAATGCCCTTGTATCTGAATTTTGTTCTGTCAACAGCGCCGTAAGCGAGTTCGGGAACAGGAATGTGCATATAAGCCATAGCCGGAATCTTTGCGCCGTTATGCTGTTCCATTTCAACGGAAGTCTGATAGTACCACATTACCTGGTCGAAGTGTACGCCGTCATAGTCTCCGTCAGCACAGTTTGTTGCGTGGAAGAATCTCGTTTCTTCGGGGAGATTGAATTGTTTTTTCATCTCCGGTACAGAGTGGTGTGAGTCGAATCCGAATACATTGAAAAGTATCTTTTCGCCTTTTGCATCGTAAACGGGAAGAACATAGTTGCCCACGCCTGAAATATCTTCGGGACCTGCTTTGGAAACGCAGTGGGGATATGCTTCATAAATAGGCTGATGGTCTTTGTTGTCAAGACCGTAGTTGTCGTCATGGTTACCGTAAACATGAGCCCAGGGGATACCTGCTTCTTCCATGGGAGCTACCAGGGGATCAAGCATGTTTTTGAGCTCTTCCTGTGTTTCAATGTGAATGTAACCGGGACCTGCAACATCTCCGCCTAAAAGTACAAGGTCAGGCTTATGTGTGTCGATAAGAGCTTTCAGCGCTGCTGCTGTTTTTTCAGCAGCGTAGCCTTTACCGCCGTGAATATCGGATACCATGAGTATCTTGTATTTACCGTCCTCGCTGAATCTGAGGGGTACTTTAGTGTATAAAGCTTCTTTTAAATTGTCTGTCATTTTTATTTATTCCTTTCGGTTTTATATTTTAGTTATATTCTCAGTCGTAATAGTACAGAATGTACCCGTTCATCTGCCATGACTCTAAAGTTACAACTTGTTTTGAGATTCTTCCTTGCGCATCATAGGTGTAGTCGTATGTATCGAGTAATGTTCCGTCAGCTGCATGGTAGTTTTTGGTTGCGACAGAACCGTTGCTATTGTAAGTATATGTGAAATAATAAGTCCAATCCCAACTGTCCGATACAGTTTGTTTTGTTACACGATTTTGTGAATCATATTCATATGTATACGTCACGCTGTACGAATCGTAGATTTCTTCGGCAATCTGACCTTTATCATTGTAGGTGAATTTTTTTACAATAGAATAAGTTGGGCTATACTCAACGGTTTCTTCAATTTTATTTCCGTTAGAATCAAGGACGTATGTGGATTTCTGATATCCACCGCCGGATTCTTCAAGCCATGTTGTTGTGTTGGACAGCATGTTTCCGTTTTTATCAAATTCAAATGAAATATCTGCCAGCTTGTTTCCTGCGCCGTCATAAACTTCTGCTGATGAAGGAATCGCCTTTTCTGTCTGAACATTTTGTTCAGGCTCAACAGGTTGTTCCGGTTCAACATTATCATTTGATTCTTCGATTTGATCTTGAATATCGTTTTGATTGTTGGCGTTATTCTGTTCCGTATTGTTTCCGCAAGCAGATGTTGAGGCTAAAAGTATGGTGGCTAAAGCCATTATTAAAAATTTTTTCATTGATGTCTACTTCTTTCTGTAAAAATATTAGTTCCACTGTCCGTCTTTTACGAGGTCAAAGTTCATTCTTTCGCCCTTGCTTACATAAGAGATAAGCGCTGTTTTTGTAGCGCTGTCGCATACGCAGGTGAAACCGTCTTTTTCGATCTTGACGGGGTAAGGTGTTCTGATTCTGATGTTTGACTTGATCTTGTCAGCGGACTGACATTCAACGGAGATCTTTCCGTCATTTTCATCCATTGAGAATATTCTTGGGGAAGTTCCGATCACGCGGAGAGTTTCGTTTTCGATCTTTGAATAATCGAAATAAAGACCGTCCTGACCCGGGAGAAGTCTGATCTCGTCAACGATAGCAAATGCGGGGTCGTACATGTTTGTAAACAGACCTTTTTCAACGAAAGGTGTTTCATTTTCGTTTTCATCGAATACTGCCGCAACAAGATAGGGACCTCTACGCTCGGAGATGCAGTTTGTTCTTTCCCATTTGTATCCCATTGCTTCAATGGATTTTGTGAAGAAATTTCTCCATTCTTCGGCGTTTTCTTTGGACCAGCAGAAAGATGATGGGGAAGTGTTCCATACTGCTATGCAGCCTTTGTCAACCTTGTAAATGCCTGATTTTCCTGCTTCGGGATTCTTGATGTTGAGGAGATCAAAGAGCTGATCTGCCGCAGAATCATATTTACCTGTCCAGAAGCTGTCGATCTTATGGAACGGGTCAAAACCGTCGCCTACATAAATAAGTGTGCCGCCTGCACGGACCCAGTTAGCCAACGCAGCATTTTCTTCGGGGTAATCGGGTTTGCAGAATTCGTAGCTCATTACGATTACATCGTAGTCGTTAAGATAGCCGAGGTATCTTCTTGCGTTGTCAAGAAGTACGGGACGGACGGGCATACCGTGTTTGAGCAGGGGCAGACAGAGACCGTAGAACCCTGGGAGCATCTGTGTGATCTCGAAATTATATCTCATTTCGTCGTCACCCTTGCCCTTGAAGAGAACATTTTCAAATTCACGGAGTTCCTCTTCTGTTGTTCTGAGCACAGTTCCGACTTCGTTAGCTTTGACTTTCTTCAGAATACCGTCGGGATAACCTCTCTGATAGAGGGAGGTGTCGCTGATAAGTATACCTGTTCTTACGGGCGCTGTGGATTCACCAAGTTCAAGGTCACCCAGCATCTGGAAGTTATTGGAAAGAACAGTTGCATAATCTTCGGGAATATCTATGGCATTTGGATCGTTTTTAGGATACTGACCTCCGAAAACTCTTCTTGGCCAGGGACAAACTTCAAATGTGTTGATCTTCGGATGAAGGATCGAAGCTGAAACTGTTTTAAGGTAATTATATCTGTAATCGTCCCAATCATAGTAATCCATGTCTTCGATGGGGTCGTGGAGGAACCACATTCTTCTTCCTGTTCCTTTTACAAGTTCCTGCATTACGCCGTATTCAAGGTAAGCTGTTTCAAAAGTTCTTTCCTTGATAACGCCTTCGTAAGCGTTCTTTTCACGGGACGTACCTGTCCAGATTTGAGCGATGTACCCGTCAACGGTGGGAACTTCCGTCAGGGAGGCTTCGGGACTTACGATCTTCCACTGCGTGTAGTTCAGCAAGCTGTGTGTGGGAACATAGAAACGGATAAGTTTATTGTATTTTGTGAGTGCGTAGTTTTTGATCGCGGCACTTACGCGGTCAATGGTCCTCTTGTAGAGATAAGCCTTGAGGCGCGCGCATTTATAGCGTGCGTCGATAGAGGAATGTGGTGCTTCCCACGGCTTTTTGTAGTACATTTCAAATTCTCTCTTGAATGCAGGAGAATAACCGCCTCTGTCCCAGAATTCTGGTTCTTC
This sequence comes from Oscillospiraceae bacterium, assembly GCA_015067305.1. GTDB lineage: Bacteria > Bacillota > Clostridia > Oscillospirales > UBA644 > HGM12619. Next base: position 11,802 of record SVMT01000042.1, on the reverse strand, counting down.
AACGTGGATAGCTTCAACTCCAAGGTCAACTGCGATCTTTATCTTTTCTGTCAGATAGTCTGCAAATGTTATGCTGGGAACCATGTAGGGACAGTCTTTGCCGTGCATGATCTGATTTCCGTATCTGTCAGTCTGCGCTTCGTCCCAATGGTTTATGCCGTCCCATTCTCCGTAAAGGTAATCCCTGTAGTAACCCCAGGAAATACCTGACATCAAATGGATAACATACCCTGCGTCTCTGTAGTCCTTGATCCTCTGCGCAAGAGTATCATTTATTCTGTATACCATTACAAAGTCGCATTGTACATCGAATATTTTTTTGAATTCACCTGACTCCTGGAAGCCTGTAAGTTCTTCGTGTCTGTCTCTGATGTATGCCATAATATCGCTCCTTTAAAATGAGATATAATTCTTCGATTTTTTATATAAAATTACTTATAGTTTATTATAATGATTATCGAAAGTCGAAACGCTAAACCGTTTCGACAAGCCGATAAAATCGGCTTTTGTTAATTCAAATTGATAACAATTTGAATTAACTCGACATTCATTGAAATGAGTATAGACAAATTTTCAAGGAAAATTTGATGGGATTGGCTCTTTTAGCACTAATTAGGCTGTTTAAGTACCTTTAAAATGGAGCCAACCCTATTGAAATACAACCTTTCAGGTTGTATTTCGAATTTCTATAATCATTATACTGAATTATTATACCACAAATATGGAGCGTATGTCAAGGAAAAATAACGATATAATAAAAAATTCCCAAATCCGTTTATAGTTTGTAACGAGTGTTTGTGAATAGGTTTCAGGGGAAACCTTTCTCTTTTGTGTAAGAAAAGTTTCCCCGTATCCCATATATATTTAAAAGGAGGAAAATGATTGGAGGCAGATGTGATTTTGAACTTCCGTGATTTTGCTGTTCACATTAATATTTTATGCGCATTATTCGGAAAAGTTTCCTGTCATATAAAATTTTTTCTGTAATATTATTAAGTGAAAGGACTGAATGGAATGTATTTGTTTTTGAATTTACGGAAATTTCGCAGTAAGAAATTTTTAATGCTCTTTGCCGTCGCCGTCATCGTCGCCTGTATCATATTTACCCAAATGAGCTCTGTAGCAGTTTCAACTGTATCTGCGTCGGAAGGGTATTATGTTCCCGTGATAATGTATCACAGCATATTGAAGGACAGCTCTTTGCAAGGGAAATACGTTATTTCACCGGATCAGCTTGAAAATGATCTGAAATATCTTTCGGAAAACGGATATTCGACAGTTACGGTCGCAGATCTGATAGCCTATGTTGAGAACGGTACGCCTTTGCCCGAAAAACCCATAATGCTGACTTTTGACGATGGGTACTATAATAATTACCTTTACGCATACCCTTTGATGAAAAAATACGGATTTAAAATGGTACTCTCCGTTATCGGAAAGTATTCGGAGATCTTCAGCGATACTGCTGATGAAAATGCTTATTATTCCCATTGTACATGGGATCAACTCCGTGAAATGGAACTGTCGGGATATGTTGAGGTTCAGAATCATTCTTATGATATGCACACAACAGATCAGGGACGAAACGGTACGAAGAAAAATTCATGGGAAAGCCTTGAAAATTACAGCTCCATACTGACAGGTGATATTTTAAAATGTCAGAATTATCTGATTGAAAGAGCAGGCATAACCCCTACCGCATTTACTTATCCTTTCGGGGCGATCAGTTCCGAGTCTTTTGAGGTTCTGAAAGATCTTGGATTCAAAGCATCTTTTTCCTGCGAGGAAAAAATGAATCTCATTACCCGTGACCCAAAATGTCTTTTTGGAATCTATCGCTTTTTGCGTCCGACGGGTGAAGCGTCAGCTGCCTATTTTGAGTCCACTGTTAAAATTGATAAATATGTAAACATATCGGAATGATCGGGAAAGGAACGATTTTATGAATAAAGATCTGAAAAGAATATTTGATACAGTAAAGCTTTTTTTTGAGCGTCATTGGCTGACATTGACTTGCTGTATGCTGGTTTTTGTGCTGTTGATGCAGTTAATTACACTTCGGGAAAGTATGACTGCTTATGTGGCTGTTATCAATGACTGGGGGCTTGGTTTCGGCGAAAAAGGCACTCAGCCGAGAGGAAATGTTTCGGCTGAAGAACTTTCGGAATATGACGCTTTTTATGTGGGGGATCCAAATGAGAAGGTGATATATCTCACTTTTGATGCTGGCTATGAAAACGGATATACTGCAAAGATCCTTGATGTCCTGAAAAAACATGATGTTCCTGCCGCTTTTTTCCTCGTTTCGCATTATATTGAATCTAATCCCGAACTTGTCAAAAGAATGAGTGATGAGGGTCATATCGTTGCAAATCATACGGCTTCTCACCCGGATATGAGCAAAGTCTCCGATATTCAGGGGCTTGAGGCTGAGCTTTTACCTGTGGAAGAGCTTTACAAAAAGGTCACAGGGCAGGATATGCCGAAGTTTTACCGTCCGCCACAGGGAAAATTCAACGAAAAAAACCTTGCTGCCGCAAAGGAATTGGGCTACACCACGGTGTTCTGGAGTCTTGCTTATGTAGATTGGGACGTGAAAAATCAGCCCGACTACAACTATGCTATGGAAAAATTGACTTCACGTATTCACAACGGTGCGATAGTTTTGCTCCACAGCACTTCTGAGACAAATTCCATGATACTTGATGAACTTCTTGATACCTGGCTTTCTGAGGGATATGAGTTCAAAAGTTTATATGAGCTGAAATGATCTGTCATTCATCTTCGCCGTTGCAGATGTCGCAAAATGCGGAAGCAGTTTCCGCGAACATCAGTTTTGAGCGCGAAATATCTCCGAGACTCACCATTCCAACGACTTTTCCGTTTTCGCAAACAGGCAATCTTCGAATCTGATTTTTAGCCATAATTCGGGCAGATTCCGTTACTGAATTTTCAGGGCAGACCGTCACGGTTTTTGTGGTCATGATGTCTCCTGCCGTAATGGTATTTGTGTTCAGGTCTTTGCTGATACAGCGGAGAATTATATCTCTGTCGGTGAGTATACCTTTGAGCCTTCCGCTTTTGCTGTCGGTCACGGGGACTGCTCCTATGTCGTTTTTCGTCATCAATTCTGCGGCGTATTTTACTGTGGAATTTTCCGATACGGTGATCGGGTCCGTGTTCATAATATCTTTGATCTTCATTTTTCTATCCTTTTTTTCTGCTTTCTTCGCATAGTTTATGCTATATCTAAGTAAATATACGATTTAAAATATTCTTAAGACTTTATCCGCTTTAATCTTAAACTGAAAAATTGTATAATGTCGGAAAAAGCAGAAAAGAAGTGGAAAAATGATCGTTTTGGAATTTATCGGTAAAATTTTATCTGTTCTCTTAGCGGTATTGTTTTTCGGAAATGTTATATATCCTGTTTTGGCTTTGGTATCACGTAAAAAATATTACCGCTGCGGAAAAACTGAAAAACGAAGATATGCAGTGATGATCTGTGCACGAAATGAGGAAAATGTGATCGGGGATCTTATCGGAAGCCTCAAAAATCAGGATTATTCGTCGGAACTTGTGGATATTTATGTTTTGGCGGATAATTGCGACGATGATACGGCAGATGTTGCACGCCGCTGTGGTGCTGAGACTTTTGTTCGCCAAGATAAGACTAAGGTCGGGAAAGGATATGCGCTGAATTATCTTTACGCTAAAATCATCTTGAAAAAAGGCGATATTTATGACGGCTTTTTCGTTTTTGATGCGGACAATCTATTGTCTCCAAACTACATAAGCCGAATGAACGAGACTTTTAAGGGAGGAAATACAGTTCTTACCGGTATTCGGAATACTAAAAATTACGGAGGCAGTTTTGTTTCTGCGGCATATTCCCTTGGTTGGCTTTTTCAGACAGGACTTCTGAATTCGGGCAGAAACGTTCTTGGAATTCCGTGTTTTGTCAACGGTACGGGATTTCTTATCGGTGCAGATGTCTTAAAGAAAAGTGGCGGTTGGAATTGGTTCACTTTGACGGAAGACTGCGAATTTACCACTTATTGTGCGCTGAACGGAATTGAGATCGGAATATGTCGTGATGCAGAGTTTTACGATGAACAACCTGTAAGCTTTCTTGTTTCATGGACTCAGCGTTTGCGCTGGATGAAAGGGAAATATCAGGTCTTGCATAAGTACGGAAAAGATGTTTTCAGGGGAATATTCAGTAGGAGATCAATTATTTGTCTGGACGCATTGTCTAACATCTTCCCAACAAGTCTGCTCGTGCTTTGTTCTGCGGTGGTTTTGTTTATTTCGTTGTTATTTACAGCTAAAAGTGTTGAGGTACTTATAATATCTCTGATCATTTCGATTCTGAAATGGTACGTATCTGTTCTGTTTTTAGGCGTGTTAACGCTGCTCCGTTGGTGGGGTCACATAAATGAACCAACATGGAAAAAGCTGATTTTTTCATTGTATTATCCGATCCATTCAGCGATGTATATCCCGATAACATTTGTTGCGGCATTTAAAACTGTTGAATGGGTACCTATCAGACACGGCATTAAAGTGAAGTAGTCAGTTATTTCCTCTGTTTTAATTACCCAAATTCGATTTTCTTTTTGAAAGGGTTAAGGGAAAACTTTTTCTTTTTTCGCGAAAAGAAAAAGTTTTCCCTTAAGAATTTTTCAATTATATTATCGGGAATTTTTCGGGCGTGCCTGCTTTACGAGGGTAGATTGGCGGAGTGGGGGAGACCTTTGTGATTATTACAAGATTTCGCTCCTCTGTTCCGTATATCGGTTCTGCTTTTCCGCCTAAAAGTTCGATGACTTTTTGTGCTTCGTCGAGCTCTTCTTTTGCTGAACGGGATTTCAGTGCAACCATCTTTCCCCCGACTTTTACTAGCGGCAGGCATAATTCTGTGAGTGTGGCCATGCGTGAAACTGCACGTGAAAGCACGATATCATATTTTTCACGGTTTCCGCTTTTTGCGTGATCTTCCGCACGCGAATGTACCGTTTCGCAGTTGGAAAGTCCTGTCATAGATGTCACTTCATCGAGAAATGTCAGTCTCTTTTTCAGACTGTCGATCAGCGTCATTTTGATGTCGGGACGAAGTATTGCCAACGGTACACCGGGAAACCCTGCACCTGTTCCTATATCCGCACAATGTGCGTTTTCAGGAATGATGCCTGCCTGAAGCGGCAGAAGTGAATCTGCAAAATGCTTTGTGATGACATCTTCCATTTCCGTTATGGCTGTCAGATTGATTTTTTTATTCGTTTCTATCAGATATTCGTAATATTTAAAAAATATGTCCGTGAGTTTCGGATCTTCAGACGCATATACGTCCAGGACTTCTTTTTTGAAAAGCTTTTCAAAAAGATTTTTATCTGTGTTTATCATTGATGTTTTCTCCGTTGAGATTACTGTTCTGTTGCAGATATTATGACCGTGCATATTCCTTTTTCGCCTGAATTGAGCTTTTGGCTTATCCTTACGCTGACAAGATGACCTTGACCGAGAGGCATGACATTGATAAGGTTGTATGATGTGCCGAAATCGGTACAAACAGCTTCAGGAAAAGCTTTTTTGTAGAATTCCACGATGTCGTTGTATTCCGAATCTGAATTGTAGACGATTTCTGCCGAGTATTGATCTGCTACAGTTTTGTCTGTGTATGAAATGAATTCCGAAATGTTGCATATGGGCGCATTGTTCAATGGAAAATCTGCGGGGATCTTTTCCATTTCTGCGCTGTTGATCTTTGATGTTCCGCATGATGACAGGATCAATATCGTTGTCAGTAAAAATGCTGTCAGTATCTTTTTCATGTTTTTCCGTCCTTTCTTTTATTTATGTCAGTTAGACGGTCCATGAAACGAAAAAGTTCCGCAGAACAGCAAAATCATATAAAAAGTTTTCAAACCTGACTAATAAAAACAGGGACTGCTTTTAAAGCAGTCCCTGTTTTTTCTGTATTTATTATTCAGCGGAACCGGGAACGTTAGTGATGATTTCGTTAGGAAGTTCAAATACATGGATGTAGGATTCCCAGAAGTCCTTAACGTAATCAAGTCTCTTATCTGTGTTACCGGATTCTGTAGCTTTCTTTGTTTCAGTAACAAGTGTTTCAACGTCTTTGGAAGCGTCGAGAGAAACTGCTACGAATACGTCTGTATCAACTTCGATTCTGCCAAGAGATACTGTCCAATATTTTGTGGAAGAAGTGGGTTCTGTAGAACCGTTTCTGTTATTGAGCATATCATCTTCAGAGTTGTAGAACATAACGTTCTGTTTCTTTTTGGGAGAGATTACATACTTGTAGCCGCTACCTTCAACGATCATAACATTGCCGGCTTCGTCGTATGTAAGTGTGCCTTCAACTTTACCTGCAAGAGTGAAGAGACCGCCTGCTTTGAAAGTGATCTTTCTTGCAACTGTGGAGTAGTTGGAGAAGAAGTCTGTTGTTTCAGCTTTTGTACCGTTGGGGTATTCAAGTTCAGAAACGATAGCATAGGGATACCATGTTGTTTTAGCTTCGGAATCTGCATAGTGGAAACCTTTGTCGATGTAAACTACCTGGTATTCATCAACAGTGATAGTTGTGCCGTCACCGTAGATTGTAACAGTACCGTTCATCTGACCTGTAGCTTCTGCGAGGTTATAGTTTGTCTGGCTTGCAACAACGTCGGAGAAATAAGCTACGAATCTGCCTGTTTCTTCATTGCTTGCCTGAGCTGTAATAGCGATAGTTTCTTTACCGTCGGGATGAATTACCTGGATAGAACCGGAGAGACCCCAACCGGGTTCTGTTTCTTCATCATCTTTAACGAATGTAGCGCCTGCGCTGTAGTTGGAGATGTTGAAGATTGCAACGATGTCTTTAGAGAATTCGATGGGAAGTCTTGTTGCAAAGTTGAGTGCGGAGGAAGCTGCACCTGTAGAGGAAGCTACGAAAGAACCGTCGTTGTAATCAACAGTTGCTTTGGAGCCCCAACGGAGAGCTGTACCGATATCATCGAGTCCGGATGTTGTCCAAGCAACTTCGCCGCCAACACCGTTAGCAGAGTTGTTTTCGATGAGGAAAATGAGGTCGTTGATGGATTTGGTAACATTACCTGCTTCATCAAGGATACCGAGGTTGAGGCCGAGTCTGTTTCCGTTACCGGATTCGTTGCCCTGATATTCATCGGGGTTGATTACCAATGAACTTTCATGGAGTCTGAGCCAGCCTTGCTGATTTTCAGAACTATCGGCGAAATCGTCTACCGTAAGTCCTTCGTTCTGTACTGCACTACCACAGCTGCAAAGGAGAGCTGTAAGCATAAGAAGTGCCAATACCATTGAAATTGTCTTTTTCATGAGTTTCAATCCTTTCTGATAGTCTGACACGCCGACATCTCGTTTTTTCGAGTTTTTTTGTCTGCATCTCACCATATACATATTCTACTATAAACTTGAAAATTTGTCAAGCGAAATCTTGTGGTTAAATTAAACAAAATTTTAACAAAAAATGCTGAGATTTTTTCTGCGAGTCAGTCTTTAAAATTTCTGTGTCAATTTTCCGTCAAAGCTCGTTCCAGCCATATGTCAGCTATGTCAAAAGCTTCGTACATTCCGTTCTTCTCTGTTCGTTTTACTATCCTGTCTACAGCACTTACATCGGGATCTGTAAGATGGAGCTGTACGGATATTTTGCGAGAGAGTTTCATTCCTTTGAAATCCTCGGAAGACAACACCTGCATCATGATGACGTATTTTTCTCCGGGATCTCCGTAGTAGATGATTCCGCCCATGCGGACAATGGGTCTGCCTTTATAAGACAGTGACTTGTTTTCTTTTGAAGCCAATAATATCCCTCCTTGAATATTCGGATGTATATTATACCGTAAATTATGAAAATTTATGGTATGATATAATTGTTTACAGGTATATTATACCACAATAAATTTGGAATGTCAAGGATATAATACAATTATTTCCTTGACAGATTGTTGTTTTTTTGCTATTATATTAAGTGGGGTATGTTTTGCAATTATATATTGTAATTTATTTCATTGCAAAAATAAGCTTGTCAACAGCGGAAGTCCCTTTACGGCAACACTTTTCCCACTCTTTACCCATTGTTTTTCTCATTTCTTTGTTGCTTGCGGCGAGGGCTGTTATTCCAACTATTCCTGCAGCTGCACCGAGAAAAATTCCCAAGGGAAGGTTGCTTGAACGCTTTTTGTTAAAAAACATCATGATATTTTTATCCTTTCGGTAAATTTATTTATTGGAAGGTCAAAAAATCGGTGACCCCAAGATTCAGTATTTGCAAACCAAGTTAAATAATTCATATTATATATTTTTAATTACGGAGGAAAATTATGAGCTACAACAATGCAAAAGAACTTTACGCTTCCATTGGCGTGGATACGGAAAAAGCTCTTCAAAAACTTTCTGAAATCACTATTTCTCTTCACTGCTGGCAGGGTGATGACGTTTGCGGTTTTGAAACTGTAGGCAGCACACTTAACGGCGGCGGTATTCAGACTACCGGTAATTACCCCGGTAAGGCAAGAACTCTGAATGAACTTATGTGCGACCTCGAAAAAGCACTTTCTCTTCTTCCCGGCAAACATAAAGTAAATCTCCATGCAAGCTACCTCGATAACGGCGGTACTTTTGTTGACAGAGACGCTATCGAACCAAAACATTTTGCTTCTTGGGTTGAGTTCGCAAAGAAAAATAATATCGGTCTTGATTTTAACCCCACTTTCTTCAGCCACAAATATGCAGAAGACGGTTTTACAATTTCTTCAGCAGATAAAGGCATCCGTGATTTCTGGATAGAACACGGTAAAAGATGCCGTGATATTGCTGAATATTTCGGTAAAGAGCTTGGTCAGCGTTGCGTTACAAACTTCTGGGCACCCGACGGCTACAAAGATACTCCCGTTGACAGAATGGCTCCCCGTCAGAGGATGATGGAATCTCTCGATGAGATGTTCGCTCGTCCCATTGACAAAAAATACAACAGAGATGCTGTTGAAAGTAAAGTTTTCGGTATCGGAAGCGAAAGCTACGTTGTAGGTTCTCACGAATTCTTCCTCGGCTACACAATGAAGAACCCTGATGTTATGGTAACATACGATACAGGTCACTTCCACCCCACAGAAATGGTTTCCAATAAAATTTCCGCAACACTTCTTTTTGCAGACGAGCTTCTCTTCCACGTAAGCCGTCCTGTTCGTTGGGATAGTGACCACGTTGTAACATTTGACGATGAACTCCAGCTTATTGCTCATGAACTCGTTTCCAACGACCTTCTCGGAAAAGTTAATATCGCTCTTGACTATTTCGATGCAAGTATCAATAGAATCGCTGCTTGGGTCCTCGGTGTAAGAAACACAAGAAAAGCTCTTCTCAAAGCACTTCTCGAACCCGTTGCAGATCTCAAGAAAGCAGAACTTGAAGGCGACCTTACAACAAGACTCGTTCTTACTGAAGAACTCAAATCCTTCCCCTTCGGTGAAGTTTGGAACGAATACTGCAGAAGAAACAATGTTCCCGGAAGCGATTGGCTTGCAGAAGTTAAAGCATACGAAAAAGATGTTCTCGCTAAGAGAAACTAAGGAGAATAAATATAAATGGCTAAAATTCAGATGAAAACACCTCTCGTCGAAATGGATGGCGACGAGATGACAAGGATCGTATGGCAGTGGATCAAAGAAGAACTCCTTCTCCCTTACATTGATCTTAAAACGGAATACTATGACCTCGGTCTCAAACACAGAGACGAAACCAACGACCAGGTTACAAAAGATTCCGCTTACGCTACTAAAAAGTATGGCGTTGCTGTAAAGTGTGCAACCATTACACCTAATGCTCAAAGAGTTGAAGAATATAACCTCAAACAGATGTGGAAGAGCCCCAACGGCACTATCAGAGCTATCCTCGACGGTACTGTTTTCCGTGCTCCCATCACAGTAAAAGGTATTGAACCCTATGTAAAAACATGGAAAAAGCCTATCACTATCGCACGTCATGCTTACGGTGATATTTACAGCGCAGTTGAATCAAGATGTCCCGCTAAAAGCAAGGCTGAAGTTGTTATTACAGAAAAAGATGGCAAGGAAACTCGTCTTACAATTAAAGATTTTGACGGTGACGGTATCGTAATGGGTATGCATAATACAGACGCAAGTATTTCCAGCTTCGCTCGTTGCTGCTTCAATTACGCCCTTGATACAAAACAGCCCATTTGGTTCGCTGCAAAAGATACTATCTCTAAAAAATACGACCATAGATTCAAGGATATTTTCAGAGAGATCTATGATGCTGAATACGCAGATAAATTCAAGGCTGCAGGTATGGAAGACTACTTCTACACACTTATTGATGACGCTGTAGCAAGAGTTATCCGTTCCGAAGGCGGCTTTATCTGGGCTTGCAAAAACTATGACGGTGACGTTATGTCCGATATGCTTGCAACTGCATTCGGTGACCTTGCAATGATGACTTCGGTTCTCGTTTCTCCCGACGGTAATTATGAATACGAAGCTGCTCACGGCACTGTAACAGCACATTATTATAGATATCTCAAAGGTGAAATGCCTTCCACAAACTCCGTAGCAACTATTTTCGCATGGACAGGCGCACTCCGCAAGAGAGGCGAGCTTGATGAAATTCCTGAGCTTTGCAATTTTGCAAATAAGCTTGAGCAGGCTTGTATCGAAACTATCGAATCAGGCGTAATGACAAAGAGCCTTTCAATTCTTTCTTCCATCGAAAATAAGAAAATCGTCGACGGTAAAGAACTTCTTCTTTGCATCAAAGAAAGACTTGACGCTCTTCTTGCTTAATATATCTGCATAAATTTAAATTGTAAATCATATATTTAATTTACAGCCGTTTTTACGGCACGAAAGGACAAATATGAACAGACCACTTATTCTCGTAGTTATGGACGGTATCGGCTATAACGAAAAAACATACGGCAACGCAGTTGCAAATGCTTACACTCCCGTACTTGACAAGCTTATGGAAACTTGTCCCTACACATATATCAAGGCTCACGGCACAGCTGTAGGTCTTCCTTCCGATGATGACATGGGTAACAGTGAAGTTGGTCATAATGCTCTCGGTTGTGGACAGGTTTATTCTCAGGGAGCTCGTCTCGTAAATGAAAGCATCGCTTCCGGCAAAATGTATGAAAGTGAAGTTTGGAAGTCACTCGTTGCTAACTGCCTCGAAAACAACTCCGCAATGCACTTCATCGGTCTTCTTTCCGACGGCAACGTACACTCCAATATTGCACATCTTTTCTCTATGCTTGAAAGAGCGAAGAAAGACGGAGTAAAGAAATGCAGAGTTCACATTCTTCTTGACGGCCGTGATGTTCCCGCAACATCCGCACCTCTTTATATCGGTCAGCTTGAAGAACTTCTTGCTAAACTCAATGACGGTGAATTCGATGCTAAAATCGCTTCCGGCGGCGGCAGAATGCAGATCACAATGGACAGATACGAAGCTAACTGGGCTATGGTTGAAAAGGGCTGGCAGACTCATGTTCTCGGTGAGGGCAGACAGTTTGCTTCCGCTTCCGAAGCTGTTGAAACTCTCAGGGCTGAAACAGGTGCAATTGACCAGGATGTTCCTCCCTTTGTTATTGCAGAAAACGGCAAACCTGTTGGCACTATCGAAGACGGCGACAGCGTAGTTCTTTATAACTTCAGAGGAGACAGAGCTATTGAAATCTCCAAAGCATTTGACTTTGAAAACTTTGACAATTTCGACAGAGTTCGTTATCCCAAA
>SVMT01000041.1 GCA_015067305.1 Oscillospiraceae bacterium | reverse complement strand
CGGGGAATTTTGTTGCGATATAGTAGCTGTCTCGGGGATATTTCTTAAGGAATTTACCTGTTACGATCTCGGAATCACCGCTGTGGTACATCCATGCGGTATCATAGTAGTTTATGCCGTTTGCCATTGCGTAATCAAAAAGTTCTTCCGTAGCGGCTTCATCAATTTTTTTATCTTCAGTTGTGGGGAAACGCATACAGCCAAGACCGAGGGCTGAAAGTTTTTTGCCTTTAAATTCTTTATAAATCATATCTGATGCTCCTTTTAAAGTTTACTCAATCTTTTTATACTATAATTATACCGCATTTGAGCCTATTCGTCAAGTATTTTTTGAGAAATTTCGCAAAAGGTCGAAAGAAAACCATTATAATGATTATAAACATCCGTAATATAAAATATAGATTTTAAGCCTTGACAAAACCAACATAATATGGTAAAATAATAAAAAAGCCTAAAAAGGAGTCTATTAAAATGAAAGACTACTACTTAAAAAAAGCGGACGAGAATATGCCCGTCCAGACAAACAGAATTAAAGCCTCCGACACCGTTGTCGAGATATACGAAGACGAATCAAAACATATGGGTATCGGATTCAAGACAGTCGGTACAATAAAGGATGAACTTGTACCCGGTGATAAATTCATTCTGGACTTTGGGGATCATTGCGTCGGTAAATTATCCTTTAAAGTAAACAGAGTTAAAACCTATCTTGATGCGCCCGTAAAGCTCAAACTGAAATTCGGAGAAATACCTTATGAAATGTCAAGAGATTTCAGCACATTCTACGGTACTCTCTGTCAGAGCTGGCTTCAGGAAGAGATAATTTATGTGGACTACGAGGGTCTTGTGGAAATGCCGAGACGTTATGCGTTCAGATTCCTTGAAGTTGAAGTCCTTGCTACTCCGAGAAAGATAAGACTTTCAGAATTCCAAGTTAAAATAACAACTTGTGCTGACGAAAGCAATATGGAACCTCTTCCCGAAGGCACAGACCCCATGCTTGTAAAAATTGATAAAGTATCCGCAAGAACTCTTGCTGACTGTATGCAGGAAGTTTACGAAGACGGTCCGAAACGTGACAGAAGACTTTGGTCAGGTGACCTGAGAGTTCAGGCGCTTACAGACTCCGTGCTTTTCAAAAACAAAGAGCTTGCAAAACGCTGTATGTATCTTTTTGCCGCTTGTCAGAAAGACGGTCAGTATCTCCCCGGATGTCTCTACTACAAGCCTGAACTTTTCTACGATGAAGGTATGGGTATTTCGGACTACGCACTTATCTATGCTGTTACCCTTTGCGACTACTATGAGAATTACGGAGACAAGGAAACGGCTCTTGATCTCTATCCCATTGCCGCAAAACAGGTCGACCTTGCAATGTCAATTCACGACGAAGACGGAATAATAACATTCCTTGACGGATGGGTCGCTTTTATCGATTGGGCTGAAGGTATCAAAAAGAGAACTGCCGTTCAGGGTGTATATCTTTACGCTCTTGAAAAAATGGAAAAACTCGCAAGAGACCTCGGCAAGACCGAAGATGCTGACAGATACGCAAAACATCTTGAGATCACACGTAAAAACGCTTATGAAAAACTCTTCTGCAAAGAAAAGAATGCGTTTATCAACAAATATGACGACGAACAGTATTCCGTTCAGGCTCAGGTATGGATGATCCTCGGCGGAGTTATCTGCGGAGAAGAAGCAAAATCTGTTCTCAAACAGAGTTTTGAAAAAGCAACTGTGATCCCAGGGACACCTTATATGCACCACTATGTAATGGAAGCAATGATGAAACTCGGAATGAAAGACGAAGCTATTGCTTACATGAAGTCATATTGGGGTGAGATGGTTGAACTCGGTGCTGACACATTCTGGGAAGTACATGTTCCTGGCAAACAGATGCTTACACATATGAAGGATCCGCTTCTCAACTCTTGGTGTCATGCTTGGAGCTGTTCACCGTCTTACTTTATAAGAAAATATTTTATCGACTGAGGGATTACCAATGAGAGTTGCAACTTATAATATACAATCCGCTGATTATGGAAAAAGCATCAAAGAAATATCGAAAGAAATAAAAGAGCTGGGAATAGAACTCATAGGTTTTCAGGAAATTGATGATATGACAAACCGTTCAGGTAAAGTTAATGTTCTTGAAGATATTTGCGGTAAAGATTTCCCATATTTTATATATGTTCCGACAATGGATTTTGACGGCGGAAGATACGGAATAGGTATGGCATCTGTTTATCCTGTAAAGCTGGTCAAAACAGTTAAACACGAGACCGCTGAACTTGAACCGAGAGTTCTTATGATCTGTGAACTTGATATCAACGGTAAAAAGCTCTATGCAGCAAACACTCATTTAAGCTACGAAAACGCAGATATACGGGTAAAACAGTTCGAAGCTGTTGAAAACGAACTCAAGGATCTTTCACCTATCATTCTTTTCGGCGACTTCAATATTACTTCGTTTGACGAATACAAAGTGTTATCACTTAACAAAGTCAATTCAGAAGAAACGCCAATCAAAAGTTTTAAATATGAGATTCCTTTCAGATGTATTGATAATATTTTTTACGGAAACGGTATTGAAATTACAAATGCAACACTGAATAATTCTGAAAGCTCTGACCACGATATGATCTGGGCTGATATTAAAATTCAATAATCAAAAAATCGGGATCGGCTTATTCAGCTGATCCCGAATTTGTATATTCAACTATTCAACATCGTCAAATGTGATCGAAAACAGTTCTGCGTCACTCATTATAAATTCCATCTTCACTTCCCTGCCGTTCAGTTCGGAAAGAGGTTTATCAAAATCAATAACTCTTGATGTCGTATCTCCGAAATGTTCACAGGAGACAAAGCCTTCAATAGGATTATTGAAATTATCAAGGAATTTTACCTGAATATAACCTCTTGCGGATGTTTTGAAATTCATCTTCAAAACGCTTCCGTCAAAGGTGAACGGTTTAGTTCTCAATGTCTGAGGCTTGAAAGTCGCTTTATAAGACGCAAATCCGTCTTTTCTGAAAATGTATCTTATAAGTTCAACAGGTTTATCTGTCCAATGATGGGATTCACATAATAAGGATATCTCAGGTTCAGAGGAAAATCTACCGGGAGTTTCAATCAAACCTACTGCAGGATAACAGTCTCCGTATTCCCAGTTATATCCATCTTCCGGACCGGGAGTCAGACAAGCTTCATCGAATCGGAACCAACGGAATTTATCTCTTGAAGACATGAAAAGGCCGTCGGTTATTGTCTGACCGTATCTTTTTGTATCGTCATTTATCTCTCCGCCAGGATTCTCCATTCTCTTCAAGCGCCATTCTTTTGCTGTAAGTCTTTCAAAACTTGCATTCCATTCAAGACGCTCAACGTAACGGGTCGGGAAACCAACATAATAACGGTCATCGTAAAGATACGGAGACACGCAGTTCGTATATGTCTGATAATCCATACCGCCCATGTAATCCGCAGGTGTTCCTTTACTCCAATGAATACAGTCATCAGAAGTTATTACAGTGATCGCTCTTGCAAAATGTTCACAGTAACGTGGGTCTGTTGCTGTTGGTTTAGGATGAGTCGTTCTGACAAATGCGTAATACTTTTTATCATTTTTATCCCACCATACGGTATTGAGACTGTCATACATATTGTTATATCGTTCTTCAGCTTCAAAAATATGATGTTCTGTAAAATGTATACCGTCCGCAGAAGTAAGGCATACGAGATCACAGTATGCAGGAAGTCCCTCACGATGTTTGTAACGTGGTCCGAACATTTTATACACCTCATCAGGCGGACAGTCGGGATTTGTATCTTTCATAACATACGCCCCACCGAGGTCTTTCATAACAATATTATTAGCTGTCGAACCGTTAAATTCAAACAATCCAAGTGACGGCTTTACCCAATCAAGCCCATCCTTACTCTCCGCATAGCATATATGCCATGAATGATTACCAGGGTAATTAGCACCGAGATAATACAGTCTGTACTTGTCTCCGTCTTTAAAAACAGTAAAGAAATCCGAGCTGTTACCTTCCCAAAGCTCATCCGTCTTAAACACATTTCCTACTCTTGCCGGTTTATTTACAGAAAGTGTCGCATCTGTAAATCTGTAATCAGTTAAATAATCATCCCAAAAGGGATAAAGTCCTTTTGTTAAATGCATAATAGTAAACTCCTCTTACCAAGAACATTGGAACATTCCACAACAACATTCGTCATTGATATTCACTCCAGTTACTATAGTTTAAATAAATATTTATTTTTCAAGTTCTATTCTTCGTATTGTAGTTTGCGCAAGATTACCTATGCTCGCAGGAGTTGAACAATATGAAAGAAGCATCGTTTTTTCATCTGCAAAGAACATTGCAGTGTAACAATACCAACCGGTTCTGTCAGGCTCAATTATCTGAATATTGTCAAGATCGAAATTGTATCCGTCGTCACTTTGAGCCATTACAAGAGGAGTTCTTGCCCTTGAATTCTCAAGAAGATATTTACCATTGTATTCAGGTACAGGAGTCCATACCGCATAGTATTTCCCCGTATAAGGATTCTTTCCGATAGTCAACGGTGACAGAGGCGAAGTAAATCTTGACCGTTGAGGGCTAAACCAATGAACACCCTTATCAATGGAAACAGATTCATAGTGACACCCAACAGCACTTCTTGCATGCGCATACAAAACTCCATTAGGGAGCTCAATAATACCCGGCTCCTGTAATCCCCTAAAACTGTAAGAAGAGTCAGGGCAATCAAGACGATAAGCATTACGATACCACGTTTCTCCGTCATCATCAGAGAAAAGAAACCATACAGATCCGTTTTCTCCGCATCCACCACCAACATCACGCCGATATGCATGCTGAGCCATGGGAACAACAAGACGACCGTCAGAAAGTCTTTGAACACGGCTGTTATTAACAACGTAATACCCGGGATATCTTCTCGGAAGAATACTTTTTTCTGTATAAAACGAAACACCTTCATCCGAAGATCTTGCAAGTACATAATCGGAAGAAAGGATGTGTTCCCCGTCTTCTTGTTCTTCAAGACGGTGTTTTACCATATAAAACAGTCCGATATCGCCATTATTCATACGACAAAGCGACACACTCATGATATTATCCACTCCGTATTTGGAAGCTGAAACTAAAAGACGGGGAAGTCCATCATCGCTGTCCGCATGGAAAGTTCTGCCGTCATCATCGGAAATCAGACAACGAATATCACAGGGAGAACTATCATTCTCATCACTCACATCATGATAATAACTGTATGCAAACATTATGCGTCCGTCTTTCAATCTGATAAAATCACCTTCACTGTTACGTGGATTACCTTTTGTAGGTGGAAGAATTTTTGAAACAATACTATTCTCTTCTTTATACATATGCATAATTAAGCACTTCCTTTAATTTATTTAAAATGATAATTGCTTGCTGTTATTATATAATTAGCAATTTCGCAGCTACCGCATCGTCTATGCGGCGAATGCGTATTTAAATCAATATATAATAATTGCTTGCAATTATTATATCACACCGTCCACCGATTGTAAATATCATTTCATGCCATATTATTAAAAAAATGTCTAAAAATGATATTCAATAATTGACTTTCTTGGTTTTATGCTGTATAATTAATATGATATAAAAAATAAGGAGCAACATATGAATACTGCACCATTTTACGAATACAGCATAAATATCGACGGATACGAAATATGTTTAATGCTTGACCGAACCGATAATTACAAAGACGATAACCTTTCAGTACTCACAATGCACAATCATGCCTATGCTGAGCTTTTTATTTGTACTGAAGACCCTATTATTATAAAAACCGAATCAGGACTAATTCAGCTACAGCCCGATGAAATAGCGGTCATACCTCCAAACCTTATGCATATATGCATATCAGATTCTCACGAAACAGAATGGAAAGCTCTTGGATTTTCTATTTTTCCCAAAAGTTTTAATCAAAGCTCCGATATGGAAAACCTGTTCGGATTTTTTATGAAAAATAAAGAGATAATTACAGTAAAAGAGCCCGAATCATACATTAAAGCTGCAGAGCTGTTCCGTTTACAGAAAACAAATTCAGGTTTAACTTTGGTCTTCAACCTATGTGAACTTCTGTCGCAGATATCAGATACCCAAACCGTTAAAATGAAAAATAAAACAGCAACTGAGTCATCTTTAGAAAGTGATCTGTCCCGACTTAAGCTTCTTGATCAAATAATCGAAGTAGATTTTACAAAGAAGCTGACTTCCGCAGATATTGCAGAAAAACTGTTTATAAGTCCACGTCAACTTGAACGTATCTCAAAAAAAAGATACGGAAGAAGCATCAGGGCTCAGATCATAGAAAAAAGATTAAACACAGCTGCTGAATTACTATGTACAACAAATATGACTGCTGAAAAGATTGGAATAATTGTAGGATTTGGTTCTACCGCAGGTTTTCTCCGTGGATTTTCAAAAAAATACGGTTTAACGCCAACGGAATACCGTAAAAATAATAAAAGACTTTTGTATTGATGATCAACTTTCTGATGTATTTATCTGAAAGTTCTCGGTGAAACTCCCTCGATATCTACAAATGCCCTGTTGAAACTACGCAAAGACTGGAAACCACTTGTATATGCAATTTCAGTCATCGTCATTTTATTTTCGGAAACAAGAAGATGTTTTGCATAATTCACTCGGTATTCATTGATAAAATGCTTGAAATTCTTACCGAATTTTGAATGAAAACAGCGTGAAAGATAGTGTTCCTCATATCCAAGTTCTTCAGACATTTTAGAAAGCGAAATATCCTCGGCAAAGTGCTTTGATATATATTTAAGCATCCTGTGAAGGATATTTTTATCATAACTCTCTCTGCCGTCAACAAGTTCAACATTTCGCATAAATATTGAACAGACCAATGTAAGACCTGCACAAAGAGTTAATCGATCAGGCTCACCGTTTATGAGTATTTTCAATAACAATGAATGTTCCACAGCATCAGGAAGAAACTTGCTCTCATTGGAGATCTTTTCACCTATAAGCTTATGGAATTCTTTCACGTAATCGGAAGAAAATACGCAAACCCAAACTCTGGAAGTCACGAGAGTTTCAAACCCGTGTATCTGATCCTGCAAGATGAGAGCATATTCTCCGCAATTCAATGTAAAAGTCTTATCCTCAATGGTAACTTCAACAGAGCCTTCGATTACATATATGAGCTCATAGTCACGGTGAAAATGCTGAACATAATAAAAGTCTTCATATATATCTATCTGACAATTATATGGAACAAAAGAATTTAAATCCTGATAAAGTATCATTTTTTAATAACAGACATGTCGCCGCATCTTTTAACAAGGAAACCGTCACACACATCCGTATTTTCAATGGTTATTTTTGCATCGGGATATATAAGACCTTCCTTACATACGGGTTCAAAAACGAATTTCGTATCTTTGAGCTTGCTATCCTTAATTGTTACATTATCTACGGGACTGTTTGCCCAACAGAACATTTCAACATTACCCTGAACCTGAATGTTTTCAAAGGTAATATTTTCCTGGAGAGGTGACTCCGAATTCTCAAAGTAACTTCTGCAATATTCGCTTACTTCCTGTGTGAATCCAAAGATACATTTACGGTTACGCTGGATGTAAATATCCTTGAAATGAATATTTCTGAAACCTGCGGAATATCCCGTGTTATCAACTGTCCTGAACCAGGTAATACCGTCAAGTTCTACAATTCCCTTTTCGTGTGTGGGAGAAGTTTTTGAAATGAATTTGTCAAAACTTGGCTTCATTCTTACTCTGTAGAGGATTCCATTGTTGACAGCAGCATCTGACTGCTGAACAGCCATTCCCTCAAACCAATCACGCCAGCCGCCGCAAAGCATACGTGCGAAGAAGCACATTCCGACATCACGTTCATCATTAAGGTCATAACAGTCTTCAATAAGACCGTCTTCTATCCAACCCGGGTTTGTATTGGACCCTGCATAGTCAAAAGCATTGAGCGCCACAGGGTCGTCATGAGTACGGAATATACAGTGACGAACAACAAACTTTTTACCCGGACCGAAATGGATACCGTCTTTATCGCCTTCAATACGAATATTTTCAACCAGAACATTTTCAAAGTTTGAGATCTGAATACCGTAGTCAACAGGACAAAGATCAGGGATAACAATATTTTTAATTGTGAGATCCTTGACGAAAGAGAACATAAGGTGACCTCTTGCACCTATAATGTTTCCATTGTCTTTTTCCAATGTAGGATCTGTATGAGCAACTCCATTAGCGTTGAGGAAAAGACCTGTGACAGAAATATCTTCATTGATCTTTCTTTCAAAAATACCTTTATTTGCAATGAAATATCTATTGAAGCCTTCAACTGAGGGCATTCTTACAATATAAACACCCTCCGCAAAAGTGAGATGGGTATGATCTCCGATATAAAGAGTTTCGGATATTCTGAAATAACCAGGACCCTCAACAAGGATATCGCCGCCTTTATCAAGCGCAGACTGAAGCGTTTTCGCATTTTCAAAGCCGTTATCCAAAGGACATAACTTAACTGCATTAGCCATGAGCTTTCCTCCCAAAATGTTGGATTTTTATACAGCGTTATTTTAGCACATTTTTTGCTAAATGTCAAGAGGTAATTTAATCTTGAAAGGTGTAAGATGTCAAAAACTCTCCAATTATTATCAATAATTCTCTTTTTAAAATTTACCTATTGACAAACAATCGGTTTAATGGTACAATAAAAATGGTTTTAAGCCATAAATAACTAATTTTAAGGAGTAATCGCCATGAAACAAATCATATCAAAAACACTCAAAACTTCTCTTTTGTTTATTTTGTCTGCCACACTTTTGGCATCATGTGCAGAACCCGTCACTTTGATTGATTTCATAGGTGATGCATCCGAGGAAAAATTAGACTTTAACGGATATGTTTTCACCATAAAAACTGCATGGGAAAATTTCTGGAACCCTCTTGCATCTGATGAACTCGAAGATAATGTCGCACTTTCCGCAAAGCAGGATGCTATTATAAAGCACAATAAAACGGTCATGGAAAAATACAACTGCACCATAACCTCAGTAACATCAGTGTGGGACTTTGCAACGAACGTTTTGGCTGAAATAGGTAGCGGGGCTTCAAAATACTCTATGTTTGACTCTGCTTCAATGTTTTCATACAATGCAATGAAAAGCGGTCTTCTCCACCCTTGGGATTACTCGGGAATCGACTTGACTGACTATGAAAAATACGGCACGGAACAATATCTTAAAGGCGCAGAGGTTGACGGTCTTCATTACGGAATCTGGGCTTATAAATGGGAAGCCGAGATTGAATACAGAGGAATGGTTATCGTAAACAATAATCTACTTAAAAACTACATTGATGTTAATGTTCACGAACTGAAAGAAAGCGGAAAATGGACTTTTGACGGATTCAAAACCGTTCTTGAAGCTTGTACGGTAAATATAGGCGCAGACCCGATATATTCCCTCAGTTGCTATGACATTCAGATGTTTGCTCTTTGCAGTATGCTTGCAAACGGCGGAAGTCTTATTGAATACAACGAAGCAAAAGGCAAATATGAAATGGGACTTCTTTCCGCAAAATCAAGAGAGGGTCTTGAATATGCCCAAGATTTATATAATTCTGACCTTGTACAGATAGACGACACGCAAATGGGAACATTCATCGAAGCACAAAAAGCGGCATTTGCATTGTGCGAAAGCTGGAATCTGACCTATGCACTGAAAGAAATGGATAATCTTGATGTAATTACTTTCCCTTACGGTCCGTCTGCGGAATACGGAAAAACGGTTTCGGCGTACAGGTCAAATCAGATAAGATATCTGTCAACCCCCATAACGGAAGATATAGAACAGTTAGGAAAATTTGTTAACGTATGGTTTGAAGAGCTTGAAGATATGCCGAAAGAAAATATTATTGATGAATATAAAACTATCAGATTCTTCAACGATGAAAGTATGAACGAAAACACTTTCATGGCAGATTTCGCTATATACGATTACGGTACAGCAATCAATGAGGTGTACAGTTCCAATGTGGTAAGCGCTCTTACTCTGATAGTTTCTTCAAACGCAGGTGTAACAGAATCCGTTGCATCTCAGCAAGCTATAATACAGGCAGAAATAGATAAGAATCTCAATAATTAACTCCCATAACGTCCCCCGATTACCATCGAGGGACGTTTGCATTTTCAGGCTCCGTGTTTTCGCATGAGGCGACGCACGGAACGGGGTAAATTACACTCACGTATTGTGAATATTGCTCAAGGAGATTACAGGCTCCTCATACGGGAAATATACAAGTCTCTGCTTTCCCGTATATAAAATTCTGTTATTTTCTATTATCTGTTTTAATTAGTTATTACTTCAAAGTTAATTTCGTAATCACTCTTTTCATTAAAATAAAAAAGTATTTTTCTGCTGTTTTTATATATCCAAAAGCGAAGCTTTTGCGGCTGCGCTGAGCCAAAGACTCATTATCATTATCATTATCCGCTTGATTAGCTTACGCAATTAAGCTATTGCTTGCATTAGCTTGCTTTTGCTTGCGTTTGCTTATTGAGGTTCCGTTTACCGTTCATATCTTTTTAATATCGCTTATTACAGTCAATTTAATTAAGACATAAAAACACCATAATTTTGTTTCACTTTTACCCTTTCAATCTGAGGCAAAATAAGGTATAATTATAATGAATAATTTTATCCATACACAGAAGGAATGATGAATAATATGAACAGAACAGTTTACATGAAACCCGAAGATTTCAAAGCGCAAAACGAAGAACTTGGACTGAATATGCCTTATTCGGAAGATGTTTCGGTTTTTGCTGAAAAGATTGAAATTAAGAATAAAATTATACCAAATCGCCTTGCCTGTCAGGCTATGGAAGGTTGTGACGGTACAGCAGGAGGAAGTCCCGATGAACTGACCCTCAGACGTTACGACCGTTTTGCAAAAGGCGGCGCAGGTCTTATCTGGTATGAAGCTACTGCCGTAATGCCAGAAGCAAGAGCTAATCCCAGACAGCTTTATATTCACGACGGAAATCTTGACGACTTCAAAAAACAGGTAGAAGTTATCAAAGAAACATGTCTCAAAACAAACGGTTATGAACCCATTGTGGTCATGCAGGCAACACATTCAGGCAGATACAGTAAACCGGAAGGTAAACCTGCGCCAATCATTGCATACAATAACCCGATCTTTGAAAAGGACAACCCTATTTCCAAAGACAGAATAGTTACGGACGAATATCTCGACCGTGTGGGCGAAGCTCTTGTAAACGGTGCGGTTCTGGCTGAAAAAGCAGGATTTGACGGCGTTGATATCAAATGCTGTCACAGATACCTTAACTGTGAACTTCTTTCCGCTTTTGAACGTGAAGGCAGATACGGCGGAAGTCTCGAAAACAGAACAAGACTCCTCAGGGAAAGTATTGCAGGTGCAATTCAGCGCTGCGGTAAAGATTTTATCGTATCTTCAAGACTCAATGCTTATGACGGTTTCCCATATCCTTACGGCTGGGGCGTAAAAAATGACGGCAGTCTCGATCTTGACCTCACAGAGCCTATCTGGCTTCTGACACAGCTCAGAGACCTCGGAGTTGAAATTCTCAATATAACAATGGGTAATCCCTATTTCAACCCCCATGTAAACCGTCCCTTTGCAAAAGGCGGATATGTCCATGAAGAACATCCTCTCAGCGGTGTTGCAAGAATGCTTGACGGTACAGCGATCCTCAAAGAAAATGTTCCTGAAATAAAACTTATTGCATCTGCATTCTCATACCTTGGCGTAGCTGCTCCCAACGTAGCGGCAGGCTACATTAAAAACGGGGCTTTTGATCTTGCAGGCTTTGGCAGAACGATTTTCGCATATCCCGATTTCGCAAAAGATATTCTCAACGAAGGCGTTATGCACAAAGAAAAATGTTGCATTTGCTGTTCAAAATGCACGGAGATCATGCGAGCAGGAAGCACACCAGGTTGCGTTATCAAAGACAAAGATGTTTATCTCCCATTGCACCGTCAGTTTTGCGGTAAATAATTAGAATTTTAATTAGTACGAAAGGATTTTGAATATTATGAAAAAGATCGCATTGGTTACAGGTGTTGCAGGCGGTATCGGTTTTGCAACAGCGGAAATTCTTCTTAAAAACGGTATTGCCGTTGTCGGTATGGATGTCATTCCCGAAATGACAAAAGAACTTAACGGCGAATTTACATATGTTAAAGGAGACCTCAGCAAAAAAGAAGACAGGGACAATTTTGTAAATACAGCCGTTGAAAAATACGGAAAAATAGATATTCTCGTAAACGTGGCAGGTGTTGCACCCCGTGTAAGAGCCGACCTTCTTACAATGACTGAAGAAAGCTATGACTTCGTAATGGATATAAATATCAAAGGAACACTTTTCCTCACTCAGGCTGTTGCAAATGTTATGATCAAAAATGAATCCGAAAGCAAGGGTTCTATTGTAAGCATTTCCTCAATGTCTGCATATACAAGCTCCACGAACAGAGGCGAATACTGCATTTCCAAAGCAGGTGTTTCAATGATGACAAAGCTTTTCGCAGACAGACTTGCTGAATACGGAATTCAGGTCAATGAAGTTCGTCCAGGTATCATTGCGACAGGTATGACTTCAACAGTTAAAGAAAAATACGATAACCTTATCAACGGAGGTCTTCTTCCTATCAAACGTTGGGGTACTCCCGAAGATGTAGCTTCCGCTGTTTATGCTCTTTGCAACGGCGCTCTCCCCTACGTTACAGGTCAGTCAATAGACGTTGACGGAGGTTTCCACATCCAGAGACTTTAATTTGGGGATGTAAAAAAAGCGCATACCGCATAAAACAGAACTGAAGAATTCTGTTAAACCATCAAAACACATAATAAAAGATTTGCAGTTTTATACTACGAACAAACCTCGCCACTCGACGTACACACGTACGCCTTCGGGTATCCAAACAGTCTGATGCCTGTTTGGACTCGGTTTGTCCGTTCTGCATCTTTTTTTCCTATCCCAAAAGGGATCTTGCGGTGTTCCTCAGCCAAATCTCCATCAGCCGCTATTGGAGATTTTCATTCCTATTTATACTGATATTGAGCGGCAGAATGGAGATCAATATGTACGATTACAGTCTTTATGAATATGATTCAATAGTTATAGGTACAGGTGCCGCAGGTTACAATGCGGCTTGTCGCCTTACCCAGGAAGGTAAAAAGACAGTTGCTGTAGTTACGGAAGGCGTGAATTGCGGTACTTCAAGAAACACAGGTAGCGACAAACAGACTTATTATAAGCTCGGTCTCAGCGGCGACAGCCCTGACAGCGTAAGAAGTATGGCTTCAAACCTCTTTGCGGGTGGCTCCGTTGATGGTGACAACGCTCTTTGCGAAGCTGCGCTTTCAGCAAGATGCTTCCTTAACCTTTGTGAATTGGGCGTACCCTTTCCCGTTAACAGATACGGTGAATACGTCGGTTATAAAACTGACCACGACCCATTCGCAAGAGCAACTTCCGCAGGTCCTTTGACCTCAAAATTCATGACAGAAGCTTTGCAGAAAAAAGCCGCTGAACTTAATATTAAAATATTCGACAGACTTCTTGCCGTTGAAATTCTTAAAAATGAAAACGGTGTTTGCGGTTTACTTTGTTTGAATCTCAACAACGGTGAATATGTAATTTTCCGCTGTACTGACATTATTATTGCAACAGGCGGTCCTGCGGGGATCTACGAGGACAGCGTTTTCCCTGAATGCCACACAGGTTCTACGGGTCTCGCACTTGATGCAGGGGTTTCTCTCCAGAACATGACAGAATGGCAGTACGGTCTTGCTTCAATAGCTCCCAGATGGAATGTTTCAGGTACCTATATGCAGGTTATCCCCCGCTTTGTTTCTATAGATGAAAACGGAAACGAATATGAATTTCTTTCAGAATATTTTGACGATATTTACGAAGCAATGTCTGCTGTTTTCCTCAAAGGCTATCAGTGGCCATTTGACAGCAGAAAGGTAATGACAGGTTCTTCTGTGATCGACCTTTTGGTTTACAGAGAATGCGTTATGAAAAAGCGCAGAGTTTACCTTGACTACACCAAGAACCCATTCGGTCTTGATGAAATAGAATTCACGAAGCTCTCCGAAGAAGCTTACGAATATATCAGAAAAGCAGAGTCCTGTTTCGGCAAACCTATTGAAAGACTTGCTAAAATGAATCAGCCTGCTATTGACCTTTATGCAAGCAAGGGACTTGACATTACGAAGGATTATTTGGAAATTGCGCTTTGCGCACAGCATAACAACGGCGGTATTGCAGTTGACCTTTGGTGGCAGACCGAAATGAAAGGTCTTTTTGCGGCAGGCGAATGTGCGGGAACTCACGGCGTAACACGCCCCGGAGGTAGCGCACTCAACGCGGGACAGGTAGGTTCTTTGCGTGCGGCTCAGTATATTTCCGCATCGGATAGAACGATTGTTTCAGAATCTGACTTTACAGCTATTTCAGAAAAAGCTCTTGAAAAACATATTCAGTTCAGAAAAGCCGTTCTTACAAACGACGGAAACGCAGACGAACTGTTGAAAAAAGCCCGCAGAAGAATGAGTGACTGCGGTGCGGCTATCAGAGACAGAAAAGCTATATGTGAAGCTGTATCGGAAATTAAAGCTGAACTTGAAAACTTTGAAAGCAATGTAGGAGCAGGTTCAGAAGCAGAACTTTACAAAGCATATAAACTTAAAGATACACTCACAGTTCAGTATGCGGCACTTTCTGCAATGAATGACTTCGCAAATGTAACAGGTGTTACAAGAGGTTCTTCACTCTACACAGACGAAAAAGGCGGTCTGAGAGAAGGTCTCAACGAACTTTTCCGTTTTACCGAAGATGATGGAAACACTGTCGGAAGAGTTCAGCAGGTCAAGATCGAAAA
This sequence comes from Oscillospiraceae bacterium, assembly GCA_015067305.1. Lineage (GTDB taxonomy): Bacteria > Bacillota > Clostridia > Oscillospirales > UBA644 > HGM12619. The sequence goes on along the minus strand of SVMT01000041.1, from coordinate 2,307 downwards.
CGGTGAATGTGTTATCACATGGCGTAATGTAAGACCTTTACCCTCCGACGATGATTTCTTCGAGAATGTTTGGAGAGTTTACAGAGAGAATAAAAATATTTATTGATCAGGAGGTTTTCCAATGTATAAAACAGGACTTGTATCAATTTCATTCAGAAGTCTCAGCGTTGAAGAGCTTGTAAACAAAGTTAAAGACGCAGGACTTGAATATATCGAATGGGGCAGCGATGTTCATGCGCCCAAAGATGACATCAAAAAACTTGAGATGATCGCAAAATTACAGGAAGAAACAGGAATTAAATGTTCTTCCTACGGAACCTATTTCAGATTCATGAAAGACGATCCCGAAGAACTCCGCGGATACATCAAAGCGGCAAAGATCCTCGGAACTGATATTCTCCGTCTCTGGTGCGGAACAAAAGGTTCAAAAGACATGACAGACGAAGATCTTGAAAATCTTTACAAAGACGCAGAAAAAGCGGCAAAAATTGCTGAAGAAAACGGCGTTAAACTCTGTATGGAATGTCACAATGATACTCTGACAGACTGGAAAGAGCCTGCTCTTGCGCTTATGCAGAGAGTAAACTCCCCTGCTTTCAGAATGTACTGGCAACCGAACCAGCACAGAACATTGGAAGAAAATATTGCATATGCAAAAATGCTTGCTCCATATACAGAACATCTCCATGTGTTCAACTGGGCGGGAGATAAGCGTTTCCCATTGATCGACGGCGTTGAGACATGGAAAACTTATCTTAAAGAATTTTCCGATGATAAATACCTTCTTCTTGAATTCATGCCTGACGATAAAATTGAAACATTACCTACGGAAGCAAATGCGCTCCGTGAGATCATAAAATAAGGAGACTTAACGATGAGATCTATTTTACTTTGCAACGAGCTCGATCCTGCAAAAAGAGTTTATTCGGAAGAAACTCTTTCATATCTATATAAGAATGCAGGTCTTGAAAAAGGTGTTATAAATAAAGAGGCTGTATTGGCTGAACCCGAAAAATATGCAGATGTAGACTTTATCTTTTCTACATGGAGCATGCCCGCATTTACTGAAGAAGAGATCAGAAGTATCTTCAAAAACCTCAAATGCGTTTTCTACGGAGCTGGAACGGTGCAGGCTTTCGCACGTCCTTTTCTCAAATGCGGTGTGAAAGTATTCAGCGCATGGGCAGCAAATGCTGTTCCAGTTGCAGAATACACCGTGGCTCAGATACTTCTTGCAAACAAAGGATTTTTCCCCTGTTCATATTTCCAGAGCAAAGGTGAATACTTTGATTCAAAAAAGGCATTTGAAAATTATCCCGGAAACTTCGGTGAATTCGTAGGTATCATCGGAGCAGGTATGATAGGTAAACTTGTTATCCAACTGCTTAAAGCATTCAAACTCAAGGTTCTTGTTTTTGACCCGTTCCTTCCCGATGAAAAAGCTCAGGAATTAGGTGTTGAAAAATGCAGTCTTGAAGAACTCTTTGAAAAATGCTTCGTAGTTTCCAACCACCTTGCAAACAATGCTCAAACTCAGGGCATGCTCAATTATGCGCTTTTCAGCAAAATGAGACCTTATTCCACATTCATAAATACAGGCAGAGGTGCGCAAGTAGTCGAAGACGATCTCGTACGCATCTTGACGGAACGTCCCGACATTTATGCTATTCTTGACGTTACAATGCCTGAACCTCCCATCAGCGGACATCAGTTCTATAAGCTTCCGAACTGCATACTCACACCTCATATTGCAGGCAGTAGCGGCACGGAAGTCCACAGAATGGCTGAATTCATGGCAGAAGAATTTACTCTTTATGTTGAAGGCAAGCCCTGCAGATACGAAGTAACCGAAAAAATGCTTGAAACAATGGCTTAAAATTTTAAAAGGCTTGATAATGTGAGTTCAAGGCTCACTTTACCAAGCCTTGAAAAAATTTAACCGAGGAGATTTTAAGAATGAGAAAAGACAAAAAACTACACTTATATTCAATTGTTTTACTTGACACAGATCATATTGATGAAATATGTAATGATATAAAGGAACAATACGAAAAAGGCGTTTCAACCTGTGCTCTTTTTAAAATGACTCTTGTTCCCGAAGGAAATCCTCCCGTAAACAAAGCCAAAATACTATGCGAAAAATACAAGGTTTTTAAAGAGAAACTTGATTCAATGGGATTGTGCAGCGGTATTCTGGTTCAAGCAACAATGGGACACGGCTGGGTACTCAGTGAAATGTTCCCATACCAACAGTTTACAAACTTTCAAACGGGTGACAAAGAGCGGATCGTTTGCCCTTACGATGAA
>SVMT01000040.1 GCA_015067305.1 Oscillospiraceae bacterium | reverse complement strand
CACGTCCTTCATCGGCTCCCAGTGACAAGGCATTCACCCTGTGCTCTTTCTAGCTTAACCTTCTTGTTCGGTTCATTTTTTGGTTCTCTCGGAATTTTCACTTGAATTTGTTCTTTCGTTACTCTTGCATAAACTCTTACTCATACTTTCGTACTTTCAGCATTACTCGCTTTAAATAAACTTTACTTATACATTTCTCGATTTCTCATTCATCTGAAAATTATATTTACGTTATTCAGTTTTCAAGGTACAACGCCGAACATACTAGATGTTCGTGTGGTGGGCCCAAGTAGACTCGAACTACCGACCTCACGCTTATCAGGCGTGCGCTCTAACCACCTGAGCTATGAGCCCAAATCAAGGCATGAGCCTCAAAAATTAAATAGTGATAAAACCTGTCAGTCAGGATTCTTTTGCAAAAGAACTTTTTTCATCTTTCGCCGTTCTCCTTAGAAAGGAGGTGATCCAGCCGCACCTTCCGATACGGCTACCTTGTTACGACTTAACCCCAATCATTGAGCCTACCTTCGGCTGCGTCCCCCTTGCGGTTAGACAACAGACTTCGGGTATTCCCAACTTTCATGGTTTGACGGGCGGTGTGTACAAGGCCCGGGAACGTATTCACCGTGACATGCTGATTCACGATTACTAGCAATTCCGACTTCATGCAGGCGAGTTGCAGCCTGCAATCTGAACTGAGACGGCTTTTGGGGATTTGCTCCGGGTCACCCCTTCGCTCCCTTTTGTTTACCGCCATTGTAGTACGTGTGTAGCCCAGGTCATAAAGGGCATGATGATTTGACGTCATCCCCACCTTCCTCCGTTTTGTCAACGGCAGTCTGGCTAGAGTGCTCTTGCGTAGCAACTAACCATAGGGGTTGCGCTCGTTGCGGGACTTAACCCAACATCTCACGACACGAGCTGACGACAACCATGCACCACCTGTCTCAACTTTCCCCGAAGGGCACCTAACGTATCTCTACCTCGTTAGTCGGATGTCAAGACCTGGTAAGGTTTTTCGCGTTGCGTCGAATTAAACCACATACTCCACTGCTTGTGCGGGCCCCCGTCAATTCCTTTGAGTTTCAACCTTGCGGCCGTACTCCCCAGGTGGATTACTTATTGTGTTAACTCCGGCACAGAAAGGGTTCCCTCCCTACACCTAGTAATCATCGTTTACGGTGTGGACTACCAGGGTATCTAATCCTGTTTGCTCCCCACACTTTCGTGCTTCAGCGTCAGTAAAAGCCCAGTAAGCCGCCTTCGCCACCGGTGTTCCTCCGAATATCTACGCATTTCACCGCTACACTCGGAATTCCGCTTACCTCTACTCCACTCAAGAATGTAAGTTTCAAATGCAGCTCCGTGGTTAAGCCACGGCATTTCACATCTGACTTTACATCCCGCCTACGCACCCTTTACACCCAATAATTCCGGATAACGCTCGCCACCTACGTATTACCGCGACTGCTGGCACGTAGTTAGTCGTGGCTTCCTCCTATGGTACCGTCATTATCGTCCCATAAGACAAAGGTTTACAATCCGAAGACCTTCTTCCCTCACGCGGCGTTGCTGGGTCAGGCTTTCGCCCATTGCCCAATATTCCCCACTGCTGCCTCCCGTAGGAGTCTGGACCGTCTCTCAGTTCCAATGTGGCCGTTCAACCTCTCAGTCCGGCTACTGATCGCAGACTTGGTGGGCCGTTACCTCACCAACTATCTAATCAGATGCGAGCTCATCTCTATGCGGATTGCTCCTTTGATATTTAAGTCATGCGACTAAAATATGTTATGCGGTATTAGCACAGGTTTCCCTGTGTTATCCCCCTCATAGAGGCAGATTGCTCACACGTTACTCACCCGTCCGCCACTAAGTGTTTCAAAAGCAAGCTCCTAAAACACTCCGTTCGACTTGCATGTGTTAGGCACGCCGCCAGCGTTCATCCTGAGCCAGGATCAAACTCTCAATTAAGATATTTTAAGTTGGAATCTCATTCCAACTTTAACGTCATTATTGATCGTTCGCCCCAGACAAGTTTTTATCTGGTTCGTTTTCCGTTATTTTCGCTGATCTCTCAGCTGAGTTTTCTTCTCATTAGTCAATTCATTCACCGTGATTGTGAATGTTAATTAACAGGGTATTTATCACTATCTAATTTTCAAGGTTCAGTTTTGCACTTTCTCGTTTGAACTTGTACAACCGACTCGCTTTTCTCTCGGAGTTCGTTGTTGTTTTTCGCTCTCTCGTTTAGCGCTCAAATATTATACCACAAAAAATCTGTTTTGTCAAGCCCTTTTTCAAAAAAACTTTTTGACCCCCAAAAATCTCATTTTTCCGCACAACCACGCGGTTTTTTTGACTTCAAAACACCCATTTTCAAGCATTTTCCACAAAACTTTGTTAATTTATAACAAGTGATTTCCATTTTAACTCGATTTTTATTGGTTATTTTATACAGCAAAATCGGCGTTTTATCACTTTTCCACAGTTTCAACAGTTTTGAAATGTCACGTTTAATAAAATTCCGTCGAAAAACCCCGAAAAAATAAAAATCATAAAAAATATTTTTCCCCTAAAACTATTTTATTATAATAAAGAAAAATCCGGATAATACCTCCGGATTTAAACATTATATTTATTATCTGACGTAATAGGGATTAGGCTTGAACAACAATACAATAATATCAATAAACCATCCGATTCCAAAAAGACCCATAGTAAACAAATAAAGTATCCCCATTCCGACCTTGCCTTCATAAAACTTATGCCCACCAAAGTATCCAAGGAAAATACACAATAAAAGAGATACCCACTTGTTACATATTTTACGATACATCATACCACCATTGATATTCGCATTGGTATTTGTATTGTTATTAGCATTATTTATAACAATCTGGGGTTGAGCCGCATTTTGCTGAGCAATAACCTCTACCTGTCTGCCGCAAGCAGTACATAAAACAGCATCTTCAGGAATTTTCGCACCACAATGCTTACAAAACTTGGTTTTAGTATCTGTTGCTTGAGTATTCATATTTTCTTCCATTTCTAAAATCCTCCTAAATAATATATGGATACATATATTATACTCTATATATCGATAATTGTCAAGATAGAGAGTATGAATTATAAAATAAATAGAGGTGAATTTTTTATGATTACTTACGAACCACTATACAGAACAATGAAAGAAAAAAACATTTCAACGTACAAACTCATAAATTTGTACGGAATAAGCAGGAGTCTTTTGGACAGGTTAAAACACAATAAGCCCATAACAACCGTTACGATAGATGACCTTTGTAAAATTCTTGATTGCAATGTGGAAGACATAGTGCAATACGTAAAAGAATAATTCGATGCTCCCATTTCATAACCGAAACGGGAGCAGATCTTCTATTTCTTTAAATAACCTTTTTCGCAGGCACCTTCAATGAGTCCGTTAAGATATTCCCAAAGGACAACCGAACCTTCTTTTACGGGAGCAATGCGCTGACGGACCTGATCTATGTATATTCCATGCTCTTTCCACGCACGTCCGTTTGTGGCTACATTGAGCAAAAGAGGTTGAACACGGTCCATTACTGCGGCAAATTTAGATTCGGGAGTATCTCTGCGTTCAAATTCATCCCAAAGAGATCTGAATTCCGAACCGATATCCTCGGGCAGAATCCCAAAAAGACGATTTGCGGCAGCAACTTCCCTTTCTTCTTTGGATTTGGCAGCCTCTGCGTCATAGCAGTAAGTATCACCTGCATCGATCTCCACCACATCATGAACGAGAACCATTTTCATCGTTTTCAGAATATCTATCGGTTCATTTGAATACTGAGCCATCATTGAAGTCATCAACGCAAGATGAAAAGAATGTTCCGCATCATTTTCCGTGCGATCCTCACCAGTCACGTATGTTTGACGGTAGATATTCTTCAATTTATCTGTCTCAAGAATAAACGCAATTATTTTATTAAGGTTTTCATCCATTTTTATTTCTCCTTTTTAATAAAAGAAACTAATCTTCTGTAGATCCTTGCTGCCCATGGGAGATTTTTCTCAACAAAATTATACTTTAATTTATTTATAACTATGTCAAATTCTCCAATATACTCTGCAAGTATAGGGTTGAATTTACTTTTGAAAGCATAAAGCCCGTCATCAAGAGAACCTTCAACCCCTCCGAGATTAAGAAGATGGCAATTTTTATCAGCACAATACTTCATTATTTCGGAAAGCATAACATCTGCACCGCTGAACTGAGGCAAGACCCTGAGGTCAGAACCTGCGTAAAGATATTCCGCCATGCGGACACCTTCTTCGTTGGGAGGCATTATGACTACGGAAACAGCCAAAGGAATTATCTGACCTCGTTCATTTCTGACTTTTTCAGCAGCAGAAAGAAGTTCATCTGTCTTGGCTTTTTCTTCTTCGGATTCTTTAGCCTTTCTGTCATTAAGATATTTTATATAGATATCAATGTCGGTTTTCTCAAAAAACAGCTTTGCGGAATCTCCGAATGAAATAAGCAAACGCTTAAAATATTCCCTGTTGCGTAAAAATATGCTCTTACGCTCGCCTGTAGACTTCATTATATCAGCAAAAAGGTCAATATTTTCATCGGTTATTTCCGCTTCCTCAAAGAGCATTCCCCTGTTTACGGAGAAAGCACCCATATATTTACGTTCAGAAGATTTAAAATGCTTTTTAAAATCCGCAGTCGACAGTTTTTCACCGTTTTTCTTTGCCAATGGAACTATCATGTTAAAACGGGGCTGAATATAATCATTCAGTACGAGGCTCAATTCTTTATATGAAAATCCCGCATTAAAAATGTAGTCACTGACTCTTTCGGAAATTTCTTTACTGAAAGGAGTAAAATATTCCGATTCATCCAATTCGGGAGGTGTAATTTTCAAAGGAACAGGAGGATCTATTTTTACGGAATAAATGCCGTTCTTCTTTGCAAAAATTTTTACACCTGATATAAATGTCTCAAAAAGCTCACGGTTTGCAAGATCAAAGATCGGACCTCTGGGGCAGTATGCAAGTTTAAACATTGGAGCAAGACTGCGAACAAGAAGCAATGCACCACCGCACATTGTACCGTTCTCATCATAAATTCCGCAATAACGTTTTGACCAATCTATTTTAACTTTTCCCCAAGCTTCAGTCTGCGTTATAGGTGCAAAGGAATGAGTTTTCACAAAAGCGTTGAACTCAGAAGAAGAAATATCTGACTTAAAAACGTACCCCATCAGCTATTTTCAACCGTCCTTTTCTTGATCATCTTTTTAAGCACTGTGTTTTTCATTTTTTTTGCAAAAGGAAGCCCTTTGGTAAAAAGGAAAAAGCCTATACTGTTATTTACTAAATAAATATCGCCGCAATATTCCGTAACAGTTCCTGCATAGCTCTGTTTGTAGCGGCAAAGACCGTAAAGAGGATTGGACTCATCATACGCATCGCCCGTAATACGTCCCATATCATGAACTTCGCATCCGCGTGAAATACTCCTGCAAATTCTGATCCAATTAAGTAAATGCGTAGGTCTGAAAGTATTCCTCAAAACATTTCTGGTTCCACCGTAAAGGCAGATAGAGGTTTTGCCGAAATAAGAAGTAAGTCCGCAAGCAATGTAGATTTTTTCAGTTTCCGGAGACACACCGGCACTTTCAAGTTCTTTCATGGCTGAATTGAACCGTTCAAGATCCTTTTCCTCCATAATGCCTGATTGCGCACGAGCTTTTTCCCCTTTTATATCATAATAAAGAAGATCCATAACTCCGTATCTTCCGAGAGAACGGAGCATATTGACGTAATAGCTCTTGTCTCGCTGAATAAAAGACACCCTGTCAGAGGTCTCTGTCATTATGGAGAAAAACTCATCAGCAATGGAAGGGTTTCGGTCTATATCTTCAATGGTATATTCTTCGCATTTTACACCACAGTCTCTGCCGATCCTTACGCCGTGACGAACACCTTTTTCGCATTTTTTCAAAATTTTCTCTTCAGTAAGACGATCTTCTCCGTTGGTAAGGAAAACATTGACCGTCGTAGCAGGCTGAACTGTGTAAAAATCCTTAACGCCGTCAACCTTAAAGCCTGCATCTGCAAAAACGGAAAGAGAGTATTCAAAGTTATCCACAGTTTCCCCATTCAGTTTTTTAACCAAAAGAGGATCACAAGCAAGGGCGAAAACCCCGTATTTCTTCATTTCTTTTTTTATAAAGGAAGCAAATTCCTTTATGAGTTCGGAATTTTTAAGATCGCAAACAAAACCGTCGGGACAATACCAAAGTTTTCCTGCTACAGGAATATTTCTTTCAAGACAAAGGCAGGAAAGAACTTCTTTCCCGTCTTCGTATCCCATATAATAGTACGGATTCCACGCATTTTTTACCGAAGCCCACATTGAAGTCTGATAAACAGAACCTCCGTTGTTTTCGGAAAAAGCATTAAACGCCTCATAATTTTCAGTTTTTTCAAAACTAAACAATTCATTCACACTTTCTTAGTTCTTGAATACCACACGTCTCAGCCAATGCACCTTATTGTGAAGTATTTCGTATAAAAACTTATTTGAAACAAGATAATATTCACCCAAAAGCTCATCAAGCTGACCGTGATATCTGGATTTATACTGATAAAGATCGTAAGTCTTATCCTTTTTGATATCTTCCGTATCGAGACGAAGGGTTCCACCCATATTAAGGCTTTCTGTTTTTCCGTCAAAACAGTCCTTCATCATATCCCAGTAATTGGAAGTAAGACGCAATTCACGGAGAGCCAGAGAGTTTGCACCGAAATAGTCATGTGCTTTCGTACCGCATTTGATACAGAGATAAACTGAAATATATTTTTTATCCTTATATTTTTCCGTAACCTCAAGACGCGGTTTCGTAGCGTTGAGCTGTTTAAGAAGTTCTGCCATTTTCGGTTTAAGGCGTTCTCTCTTCTGAGGTGTGGTATTGGGGTCTTCCGATTCCGCACGGTTTCTTTCGATTGCCGCTTCAACTTCACGAATGACATTTTCTGTGTATTCTTTGTCGATATTGTAATCGTAACGGTAAAAATGGATCGTGATATAATTTCTCAGATGCTTTATAAGGTCGACATAATAATCTCTCTGACGTATGCCGAATCCTTTAGCTTCAGCAGTTTCCTCGAAAAGCTTGAAAAATTCATCAATTACAGTATCGGTTATCTCGTCACCGTGGTATTTTTCGGGAACAAGTCCGCGTTCTTCCGCAATTCGGATATCATTCTGAAGCTTCTTCTCCATTTTTGCAAAAACAGTCTTTTCAATATCTTTTTTATCCATAGTCGGATCCCAACGGACAAGATAGTTTGTTGGGCGCTGAATAGAATGAGCTTTATCAGCAAAATGGATATAACCGAGATTGAGCAATGTCTGATGCGCCTTGCCGCCGTCTTCCGTAACTTCAAAATCTGTTTTATATGTGTAAAACGGATCAATGGCAGTATAAACGATATGGTTTTTCTTCATATATTTATGCAGGAATTCCGTAAATTCGCCCACAAGAACTTCATTTGTATAGTCACAAACGAAACCTCTCATGGCATAGCCTATCTTGAAAGGACTGCAAGGCACGGAGATAAGGAACAAAAGACATGTCAGAACTGTCTCCCCATTTTCATCCTTACCGATAAAAGATACATGTTTATATTTATTTTTAAAATCAGCCCAAGCCGATGTCTGGAAAAATATCCCTTGTTCTTCGGAAAAGGCATCTATTTCACAAACGGGAACTTCAGTAAAATTATACAAAACGATTACCTCTGCTTCTTTTTTTATACTTAAATATATTATACCATCAGTGGAAAGATTTGTCAACCGTTTAAAGCAAAACGTAATAAAATTATTCAAACATATTTTCTTCACGGAGTCAAAAATTATTCAAGACCCGTCTGAAACATCTCCAAACGGGTCTTTTTATTAGTTTTTCTGCAATTTAAGTATCTTTCTCACAGCCATTGCCACGGGGATCGCAACGACACCACCGATAAGAGCTGTTATGAGCTGAGGTGTGGAGAACATTGTTGTGAAAGTTTCAACCTGAGGAGGTTTAAGTCCGTCGCCCATAAGAGGAATGAAGACTTTAACAACACCTAAGTAGAGTGTTGCGAATTTCAGAAGCGCTCCCACAACAACCCCTGTTATACCGCCTACGAAAAGCATCGGATTGTTTTCAGCCTTGAAAGCTTTGGCGATCAGAGCTACGACCAGAACATACACGATATTACCCAATGCAATGAATGGAATAAGCTGAATAAGCTTGGGACCGATACCGAGAATGAAAGCGAAAAACGGAGAGATCGCCGCAACGGTAATTCCACTCCAGAGTCCACCCGTCAGAGCCGCTGTCACGAGAACGAGATTAACAAGAGAGCCTGTTACGATCTGTCCAAAAGAAGCACTCAAAGACTGGAAAACTATAAGTATTGCAATAAAAAGTGCAGTTCTTGTGATCCAAAGGATCTTATTTTTTGTGTTTTTCATATTTTTAATTCCTCTTTTCATAAAAGTTCATAAAATCTGAGGTCTTAAGCCCTTGACTTTATTACAATAATAGTATATACTAAAAGCATAAATATTTCCGTTGCACAAGCAACGAAGAATAGGAAAATTTTTATGCAGTTACAATTCGATCCGATCCTCAACTGTCCGCTGTTTGCAAACATACCTGAAAACGATGTACTTTCAATGACTTTGTGTCTGAAAGCACGCACGAAAAAATACCGAAAAGGTAGCGTCATCCTCCTGGCGGGAGAAGAAGTTTCCGAAATGGGAATAATTCTTTCGGGAGAAGCGGAAGTCTACCGTGAAAACTACGACGGAAGCAGGCTACTCATTTCGCTCTTGAAAACAAGTGACATCTTTTCGGAAATGATGTATCCGGGAGAAAGCAGAAACCCCTTGACATTCATAGCAAAAACCGACACGGAGATCATGTATATCCGCCACGACAAACTTCTGACCACTTGCAAGAACGCCTGCAACTGCCATCACAAAATGTTGCAGAATCTTTTGGGTACAGTCTCTTCAAAATATTGGGACTTGCAAACTAAGATAAAATATCTTACTACGCCTACTCTCAGAGAAAAGATCCTGGAATTTTTAAAGGACTGCTCCGGTGGCAAAAAAGGAACATTTGATATTCCCTATGACAGAGACGCAATGGCAGACTACCTCAACGCTGACAGATCAGCCCTGTCGCGGGAGCTTTCAAGAATGAAAAAAGACGGACTTATTGACTACAAAAAGAATATGTTCACGATCTTTTACAATAAACTGTAATATAAAAGAATTAAGGAGCTATAAATAATGAAAGTTTTACTTATCAACGGCAGTAACAAGCCAAACGGAACAACAAACAGAGCGTTGACGGAAGTTGCAGAAACACTTAATAAAAACGGAATCGAGACTGAGATATTCCAGCTCGGTGCAAAAGCAGTAAACGATTGCATTGCTTGTATGCAGTGCAGAAAGCTTAAAAACAGATGTATTTTCGACGACGATATAGTTAATCAGCTTCTGGAAAAAGCCGAAACCTGCGACGGATTCGTTTTCGGAACACCCGTTTACTACGCTCATCCCTCTGCGAGAATTCAGGCAGTTCTTGACCGAGCTTTCTATGCAGGCTCATCGGTTTTTGCAAATAAACCGGGGGCATCTGTTGCCGTTGCGAGACGTGCAGGCACTGTTGCATCATTCGATGTTCTGAATAAATACATGACTATCGCACGTATGCCCGTGGTATCCTCCACATATTGGAACAATGTTCACGGTGCAAATGCCGCTGATGCGGAACAGGATCTTGAAGGAATGCAGACAATGAGAAATCTGGGTGAAAACATGGCATGGATACTCAAATGTATTGACCTCGGCAAGAAAAACGGTATAAATCCACCTGAAAACGAAAGACAGCACAGAACTAATTTTATAAAGTAATATTATACAGGAAAACCGATTTAAAACATAAAAAAATCAACAGTTAACGTGAAATTACGTTAGCTGTTGTTTCTTTTAATTCAAGACATTGAGCTTTGCTCGGTAAAAGTTTTTTTGAATGGGGTACGGGGAAAACAATTTTACAAAAATGTTTTCCCCGCAATAAATTAAATTCTATTCAATTACTCTGCCTATTTCATCAAAAGGAATTATTTCAAAATCAGGTACAAACTCTCTGATTTGGGAATTTTCTTTAAGTCTGTATTCTTTCTGCATATAACCGGGGAAATCAGTAAGATCTTCTATAACGTAATTTTCACCGATATTGGAAAACTGTCTTACTGCATCCTTGATTACGAAAGGTTCCCAACCGTTTTCAATAGTCAGATACAAAACGTTGTTTGCGACATAGCTGTTTGCGGGATTGATTACAAGCATGGGATTATCCTTAACCTCATCTGAGGGATACAGAATAAGATCTGACAACTCTGGGAAATTAGCTTTCCAAGCATCATTCCAACAAATATTCTGAATATCAGAATAAATACTACCAACGTTTGCCATCTTACCGTACCAACTGTTTTCTCCACCATATTCCCCGTCACGGCAACGGCTGTCGTAGTAAAGCCCGTACTGAGTACAGTTTATAACTATATTATTATAAATCTTATGATCTCTGCCTCCACCGACACTGAAACCCCAACCATAAACATCAGCAATAATATTTCCATAAGCAGTCTGACCTGCCATACCGTCGTCCCAGTAAATACCTATAGCAAATTCGCCCTGACTTCCAAGTTCAGCATTACCAAGATCGTGGATATAATTATATCTTATCTTTGTCCCGTAAGATGTAAATCCTCGGCCCACATTAAGAGCGCCTGCATCTGAAGCTTCATTACAAACATTATAAACTTCATTATACTCGATCAAAGTATTCGGTCCGTTCCATGCAACCGCAATCTGAGCCGCATTACAGATCTCATTATGAGAAACAACAGAACCGCAGCCTTTTACACTAACGCCAGCGTAACCGGTTTTATCAACCTGCTGAAAATCATGAATATAGTTATTATAGATAACGTTTCCGCAAGGCTCAAAGGTTTCTATGGTTGACACAGCTGAAAAGTTGATAGCCATAGCACCGCCGATATTGGAAACCTCACTGTTCTTAAGGACAGTATTCGTATGTCCGCCTCCTGTACTCCAAAAACCACTCTGACGACAGTTGGTTATAAAGCATCGGTCAAATACAACATTATCACATTCCAAAACAACACCGTGACCTCTTGTATCACGAGCTGATAAACCTTTAAAAGTAACATACTGACCACGACACTCTATAGTAGGCGTAAATGAACATGCAAGTGTAATATACGAGTCATCAGCCATTGATTCAGGAGGATACAAGTACAAGATACCATTCACACGGTCAACATAATACTCACCGGGAATATCCATTTCCTCGAAAACATTGAAAATGTAATAACGCTGTCTTTCACTTATGCCATAAAAACTTCCGTGTTCCAAGGTCAAGCTCTTGTTTTCACTATCAATCGCTTTCACAGGATTAGAGCAATCAGCCCAGTCATACATAAAATAACCGTAGGTCCAAACATTATCTAAAGTCTGCCATTTCTGAGCCCTTTCCGCTAATTCATCGGGAACAGTAAAGGTTGCGCCGTCAATATACTCAACCGGAGTATCCTTATTTGAACCGGGATCAATAATTGAGCCTGTATAGACCCAACCCTCATTAGGATATCTTGCCAAAGTCATCTTATCCCCGTTGAAATAAAGATCTGCCCACGCATTACCTGTAGCGCCTTCATATTTATACGCCAAATGATATGTACCGATAGTGTAAATCTGACCCCAGTCATCTTCGGTCAAACCATACTTTTTAAGATCAAGCTTAACAACATTTTCAGCAGCAGCGGGATCAATAAGTCTTGACTTTTCCTCGTCTGTTATAGGCTCAAAATCACTTGAATAAAGAATCGTGGCATCAGTAATAATCGCACCGCGTTCCTCTTCAGCAACATAATAAATCGGACAGTCTTCCGTTCCGCTGTTCTCAGAATTAACGACCATTGGAGCATAAACACCTGAAGCTAATAAAACTCTGATACCCCCTGAAGGCAGTCCCTTATCACCGAACTTCAGTTCGACAATTTTAGCCTGAGCCTCAGCAACAGTCTTGAACGGAGAGTTTTCAGTTCCATCACCTGTTGTTTCAACATTGCAGTCAACATAGATCGTCATTGCAACGCCTTCGACTTCCGCGGAATACTTATGTTCAAGATTGAACGGAAGCAACGCAGAAAGATCAGGTTCGGAAGAACAGGATGCAAGAACAGTCAGAGCCATGACCGCAGCCAAAAATAAACTTAAAAATTTGATCTTCATTATTAACCACCCTTATATTTATTTTTTACACTTTTATTATACCAAAAAACAGCATAAATGTCAATACACTGAAATCTCATAACATATAAAATTCTATCATTTTATATGTATTAATATAAAAAGGTTCTATAATAAATGTTGGGGTAATGCTCAACATTTATTATAGAACCGTCTTTTTTTACATTATTCGGGATTTTACACCCCAACTATTGACAAAGAGCAAAAAAGAAAGAGGTTTCTCTATAAAAAAGTCTATTATTCTATTACTCTGCCTATCTCATCGAAAGGAATTATTTCAAAATCGGGGATGAGAGATTTAAGCTCGGAGTTTTCCTTCAAGCGATATTCGGACTGAATATATCCGGGGAAGTCTGTAAGCCCCTCAATCACATAGTTATCTCCGTGTTCGGCAAATCTCTGTACTGCACTTGCAAGATAGAAAGGTGGATCCCAACCGTTTTCGATAGTCAGATAATGAACGTTTTTGGAAATAACACTTCCCGCAGGATTCCAAACGCCCATTGGATCTTCAACATCTGTAGCATTCGGATCAATTATAAGCTTTGAAAGCTCAGGGAAATGATTTACCCAATATTCATTACTGCAAATATCCTTGATATCGGTATATGTAGCACCTCTGCTTGCAATATTTCCGTACCAGCTTGCTTCACCGCCGAACTGACCGTCGCGGACACGGTTATCATAGTAAACAGCATTCTGTGTACAGTTTATCATAATATTGTTGTATATCTTATTATCGCGTCCGCCGCCAACAAGGAATCCGAAGCCTTTTACATTTTCAATAATATTTCCGTATGCGATCTGACCTGACATACCGTCATCCCAATAAATACCTACGCAAGTAACACCGGGAACAATATTATTTCCGATATCATGAATATAATTGTATCTGATCTCTGTTCCGTAAGAAGTAAAGAGTCTACCTGTGTTTATAGCACCTGCGTCGGAAGAAGTATTGCAGACATTATAGATCTCATTATACTCAATAACATTATAAGGACCGTCCCATGAGATTGCAATAAAAGTTGCATCGCATATTTCATTATGAGAAATTACAGAGTAAGGGCTTTGTATCTGCAAACCGCCGCCTGCTGTACCGTCCTTTTCAAGATAATGGTGAATGTAGTTGTTATAGATCTTAACATTACAGTTTTCAAAAGTCTTGATATATTCTTTGTTATTGACGAGGATCGCATGATGTCCCGTATGAGCTATTTCGCAGTTCTGGATAGTGAAGTTTTTCATGTTGCTTGTCCAGAAGCCACCGCCGATACTGCCTTTGATCGAGCAGTTTTCAAAGGTAATATGGTTTGAATTGCTCAGACCGACAATATTTCCGCGTGTTTCGCCGCAGAAAAATCCTCTGACAGTTATGTATTCACCGCTGCCCGAAATGGGATTCGTGTAAGAGCAACCAATCGTGATTCTCGCCGTTTCCATATCGGAAAGAGGATACATATAAAGTATGCCGTTCTCACGGTCGATGTAATATTCACCCGGAACATCCATTTCCTCAAAAACATTGAAAATATAATACATTTTATTGGCTTCGATACCGTACCATGTACCGTGTGCAAGAGTGAGTGTCTTATTTGCATGGTCTACGGAAGCCAAAGGATTGGACGCATCTGCCCAGTTATACAAAAAGAAACCGTAAGTCCAAACATCATCAAGAGTATCCCATTTGGAAGCTTTCTCTGCAAGTTCATCGGGAATTGTGAAAGTTGCACCATAGTCCTGTATTTCGGAGAAATTGGGCATTTTTGTATTTGTACCCGCATCAAGGATCGTACCTGTCAGGAGCCATTCCCCGTTGTTGGGGTAACGAGCCAGAACCATTGATTCGCCATTGAAATAAACATCGGAAGGATCGGGTCCGCTTGTACCTTCGTGGAAAGGACCCATATTATAAACGCCCTGACAGTAGAGATCTCCCCACTCATTGACAGTCAGACCGTATTTTTTCAAATCGACTTTTACGATCTTATCAGCCAGAGAACTATCATCAAAACGGGCTTTTTCTTCAGCATTCAGAGCCTCAAAATCCGAAGAACTGAGCGAAGTGGACGGAGTTATGACCGCACCGAATTCATCTTCTGAAACATAATAGATCGTACAGTTTTCATCGCCGCTGTTTTCAGCGCTGACGGTGAAAGGTTCATAAGAACCTGAAGCAACGAGAACCCTGATACCTCCGTCGGGGAGTCCCGCTTCACTTGTTTTCATTTCAACGATCTTAGCCTGAGCTTCGGGAATCGTTTTGAACGGAGCGTTTTCGGAGCCGTCACCTGTAGTTTCCACATTGCAGTCAACATAGATCGTCATAGCAACGCCTTCGATTTCCGCAGAATACTTATGTTCAAGATTGAACGGAAGCAACGCAGAAAGATCAGGTTCGGAAGAACAGGATGCAAGAACAGTCAGAGCCATGACCGCAGCCAAAAACAAACTCAAAAATTTGATCTTCATTATTAAATCACCCTTATATTTTTTAACACCTATATTATACCAAAAAACAGCATAAATGTCAATACACTGAAATCTCATAATATGTAAAATTCCATCATTTTTGCACAATTTATCCGCAAAGTATGTGAGAAACGGGATTCATCGTAAACAGAGACCGCCCACAATTTGTAAGCAAGTTGACTTCCCCATCCGGCTTGCTTAACTGACGCTAAACGCAAACCGCCCCCGCACATCGTGCAGGGGCGGTATATTTCCTTGCGGGGAGTGAGTTTTATTAGTGCCAAGGAATCCATTCTTCGGGAATTGCTGAGAGATCAGCTTCTTCTTTGGAATGACTGAGATTCGTACTTGCGGGATTTGCACCAACACCGTATTTTTTCATCTCATCGAAAAGCACAGAGCCTGCGTCAGTGATGATCTTTTTATGGATATCCATTGCAAATTGTAAGAATTCGTTTCTGATATTTGTGATTTCATCCTGAGTGTAGTCGTCGTTTCCATTAAAGAAATTCTTGCAAAGCTGGAGGAAGTTTCCTCTTATGGAAAGCTTCTGAAGATATGATATTTCGAGTGTTCCGACCTGTATCTTTGTCTTTTTGATTCTGTCAAGTTCTGCCTGATCTTTTGCAAGTGCTTCGGCAGCTTCAAAATTTGCATAAGCTTCGTCAATAAATTCTTTTATACCGGGTTTTAATTTAGTATAGTATTCGTAATAGGGTGACCAATCATAGTTTTCGGGGTTGATGAAGTGGTCAGCAGTCAGCTCTTCGGGAAGGGGCTTTGTTGCATCCCTGTCATACCCCATGTCAAAAATATCTTCGGCATCAGGGTTCATTGACATATGCTTACCTTCAACTGCTTTCATAAGGCTGTCCATATAAGCTCTTATATGCTGCCAACCCTCACCGTAGAACCCTTCAAGGAAGTCATTGATATGGTATTCAAATTCTTCGTCTGACATATAAGGATTCCAGAAAAGTTTTGCAAGCAGATAACATCTCAGTTCACCGAATTCACCTGTTACAGAATAAGAGTTGCCCTGGAAGAATATACCTGTAACATTATGGTCTGCGTACATTTTGCAGTCTTCTTTAAGGGGATAAAGGGACGGCCATGGAAGAGTTGATTCTGCGAAGTTGTTACTGTAGTCCCAAATAAAGAGTTCACAACCGACATCGGACCATTCTTTGAGCATCTGATATGTACTTTTTCCTGTATATTCAGATTTCCACCATTCTTGACATTCTTCTGTTCCATGAACAATACACTGTTCGATGGGAGCCATTCTTACAATTACATTTTCTCTGGGTTTTGTAATAGTAGGTGCGTCTATCGTTGCAAAGTAAGCAAGCGCGTCGATCATGACATCGGGATAATCATCTTTTATGTTATCTGCGATTGCATTAACAAAACGGAGCATTGTACCTGCATGTCCGCCCTCTTCAGCATCTGTCTGAGCACATTTTTCACATTGACATGTATCATGGTTATCGTTTTCGGAAACAGAAATATAGTTGACATAAGGCTTTTCCGCAAGCATTTTTCTCACGCCGTCAATGGTTATCTGAAGAACATCGGGATTTGAGAGACAAGTTTGAGTCCAGTTACCGTTCTCTCTGATATTACCGTTTTTATCAACTGCAAAGTATTCGGGATGAGTATCTTTATATTGTGAGTAAGGAACAAAGAACTGCATTGAATGAACAAATTCACCGCTGTGGTTCTGACCAGGATATGCGATACCGCCGCCAACTTCTTCTGAAAGTTTAACGTGTGTATTGTCGTTTATCTTCTGTTTAACGCTCCATTCGGGGTTCTTGGGCAGCCAGTCGCTGAGGCGTGCGGTAAATACTGGAATCTGCTTGTTTTCTTCGATTTTATCAAGTTCGATAGTCTTCATTTCGGGAACTTTTTCCACTGTTGAAGTGTAGTATCTCACACCGAGGTATTCTTCAAGGAAAGAATATACGGAGTAGAGAGTACCTCTCAGTTCACCGCCAACAAGCCAAAGCTTTGAACCTGTTGACTTGATAATAAAGCCTTCTTTGCCAAGCTCGTCTCTATTGAATTCGCCGTCGGCTTCACGGTTTGTTTTACCGACTACGATTTCTTTTGCTACGGGTTCAGTTGAATCCGTTACGATGGGAATTTCAACGCCGCTGATCTGTTTCAGATATTTCTGCAATTCAGTCGAAGCTGTAACTTCGGAAACATAAGCGTTTTCACCACGGACAATTACGTAATCGGAAACACCGTCAACCACAAGTTTCAATGTACTGTCGAAAGGTTCTTCAACTTCGTCATTGTCCTGAATGTCTTCCTGCTGTTGACCGTCATCGGGTGTCTCGTCCACAACAGGCTCGTTGTTACATGCCGCAAGCATAGTCAACATCATGGACAGCGCCAGCAACATACAAATAATTTTCTTTGCCATTTTTGGAATACCTCCGTTTTAAATTTAGATATTAAAAATGCGCCCCGAAGGACGCACGAAAAAGTGTCTTCCTTCGTTAGCTGCTACACAAACAATAAATCATTTTTCAACTCAGGTATGATTCAAGGAGAAAACACCTTTTACCAAGGTAGTTTCCTTTGTTGAAAAACAATTTATTCTTTTTTTGTGTAGCAAGTATATTATACCATATAATAAGCAATTTGTCAATACTTTAAAGAAAAAAAACAACCCGCAGGAACTCTGCGGGCTTGTACGGCATGATCATTTAATTTTCAGTTAATGAATTTAACGGCAGATTAGTCGTTGTTCTTCATTTTTGCGTAGCATTCGCTGCAGTATACAGGTCTGTCTTCTCTGGGCTGGAAGGGAACTTTAGCTTCTGCACCGCAAGATGCACATGTAGCTGTAAAGTATTCTTTAGCACCTTTTACTGCTGCTTTTTTTGCGTTTCTGCATTCTTTACAACGCTGGGGTTCGTTCTGGAAACCTTTTTCTG
>SVMT01000009.1 GCA_015067305.1 Oscillospiraceae bacterium | reverse complement strand
ATTTCCGTCAGGATCTCAACATTGTCGGAGCAGAAAAGGAATCCTTTGTAGGTGCAGTCTATGCGCAATTCCGCAGAAGAGCTGTTATTTTCCACATAAGCAAAGGAATTTACGTACATTTCGGCTGAAACTTTTATATTTTCGGCGCTACAGTCTGTTTGGAGAGACAACATAAACGGGAGTTCTTTTTCTGTGGAGGAAAATTCACCGTTTTCGTCTCTGAAAAGCGCCCTGCAAGAGAATGTCCCCGAAACGGAAAGTATACCCGTGGTTCTGTCGTAATCGGTGCTTAGAACGGCAGGAAGAACGGAAATATCAAAAATTTTGTCGTAAAGTCCGATATCAAGTGTTTCTTTGAAGCTTTGCTCTTTGGATATCTTTGAAAATCCGCCGCTTTTGAACATATGCGTTGTGCATTTCAATTCTTTTTTGTCGGAAAACGCATCACAGCAGAGAATATGCTTGTTTTTGGCGAATCCTGCGGCGTCAACATCGACTGTGATCTCGTAAATAATACTGTTGTTAGCCTCTTCTCCTGAATTGGCAACGGTCATTCTGCAATCTGTCAGCGTGTATTTAACTCCGCAAATCGTGTCCTCGGTCAATCCGTTCATGTCGAGGATCTGCGATACTGCGACCTTTTGTTCGTATGCGGAGATTTCTCCATCATAGGTCAGGTACACTATTTTCAGCAACATATCCGCTTTGGAGATCAGTTTTTCCGTAAGTATCTTCTGTTCCGTTTCGTTGAAGAATACATCGTATCTCAGGACTGATCTTATTCTTGCGGCGGGCTTTATCTCGTCTGTGATCTTGAGAGGCTTGTGGCCGCTGCATATCACTTCAAAGGAGTCAAGTTCTGCTTTACGTGTGTAAACGTTTTCCTCGGAATCGGGAATAACTGCTGAAAATTCCGTGATCCTGGTGTGTGAGGTCTGCAGTTCGACAGTAGCTTTCAGATAAAGCTTTTGCGGACTGAGTGCCCTTGTGTTTATGTATGAGACGGTTGCGGAAATTTCGCAGATATCGTCTTTTGTTATTTTTGTTTCGCAGGTGTGGGTAAACGGGAGCATGTGTGTGCAGGGAGTAAGGGTTCCGTCGTCGGAGAGATACATCACGGTAAATTCCACTGAGCCTTCCACCGTGAGTTTATCATTCATTACCGTTTTTGAGCGTATAAGCGCTTTAGCTTCGCTTCTGACGATCCTCATCACGGGAGGGTAGTAGTCTGCCAGAATGAATTCCCCTTCTGTATAGGTCTCCCTGATCTGTTCTGTTTCGTAATTGTTGAGTCTTATGAGATTTTCACTGTTCATAATTTAACCGATCCTTTTCAAACTTGTTTTGTATACTGAAATATATGAATAAGCTTTGGCGTTTATTACTTCAATAGAGTTTTCTACCTGATAAAATATTTGAATTTTGCGGAAAAAGTATTGACAAAACAAGAAATTTGTGATAAGATATAAGAAATTAGAAAAATTAGTTTTAAAAACCATATAGTGTAATTCGGAGAATTAGCGTGAAAGATCACGCTAATTAAGATTCCAATACGGCGTGCCGCAGCCAAAGAAATGCGGTAGTGCGGCACATGCCTAAATCTCCATCAGCCGCTTGGGGAGGTTTTCATTTATATTTGTGCTGATACTTTAGCGGCAGAATGGAGATATCAGTGAAAGACATAAAAGAAATAAACAAACGCCTTTGCAAATGGTGTGAAGATAATATGGCGATAAGACTTCCCAGATGGGAAGAGTTGCCGGAACTTGAATTGTATATGGATCAGGTCATCGCTTTTACGGAAAAGCATCTTCAGTTTTTTTCGGAAGACGGTACAAAAGTAATTACGCCCTCTATCATAAATAACTATGTAAAATTGGGCATAATTCCTCCTCCCGTGAGAAAAAGATACTCCAGAACTCATCTTGCGTATCTTATCATGGTCTGCACTTTGAAGCAGATAATGCCCATTCCCACAGTTCAGATACTCATAAGCAGAAAAGTTCAGCGTTTTTCTGTTGATTCTGTTTATAATGATTTCTGCGATGCGCAGGAGTCTGCTTTTAAAAAATCCTTGGGCGAGGCTTCCGCACGTTTTATTGACGGGGGAGACTATGCTTTCATATTGGAAGATATTTCTCTTTCAATGGCTGTAGCCGCAAACGCTGAAAAGGCTGTTGCCGCAAAAATCATTCTTGAAATGAAGGGCATTGACAGCGAAAAATAAAATTAAGGTTTTGAATTATTATTCAGTATTTCGAATTTACAAAAAGTTTACAAAAAACCTATTGACAAAATTCGATTTGTCTGCTATAATATATAAGCTGATTTGAACAAGGCAAACAAAACCAAATGATCCATTAGCTCAGTAGGTAGAGCACATGACTTTTAATCATGGTGTCCGGAGTTCGACTCTCCGATGGATCACCAAAAAAGACATCCGAACATTTGTTTAGATGTCTTTTTTATTTTTACAGAAAAATATTGACAATTACAAAAAAATGTGCTATTATATAGTTAAAGAAAATCCAGTTGAAAAGGAATGATTTTGATGTTGAAATACAGAGACAACCACAAAAATATTGATATTTGGAGCACTACGGTGGACTCTCTTTGCATAACAGTTGAAACTGAAGGCGTTTTTGATGCCTACGCAAAGGACGGATTTACATGGAAAGAGGCTATGGCTGACTATGTGGGCAAATTGACAGCGCTTATGTGCGAGAAATTCTACAGGGAAGACAAGCTTGAGGTGGAGATCACTGCGTCAAGGCTTGCGTACCGTGTAATTGAAGAAAAGCGCTTCAACAAGAAATACAGCCCAGAGAATTCGATTTGTGAGCTCCTTTCCGATTACGAAAACGGCACAAAGAAAAATGAGGGTGCAGACGTCTGGTATTGGGAAGATGTAAAGCGTAAATATGCAAAATATTGATTATATAAAGGCTTTGCGCCTTTACGGTCAGCATCTTACAAATAAAACAGACAAGAGAACTGTAGTCCGTGATCTCAACGGATTACAGTCTCAGTTTATGTCCAACGCTTTTCACGGCTTACGGATCCGCTGTAATGAGGTCGTAACGGAAGCAGATTTCGGCGGCGGACTTGTTAAAAATTGGACTTTGCGCGGAACCGTTCATGTTTTTGCAAAGGAAGACCTGCCGCTTTTTATCAGGGAAAATTACCGCCTTTTGGACTTCATATTACCCACATGGTGGAATTCACGTCCTTGCTGGAATCTTACTCCAGAAAGACAGAAATATTTTTCTGAGGTCATTCTGGAGGCTCTCAAAGATTATCCCAAATCACGTGAAGCACTTAAGGAAATCTGCCGCAAGAACGGCATGACGGAAGCGGAAGAGGGGAGTATGTTTGACCCCTGGGGCGGCGGAATACGTGAGCTTTGTCAGCGGGGATTTATAAATTATACCGTCAAGGAAGAAAAGGAATTTGAGCTTACACCTGAGTATGTTCCAATGTCCAATTCGGAAGCTGAAACGGAGCTTCTGAGACGTTATTTCACGAACTTTTCGCCTGCTTCCGTGAAAAATGCTGCTTATTATTTCGGCGTTTCTCAGACGAAAATAAAGGCTCTGATGAAAACTTTACCCGTGGAGAGTTTTTCCGCGGACGGTGTTGAATTTTATCATATCGGAGCTCTACCGTCAGATGTTCCCGAAATTCCGAAATGTATTCTGCTTTCGGGCTTTGACCAGCTTATGCTCGGATATAAAAAAGAGGAGAACCCCTTTCTGCCAAAGGAGAATCTCCGCGGAATATTCAATCTTTCAGGTATTGTAATGCCTGCAATTCTTCTCAATGGAAGAGTTTTGGGAAAATGGAAATATAAAAACGGTAAAATCATTTTTGAGCTTTTTGAGACGGTTTCCGAATCGGATAAGAAAACTGTTTCAGAAACCGCTTCACAACTTTTTGAAATAAAAAAAGAATCTTTTCTTTCTTTATAATAACTCCAAAAGCGAAGCTTTTGCGGCTGCGCCTATATATTTATTATCATTTTCATTTACATTATCTTTATCATTCTCATTATCATTCTCATTTTCATTATCATTATCATTCTCATTTTCATTATCATTATCATTATCATTATCATTATCATTATCATTATCATTATCGGGTTTTTTGGGTTTCCAAATAACCCACTGGGTTTTTGAATAATCCACTGGGTTTCAGGATAATCCACTGGTTTTTTTGGATAAAAAGCACACAGGTATTTTAAGAGAGAGTAAGTTTTCGCTTACTCTCTTTTCATATATCCCTGTAAAATAAGGCGCCGAAGCTGTTTTTTAATATTTTATCAGATAGTAGATCACATATATCCAGCCCAGAATTCCGTGGAGAATCGCCCAACCGATGGACTGCCATTTGACATAAGATATTACCACCGCGAGGATCGCTCCGAGGCCGATACCGTCCTGGGCTCCTTTCTGTGGGTCTACATTAACTGCGAAATGAAATCGAGACTTTGCTTTGCCGTAGATGATGCGCTCGACGGAAACATCAAAAATGTTTGCCAGTTTTGTTATCGTGTCAATATCAGGTTGAGTTTTTCCGGTTTCCCAATTTGATACAGCTTGACGTGTCACATATAGTTTTTCTGCCAATTCTTCTTGTGATAACTTTTTTTCTTGGCGAAGTTTTTTTATACTGTTAGATACTTCGGACATATGTAGCTCCATTCTGCCGCCAAGACGGCGACTTAAATATTTGATTAAAAATTGTGTGTAAAAATATATCAGTTTCATTCTGATAAAGCTTTCACACCAATTTCCTTGCTGTCAGTATAGCATGAATATTCCATAAAAGCAAGCAATGATTTGTTGCACCGCGGAAAAAAGCCTGAATTCAGTCCTTTAGAACAGAATTTATTCTTTAATTGTATCATAAGTATGCCGATTTTTCAATCTTTGGCTCTCATAATTTACAAATTTATTATGAAGAAAGCAGAGGTTCAGACCTCTGCTCATTAACTGTGCTTCATATTGGGATTTGATGTAATATTCCTTAAACTTTTTGAATTTCCTTGCCGGTAGCATTTGTTATGAACGCACGGAATTCTTCCACGGTACCACCCGTAATGCTTTTCTTGCTGTAAATTTGTGCATGGCTTTGACTGAATATAAATACAAAGTATTCCGTCGTTTCCGCAAGCAATGCAATGTTGTTGTATTTAAAATCAGAGCTGCCTATTTCTGTTTCTGAATGATACCCATCTTCTTTAAATGTTACTATTGCTTTTTCCAAACCGGGCAACATTCTTTTTCTGGCTACATATCCATTGATCTTATCTTCAAATATTAAAGTAAATAGGATGATTGCCGCAGCAATCCAGGTGATTATCGTTCTGAAATCAAGCACAAATTCTTTATCGCCAATCGGTAATGTTAATAAAAGTGCAAGAATAATTACAATCACACCAAAAATATGCGAGCGCTTACTTCTTTTTCTTCTGGCTGTTTTCCTTATAGCTTTTGCCATAGCGGATATTGCCTCTTGATTATACGCTGTTTCACACTTGAATTCCATGTTAGATATCGCCTCCGTTAAAGTTTTATTTTTGTAATGCTTTTTCATATTCAGTATATCACAAGGCTACTGTTTTGTCAATGTTAAGTTTCTATAATTTACAAAATTGTTTGATTCCATAAAGCATTGAAAATGCTTTATCCAAAAGTTTTTTGAAGGGGTGCGGGGGGAACAATTTTACAAAAATGTTCCCCCCGCAAAAAAATACAATTTATTTAGTTCCCTGTATGAACCACATTGCCCTCGTCATAGAGGTTCACGCCGTAGTATTCCAGCATGAATTTCTTGACTTTTGATTCTTTCGGGTCGATGTAGTGGTGACCGATCTTCGCAAGGCCGTCAGAACCGATAGTCAGGGTAGTGCCGCCGTTTGTTTCTCTTTCCCAATAGCAGCCGTAGCCTGTCTTCATGCCGTAAATGAGGGTGATTCCTTCATAGTCGATGTCGAAGCAGTTTTTGTGGTCGTGACCGCAGATCATGTATTTTGTGCTTCCAAGCTCTTTTGCAAGGTCGAAAAATCCGTTGTTTTCATCGGGGGGACCCATTTTTTCGTGAACTTTGCAGAATTCACGGTCTCTGTATTCGGGGGCAAGTTCGCCTGTTTCCTTGTTGTAGATGGAATCCCATGCGTTCTGATATTCGGGTACGGGAATGTGCATGAAAACGGAGCTGGGAACAACTTTTCCCTCTTCTGCCTTGATGCCTTCAACTGCCCATTTGTACCAAGCCATCTGATCTGCGTGGAAGTGGTCATATTTGCCGTCGATCTTTTCGTCTTCGTGGTGGGAGTCCATCATGAAGAGAGTGTGAATGATCTTGCCGTTTTCAGTGATGTTTACTATATAGTTTCCGTCACCCATGCCTGTGGGACCGTAGTCAAACAGACAGTTCTTGGATTCCGCAAGCTGATAGTCTGCCCAGAATTCGCTTACAAGACCTGTGTGGTCAGCATTACCCATAACGGGAGCCCAAGGAATATTGTAGGAATCAATAAATCTGATCAATCTGATGTACGCCATTGGGTCGAAAGCGTTGTCGCCTGTCATGGTGATAAGGTCGGGCTGAACCTTTTTGATGAGCTTGTCGATGGTCTCTTCGTAGAATTCACCAACCTGACTGAAAGCCTCACCGTCATGGCACTGAATGTCTGCAAAGTTAAGGATCACAAAATCTTTGTTGGGGTCTTTTTCCACTTCTGCAGCATAAAAATCTGAAGAATAGGGAAGACTTTCGTCCCACTTGTAAAAAGTATCGTTGCATCTCAGCTCATCGGGTGTCTTGGGATGCTGAAGAATTGATTCGAGAAATTCGTTTACTACTCTTATATCTGCGTTCATAGTTTATCTCCTTTTAATTTAATCTTTATTGTAGCGTATTACTTCGGGGTAGTTGAGTTCTGCCAGAACTTTGTCCCAACGAGTATTTACTTCGTTGTCCTTTTCGCCGTAAACAACGGGGTAGTAGCCTGCGTCGAGGTATGTTTTTATTGCGGGAAGACGGAAGTCATCAGTTGTGAGGATTATACTTTCAAGACCTCTTTCTGCACAGATCTCTATGGATCTCTGCGCCATAAAATGACCGATTCCCTTACCGCGTTGAGAATTCATTGCCTTGACCATGTGGAGATATCCCATACCGTTGGGCTGTGTTATTACCGTAAAGGTCGCAACTCGTTCTCCCTTTTCGTCTTCGATGAAAAATACATCGTTTGTGAGGTCGATATCGTGATAATTGGCTATAGCATTGTTGTAGCAGGCGTCAACGCCGTCAAGAGGTGCAGGTGGTTCCGCTTCAATAGCTTTCCAATCTGCAATATCTTTTTCGCTTCCGTCAAAAACAACGAATTTGTAGCCGTCAGGTAAGTTTTTGGTTCGTTTTTTAAAGGGTGCTTTTGCAAGCATTACAAGCTGTTCCATGATTTTATTTTCTCCTTTACATAAGTTGTTATCATTTCAAGTGTGGTTTCCGACGGATTTGAGCCGTTTAAAATGAAATCCGCTCGCCATTTTGTCGGTTCAACATATTCATCATGGCGATATCTGACGAGGTCAAGATATACATCTGAAATTTGGTCGTAGGTCAGTCCCCAAGTCATGTTTCGTTTCAGCCTGCGCACAATGCGTTCATCTGCTCTGCAATCTACGAACAGCTTTAAATCAAGATGTTTGAGAATGTTTTCGTCCCAAAGGGTCAGCAGTCCTTCGATAATTACGATCTCAGCCTCACCGTTTTTCAGATAATATTCAATATCTTGCGCCAATTTCGGAAGATCCATCGTTGTGGGATGATTATCGTCCATGTATATCTTTCCGTTGATCGGTGCTGCGGCTCTCGGACGGTCTTCAGGCTTTTTGAAATAGGAATCCATGTGGAAAACTTTTACGGAGTTCGGTTTCAATGCTTCTTCCAAATTGTCCGAAAATGTGGATTTTCCGCTTGCGCTACCTCCGGCAATTCCAATAACGAATTTTTTCATAATGATACCTCATTAAAGTTCAGCTAAAATCTCTTCCGCATTGGTGTCAGGCTTTACCTTCGGCATTATTTTAGCAATTTTACCCTCTTCGTCGATGATGAACGTGGTTCTCACAACGCCCATACCCACTTTGCCTGCCATTTTCTTTTCCTGCCAAACTCCGTAAGGTTCAATGGCTTTGCGTTCGGGGTCGGAAAGAAGTATGAACGGCAAGTTGTATTTCTCCGCAAACTTAACGTGTGACGCAACGCTGTCCTTGCTTATTCCGATGACCTCAACACCTTTGGCTTGGAATTGGCTGTAAAGTCCCGCAAAAGCGCAGGCTTGTCTTGTGCAACCTGGTGTGTTGTCCTTTGGGTAAAAATAAAGTACGACTTTCTTTCCGAGAAAATCAGAAAGGGAAACGTCCTTTCCGTCTTTGTCCGACAAGGTGAAGTCAGGTGCTTTCATTCCGAGTTCTAACATGGTCAAATATCTCCTTTTTTAATGTAATTATATTATACTACATTTTATCTAATCAGTCAAGTGTTTTTTTGTTGAATTGTCACACTTGTATGCTATAATATATCATAATAATGAAATTTGCAAAAAGGATAGCTTATGGATATTTTATTTCGCGCGGATGATTATGTGTTTTCATACAGAGTTGCGGGTATTTGCATACAAAATAATAAAGTCTTACTGCAAAAGCCTACAAACGATACTGCATTTGCGTTCCCCGGCGGTCATGTGACATTCGGTGAAACCAATGCCTGTACACTTGTGAGAGAATTCCAAGAGGAGATCGGGGTAGACATTACAGTCGGTGACCTGAAATGGGTCGGGGAGATATTCTTCCCTTGGGGCAATAAACCCTGCCATCAAATCTGTTTGTATTATATGGTAGATATTTGCTCCGATAATATCCCGTTAGAGGGTAAGTTTATAGGCAAAGAACAGCTTGAGGGACGTAATTTTAACATGGAATTCCATTGGGTTCCATTGACTGAGCTGAAAAATATTGAAGTATATCCTACAAATGTTGTTGAACTTATTGAAAAGATCAATAACGGGGTTCAACATTTTATCTACAGAGAATGACCAAGGAGTTGAAAAAATGAAATTTATATCTTGGAATGTTAACGGTTTCCGTGCCTGTCTCGGAAAAGGTTTTGAAGAGTTTTTTAAGTCTGCGGACGCAGATTTCGTCTGCTTGCAGGAAACTAAAATGCAACCGGGACAAGCGGAATTCGATGCACCCGATTATCATGAATATTGGTACAGCGCCGAAAAGAAAGGCTATTCGGGAACAGCAATTTTTGCAAAAAAAGAGCCCCTTTCCGTCAGTTACGGTATCGGAATTCCCGAACACGATACGGAAGGCAGGGCAATAACTCTTGAATATGAAGATTTTTATTTGCTCAATGTCTACACTCCCAACGCACAGCGTGAGCTTGCACGACTTGATTACCGCATGAGCTGGGAGGACTCTTTGCGTGAATATATGAAAGATCTTGACACGAAAAAGCCTGTGATCTATTGCGGTGACCTTAATGTGGCGCATGAAGAAATAGACCTTAAAAACCCCAAGACAAACCACAAAAGCGCAGGATTTTCCGACGAGGAAAGAAGCAAATTTACTGAGCTTCTTTCAAGCGGCTTTACGGATACTTTCAGAAAACTTTATCCCGATAAAGTCGAATACTCCTGGTGGAGCTACATGATGAAAGCCCGTGAGAAAAATGTCGGTTGGCGTATTGACTATTTTGTCGTGTCAGACCGCATCTTCCCGAAAGTGAAAGATTCTTTCATTCTCGGCGAAGTCATGGGCAGCGACCATTGCCCCGTGGGATTGGAAATTGAAATATGATTTTAAATATCATTATCTGATAGGTGTAACCAATGATTGAACTTATTAAATATTCAGACTGCTTTAAGACCCAAACAGTTAAACGTATAGCAGACTTTTTCGGTTTTCATTCGTCGTTGTTGAATGATGATAACGAATTAAGTGAAGGCAATTACGAAATGGCTTCTGAAACTTTATGTGAATGGCTGTTGCCACCGAGCGAACTATATATGATATCTCTGTTCGAAAAAGTTATAGGCTTTTTGCGGCTATCATATCGAGGTTCAAATGTCGCATGGATAGAAGATATTTATATTGATCCTAAACATAGAAGTAAAGGTTATGCGACCCAAGCAATTAAAGTAGCTGAGGAAAAAATAAAAGCTGATCCAAATTATACAGCCATCTGTTTTGATGTTGTCCCACGTAATGAGGCTGCTATAAAGCTTTATCATAAATTAGGATATGATAGTTTAAGCATAATTACAGTTCGTAAAGAGTTAGGCGAAAACAAAAGGAATAGAATAATTAAAATCTCAGGACTTGATTTCAAGTATTAAGTTTAAATAATAAAGTTTTCTTTTAAAATAATTCCTTTTCCAATATCTTTACAAATTCTTCCAAACCTGTTTTGTCTTCGCCTGTGAAGCGGGAGAGGGTAGGGCTGTCGATGTCAAGTACACCGAAAATTTCATCGTTTTTATGTATTGGAATTACTATTTCCGAGTTGGAAGCGCTGTCGCAGGCGATATGACCTGGAAATTCGTGTACATTTTTAACGAGGACCGTCTCGTTCCTTTCAACCGCCGTTCCGCATACACCTTTTCCTACAGCAATTTCAATGCAGGCGGGCTTGCCCTGAAACGGTCCGAGAATAAGTTTTCCGTTTTCCATGAGGTAAAATCCTGCCCAATTCAGGTCTTCAAGTGTGTCGAACAGCAACGCCGATGCGTTTGCAAAGTTTGCGATGATGTGGGGAATTCCGTGGATAAGTCCGTAAAGTTGAGAATTAAGTTCTTTGTAGTTAGTCATGGGTTCTCCTTTATTTATGTTGGCTTTTAATTTCTTTTATTATATCACTTAATTTAGTCTTTTTAATACAGATTATATACTTTTTTGTTGAATGACGATCGGCTTTTTCATGAACTTGAAAAAACGACTTATGAAAGGAAAATGCTTAATGAAAACCAAAGCTGTTATTTTTGATCTTGACGGCACGTTGCTGAATACGATTTATGATATAGGCGACAGTCTGAATCATATTCTTACAAAGCACGGTTTGCCAGAAAGGACTTATGAAGAGTATATCACTTTTGTCTGCAACGGTTCCCGAAAGCTTGTGGAGAGAGCCGCAGAAAATGCAAGTGTTTCGGAAATTGACGTTATCCTTGAGGAATATAACGCGTATTACAGTGAAAATTATTCCAATAAAACATCTCCTTATGACGGAATATCAGAGCTTTTGAAAAAGCTTGCTGAAAAAGAAATCAAATTAGGGGTATATTCAAACAAACCCGATAATATCGTCAAGTCTCTTGCAGAAAAGCATTTCCCTGGCGTATTTACAGCTGTCCGAGGTCAAACCGACTCCGTTCCCGTAAAACCTGCGCCCGACGGTGCATGGCTGGTTGCGGATGAAATGGAGGTAAAATACTCAGAATGTGTTTTTGTGGGAGATTCAGCTGAAGACAGAAAAACTGCCCTCAATGCGGGAATGGTTCCCATAAATGTTTCCTGGGGTTACAGAAGTGGAAAGTTCCTGCGTGAATGCGGTGCTGAAATATGTGTGGATTCAGCTGAAGAATTGTTTGAAGCGATAATGAAAATCTGAAAGGATCCGAGATCTCGGAATAAGTCTTGATATGAATTTTTTTGACACGAATGTGTATCGGAAAAGCTTGAAATTGCTTG
Organism: Oscillospiraceae bacterium; assembly: GCA_015067305.1. Classification (GTDB taxonomy): domain Bacteria; phylum Bacillota; class Clostridia; order Oscillospirales; family UBA644; genus HGM12619. The sequence continues at coordinate 76,588 of SVMT01000009.1, read as the reverse complement.
AGACCCTTCCATCGGAACCTCATTATATTGATGTTTCCGAAGCGGAAAATATCTTCAATGGTGTAAAGGTATGCTCTTTTACAGGACACCGTCCGGAGAAGCTGAAACTTTACGAGGAATCAGATATTAAATGTATAGAGCTGAAGTTTAAGATCTATGAAGAGGTATTTTCCGCAATAAATGAAGGATATACTCATTTTATCAGCGGTATGGCGCGCGGAATTGATACATGGGCGGCGGAAGCGGTCCTTGAGCTTTCCATGAAATTTGATTTTCCCGTAAAGCTTTTTGCCGCAGTACCTTGTCCGTCTCAGGATGAAAAATGGCTGGGCTGGGAGCAGGAACGCTATACAGAAATACTGCGGTGCTGTGAAGGTGTTTTCCTTGTCAGTAAAAGATACAGCCCGAATTGTATGAAAAAGAGAAACGAGTTCATGGTGACCAATTCCGATAGGATAATCGCTGTTTATGACGGAAGATCAGGCGGTACGGAAAATACTATAGAGCTTGCTAAAAAGTCAGAAAAAAATATCAGATTTATATCTTTAAACAGTTGACAAAGCAATAAAAATATAGTATAATAAATTGTAATTTATTTTTGTGAGGTGAAATTTAATGTCTTCAGGGAGTAGTCAAGGCATGAAGCCCCCTTTATGTAATCAGAATATTTGTAAGACAGTTATTTTTCACCTTGTTTTTCATCGGTGATAAATAATCGAATATTTGTGCGCATATCGGGTGCTTGATGTCAAAAAACTTCCTTTTCGGAAATAATGTACATAAAGAAAGGTTGATCAAAATGACAGAACAAGCACTTATTTTTTTGGAAGAAAAGAAATATTCGGAGCTGAGAACTCTTCTCAAGGAGTTTCAGGCTGTGGATATTGCCGAATTCCTTTATGAATTACCTTTGGAAAAACAGCTTTTGGTCTTCAGAATATTACCAAAAGAGCTTGCTGCGGAAACTTTTGTCGAAATGGACAGTGAATCTTGCGAATATATGATAAAAGCTTTTTCCGACAAAGAAACAAGAGAGATATTTGAAGAGCTTTTCCTTGACGATATGGTTGACATTATCGAGGAAATGCCGGCAAATGTGGTCCATAAAATTTTATCAAACTCGGATTCCGATGTCCGTGAAAAGGTAAATCATCTGCTGCAGTATTCAAAAGACAGCGCTGGCAGTATCATGACTACGGAATTTGTTTCCCTGAAAGAGGAAATGACCGTGGCTGACGCTTTCGACCGTATCAGAAAAGTCGGAAGCGAAATGGAAACTATCAATACCTGCTATGTTACCGATAACACCCGTCATTTGCTGGGTATCATCTCCGTCAGAACTTTGCTCATGTCTGAAAAGACCGCAATTATCCGAGATATAATGGAGACTTCCATCGTTTCCGCAAATACTTCCGACGACAAAGAAGAAGTTGCGGTAATGTTTGAAAAATACGGCTTTCTGACCGTTCCCGTAACAGATACGGAAAACCGTCTTGTTGGTATTGTAACAGTTGACGACGCTCTTGTTGTCATCAAAGAAGCCGATACAGAGGATATCGAAGTCATGGCGGCTATCACTCCGACGGATAAGCCGTACATGAAGACAGGGGTTTTTGAAACATGGAAAAAACGTATTCCCTGGCTCTTGCTTTTGATGATCTCCGCAACTTTTACAGGTAAGATCATTTCGTTTTTTGAGGAATCTCTTGCGGCTCAGGTCGTACTGACAGCTTTTATTCCCATGCTTATGGACACGGGCGGCAATGCGGGCGGACAGACTTCCGTTACAATAATCCGCGGTCTTTCTCTCGGTGAGATCGAAATAAGAGATATTTTTAAGATAGTTTGGAAAGAATTCCGTGTCGCATTCCTTTGCGGTATGACTCTTGCTGTTGTTAATTTTGCAAAACTTCTTGTTGTTGACCGTCTCAGCCTTGCAGTTTCCGCCGTTGTGTGCCTGACGCTTCTTGCTACAGTTCTCATTGCAAAAGTCGTTGGCTGTATGCTTCCCATTGCGGCTAAAAAAGTCGGTGCGGACCCTGCGGTAATGGCAAGCCCGTTTATTACTACTATCGTTGACGCTCTTTCTCTTATAGTATATTTTAATCTTGCTTCCGTACTTTTGGGAATATGAAGGAGAAAATTCTCTCCTAATTTGTGGTATTTCGGTGAAACCTGTTTACAACGGCGCATTTTTATGCTATAATAATTTCTGTAATCTTTATTATTGGAGTGAAAAATTTTTATGCTTGATAAACTTCAGAGCATTTATGAAAGATATAACGAAATAAACGAGCAGCTTTCCGATATGGCTGTCATTTCCGATCAGGAGAAATACAAGAAATTGATGAAGGAAAATAAACAGCTCACACCTATCGTTGAAAAGTATCTTGAATATAAAAAGGTTGTTGATTCCAACGCCGAAGCCAAAGAACTTCTCGATTCTCAGCTGGACCCCGATTTCAAGGAGATCGTTGAGGCTGAATATCTCGAAACAAAAGAGCTTATTGCAAAATACGAAGAAGAAATAAAAATACTTCTTCTTCCCAAAGACCCCAACGATGACAAAAACGTAATCGTTGAGATCCGCGGCGGTGCAGGTGGCGAAGAAGCAGCTCTTTTTGCTCATTCTCTTTACAGAATGTATTCAATGTATGCCGAAGCAAAAGGCTACAAGTGCGAAATACTTTCTCTTAACGAAACGGAACTTGGCGGTATAAAAGAAATAAGCTTCTCCATTGAGGGTGAAGGTGCTTACAGCAGATTGAAGTTTGAAAGCGGCGTTCACCGTGTACAGCGTGTTCCCGAAACCGAATCTTCAGGCAGGATCCACACATCTACTGTTACTGTCGCAGTCCTTCCCGAAGTTGACGAGGTCGAAGTTGATATCAATCCTGCCGATCTTATTATAGAAACACATCGTTCTTCAGGCGCAGGAGGTCAGCACGTAAATAAGACCGAATCTGCCATCAGGATCATACATGTACCCACAAATACTATCGTTGACTGTCAGGACGAGCGCAGCCAGTACAAGAACAAGGAACGTGCAATGAAGATCCTCCGTTCCAAGATCTATGAAAGCATGGAAAGCGAAAGAAATGCGCAGATCGCATCGGAAAGAAAGTCTCAGGTCGGTACGGGTGACAGAAGTGAACGTATCAGAACTTATAACTTCCCCCAGGGACGTGTTACTGACCACAGGATCGGCTTGACTCTTTATAAGATTCTTGCCGTTATGGACGGTGATCTTGACGAGCTTATTGATGCACTCATCACTTCCGATCAGGCTGAAAAGCTGAAATCAGGCGAAGCTGAATAATTTTTGAAAGGAAAAACGTTATTATGAAAAAAGAAAAGAAAGGTCTTTTTGTTTTTAAGATCATATTATGCGTTTTTCTCGCATTGGTATGCGGTTTCGGCGTTACTGTACTTTCGGCTTTTATGCCCGTATATCTTCAGTCCGCTTCGGAATTTTATGTGATAGATTACGGTTCGCCAATTCCGTTTATTCAGCAAACGACGAATATGGTTCCAAATCCTGCATATTTCCCGTTATATTTTACGCCGAAATATCAGCATGAATCCTTTGAAACAGAACTCATGGTCGAACCTCTTGTGGTCTCGGTGATTATAAATGTACTTATTTTTGCTGTGATATTTTTCGTTATCTGGGGAATTCACCGTTCCTACAGGAAAAAACATCCCAAAAAACAAAAGGTAAACAAAAAAGATATTTACAGACCTGTTTTTTCTGAGCAGGAAACTGTTGAAATTTCAGAATAAAAATAAACGCCTATCCGATCCAAAGCTTTCATTTTGAGTGGATTGCGTCAATTAGGCAAAGAAGAGGTTATTTATGGAATACATGAGCAAAATTGCAGGAAGTTCGGACAGAAAAGGCAGCATCATAGCAATTTTATCCCAAATGGGTGCGAACTTCACAGTACAGCAATTTGAAGATGTGGAAAACATCGTCGTTTCTTTTAATCCGAGCAACAATCGGTTGGTTATCGGTGCTCATTGGGACGCTGATGAAGGCAGCGACGGTGCAAACGACAATGCCTCGGGTTGTTCTGTTCTTCTTCATGTCGTAGAAGCAATACTGGCTGAATCAGCATTTAGTAAAAGTGTTGATTTTGTATTCTTTGGTGAGGAGGAAAAAGGCGGCATTGGTGCTTCCCGCTACATCGAATCCGTAGGAAAAGAAAACATTTCAGCGATGGTTAATGCAGATGTTTGCGGCTTTGGCGATAATATTCTCCTCAGCGACAAGTGGAATGTGTCTAATCCGTTGTTTTTCGGTCTGATGGACGAATCTTTACTCACAAAACACAAAGTAAAACTTCCCGGATTTTTACCACAGGGAGATGACTGTATTTTTGAGTGGGGCGGGATTCCGAGTGTCTCAATATGCACCGCAGAACGTAATGCCGTTACAGTTTTTTCTGAGATCGGTCACAAGATTTCTACTGATCAGCCGATTACGGAGCAAGATCAGGTAGCTCTTATGAGTTTGGAAGTCGTAAAAACCATGCATGGCGGCGAATTTGACAATATTTCCTATCTGTCTGGCGCGGCTGTAAAAATGGTAGCAGACTACCTAACTGATGGCTTATTGAATGTTTAAAACATTTGAGATGTTATTTTACAAATTCTAATTTGTCGAATATAATAAAACAAATCCCGACAGATCTTTGAAAATCTGTCGGGATTATTTTTTATTGGCGTATGGAGCGGACCAAGGCTGTATTGGTAGGTATTTTTGTTTTCAGGAAAGTTTTGCGGTGCCGCTGACTATAAGCACATTTTCATCTGAGCTTTTGCTTTTATTTATGGAGATTCCCGAAAGCTGATAATAGGGAGACTGTTCACTTTCAATAATCTGAGATATTATCCTTGAGGCAAGTTTGTTTATCCCAAGAGTTTCTGTAAAATCAGAATCAAAAGTTATTCCCGCAAATGTTACGTTTTTTATGGCGATTTCCAAAAGATTTTCTTCTGATTCGGGGAAACTCACCTCGATGTAAAGACTAACTGTCTGCGGCAGAAAAATGCTGATATAAGGCGGTAATTCACCTTCAAGCAGTTCTTCAATATTATCTTTCTTCACATTTCCCGTGAGGATAAGTGTCTTGTCTTTTGATATTGTAAGTTTTGCTCCGTCCAAAGGACTGAGTTTTTCCGCGTTTTTGTTCAGCATTTCATTGAGCTTTTCCTGCGTTATCTCAATGTCAAATGGGATACCCGGTAGTTCTTTTATCGCATCGGCGATCATTGCAATAAAATCAGGAGCTTCGGGCAGCGAGCTTTCGTGAACTCTTCCTATCTCGATTCCGACAAAGAATGTCAGCAGACTTACAGCGACTGCGATAAGTATAATAATTATTCTTTTTACAGGATTCATTTTTGCTTTTTTTGTACCGACAGCGCAGTCAGCACAGTATATCTCATTGTTCTCCAAAGGCTTTCCGCATTTTTTGCAGTTCATGGCTTATTTTTCCTTTTCTTGTGTTATAATAGCTTCTGTTACACTAAATTATAGTACCCAATATCTAATACTATACCTCAAATATATGATTTTGTCAAGTATCTGTGCGGAATTGCCACAAATACTTAATCTAAAACCCTTGACAAAATTCATTTTTTGAGGTAAAATATATAGTGATATATTATTGATTGAATAATGTTGCATTTTTACATATGAGGAGAAGTATAATGATAAGAAGTATGACAGGCTTCGGCAAAGCCACGGCAGTTTATGAAGATAAAACAATTTCCATTGAGATCAAATCAGTAAACCACAGATACTTTGAAATGTATGCGCGTACACCGCGTTCATGTATGCAACTTGAAGATCTTATCAGAACACAGCTTCAGAAAAAGATCGTCAGAGGCAAGATCGAAGTCAATGTGAATATTTCCTTTACAGGCTCCGAGGACGTTAAGATAAGTGTAAACAAGGATCTGTTTAAAAGCTACATTGATGCGTTCAATGAGATCTCAGAAGAATTTTCTTTGAAAAACGACATTTCTTCTTCCATAGCACTCAGGATCCCTGATGTTCTTACTTCTGAGACCAAAGAGATCGACATGGAAAAACTTTGGTCTGAAGTTCTTCCCGTTCTTGATTCTGCGACAGATTCTCTTATAGATCTCCGCACACGTGAAGGCGGCAGAATTGCCGAAGATATAATCTCTAAATGCGAATTCATAAAGGAGAACGTTAAATATATTGAAGCCCGTTCCGAAAAACTCGTGGGTGAATATGAGACAAAGCTCAGAAACAGGATCATCCAGCTTCTCGGCGACACAAATGTTGACGAACAGAGACTTCTTACCGAAGTTGCCATAATGGCAGACAAAGTCGCTGTGGATGAAGAAATAATCAGACTTAATTCCCATTGTGCTTCTCTGGCTGAAATGTTTGAATCGGGTGAATCCAATGGTAAGAAAATGGATTTCATCATTCAGGAAATGAACAGGGAAGTCAATACCATTTCTTCCAAGATTGGTGATATTGATATTACAAAGAAGATAATTGAGCTTAAAAACTGCATCGAAAAGATCAGAGAACAGATCCAGAATATAGAATAACGGGAGAAAAACTATGAAACTTATCAGTATCGGTTTCGGTAATGTTGTTGCGGACAGCCGCATAGTTGCTGTTGTCAGCCCCGATTCTTCACCTATAAAACGTCTTATTCAGGACGCAAAAGAAAAGGGAACTCTTATTGATGCGACATACGGCAGAAAAACAAAATCCGTTATCCTGACCAACAGTGAACATACTATTCTTTGTGCTGTTTATCCTGAAACCATTACGGCAAGGGTCAACGGCAGAGATGTTCCCGATAATTATTCCGAAGGCAACAGAGAGGAGATAAATGAAAATGAGTAAACTTTTTATTATTTCAGGTCCCTCCGGCGCAGGTAAAGGTACTCTTGTAAATATGATAATGGAAAAATACAATGATATTTTTCTTTCTATCTCAATGACAACAAGACAGCCCCGTCCCGGTGAACAGGAAGGCGTGAATTATTACTATATATCCACAGACGACTTCAAAAAGAGAATTTCCGAGGATAAAATGCTTGAATACGCTGAGTATTGCGGAACTTTTTACGGAACGCCCCGTGAACCCGCTGAAAAAGCACTCAATGAAGGCAACAGCATGATCCTTGAGATCGAAGTTGAGGGTATGCGTCAGGTAAAGGCTAAAATGCCCGAAGCTGTAACGATTTTTATTGCTCCTCCTTCCATAGACGATCTCGCAAAGAGGATCAAAAAACGCAATCCCGAAGAAAAAGAAGAAGTCATCGAAAAACGTGTTTCACGCGCAAAAGCTGAAATGGAATTTACTTCCGAATACGATCATATCGTTGTTAACGGAGACCTTCAGGAAGCTTTTGAAAAACTTTCGGCTATCATTGCCGACTATATCAGAGAATAATCATAAAGGAGATATATTATTATGTTGTACCCCAGTGTTACTGAACTTATTAAAGGTGAAAACAAATGCCGTTACTCTCTCGTAATTGCAGTTGCAAAGAGAGCAAGAGATATGGCTGAAGCTGCAGAAGCTCGCGAAGAAAAACTCACACAGAAGCCCGTTAAACTTGCTGTACAGTCCTTTGCTGACGGTGAAGTTGATTTTTGCGAACCCAAAAATCTGTAAGCTTAAAAATGTTTAAAACCGCTTTTGTCGCCGTTGAAGATGTCCCGTCTTCTGCGGACAAACTCTACGAATACCTTATCCCCGACGGTATTTCCTCTCAGGCTGTTCCCGGTGCCGTTTGTACGGTCCCTTTTGGAAGAGGAGATCACCGTAGGGTCGGTTTCATACTTAAGGTTCTGGAGTCTGATGATGTTTCAAGATCAGAACTGAAACAGTTGATTTCCGTTCGTAACGGCGATGAAGCTGAGCTTTTTTTCAACGATCTTACACTTTCGCTTATTACTTATATCAGAGACAAAACATTTTGCTCATGGTTTGATGCCTCAAAACTTGTTTTGCCTTCAGGATATACGAAAAACAGCGGCGTTGTTTGCGAAAAAACAGTAAAACTCAATGATGTTTCCGCTGTCGGCGGCAACGAAAAACAAAAAAAACTTATAGAACTGCTCCGAGAAAAGGGCGAACTCTCTCTTTGCCGTATTACCGATGAATTCGGAATGTCAAGGGCATCTGTCTGTACTCTTGAGAAAAAAGGAATAGTTTCCTACGGAAAAATCGAAGTCTATTCCGACCCCACAAAGGCTTATACGGAAGGTGTAAAAGAGGATAAAAGCCCGATAATGCTTTCCGATGAACAATCAAAGGCTTACAGTGAAATAACAAAACTCCGTAACAGCGGAAAAACTCATTTGCTTTACGGAGTTACAGGCAGCGGTAAGACTCTTGTTTATATCAAACTTATAGACGATGTTCTTGCTGACGGGAAAAGTGCAATACTCCTTATTCCCGAAATATCCCTCACTTTTCAGATAGTCCGCAGGCTTATTTCCCGATACGGTGACCAACTTGCGGTCCTCCACAGCGCTTTGACTGAAAGGGAACGCTACGACGCATCGAGGCTTATTGCTTTGGGAAAAAAGAGGGTAGTTGTCGGTACTCGTTCAGCAGTATTTGCTCCCGTAAAAGATCTTGGGATCATAATTATTGACGAAGAGCAGGAAAATACCTATAAATCTGAAATGAATCCCCGTTATTCTGCCATAGATACAGCCGCATTCATAGCCTTGAAGAGCAATTCTCTTTTGCTTCTGGCGTCCGCAACTCCTTCCTTTGAGAGTTTTTACAGAGCAGAATCGGGCAGAATTACAAAATCAACTCTTACGCAGCGGTTCAACGGTCAACCTTTGCCTGAAATCATTGTTGCAGATATGCACAACGAAGTAATGGCAGGAAACAGAAGTATTTACAGCTCCGTTCTCTTGCGTGAGATAGAAAAAAACATAAAAAGCGGAGAACAGAGCATACTCTTTCTTAACAGAAGAGGTTACAATTCTTTCGTGTCTTGCCTCAGTTGTGGCGAACCTGTAAAATGTCCCTATTGCGGCATTGCGCTGTCTTATCATAAAAATGCAAACAGACTCATGTGCCATTATTGCTCTTACAGTACCGATGTCCCCAAGCATTGCGATAAATGCGGTTCTGAACTTATCAGATATAAAGGAGCAGGCACACAGAAAGCCGAAGACGAACTTTTGAGGATATTCCCCGAACTCCGTATTCAGCGAATGGACGCAGATACAGTTACGGGAAAGACCGACAGAGATGATATTTTAAATTCGGTAAAGAACCACGAATGTGATGTGCTTCTCGGTACACAGATGATAACCAAAGGGCTTGATTTTTCAAATGTCACACTTGTTGGGGTCCTGATGGCGGATATGTCACTTTATTCCTCGGATTTCAGGGCATATGAAAAAACGTTCTCGCTTATTACTCAGGTAGTCGGTCGCGCAGGAAGAGCCGAAAAACACGGTCGTGCGGTGGTTCAGACATTTTCACCCACACACCGAGTCTTGAAATATTCGTTTAATCAGGATTACGAAGCCTTTTATAATAACGAAATGGCTCTTCGCAGAAGTCTCGTTTATCCACCGTACTGCGACTTGTGTCAGGCTGTATTCGTTGCCCCCACGGAAGAGCAGGCTTTTTCGGGCGCAGAAAAATTTATCGAAATGGTCAGCACCGAAATGGAAGGTGCGAACCTTCCCGTAAGAATAATCAAGCCAAAGCCAACATCCGTTCCAATGGTTGACGGCAGATACAGAGTCCGAACTCTTATCCGCTGCAAGGACGTTTTCGCACAAAGAGAAATATTCAGAAAAATTTATATAGAGTTCAGCAAGGATAAAGAATGTAAAGAGATCCAGATGACTCTTGACATGAATCCCGCTGTTGTGTATTGAACCGAGAAAATCGGGCAAAGTAAAGGAGAAAATAGAAATGGCATTAAGAGAAATAGTTACAGAAGGCTACGAAAGTCTTTCAAAAGTTTGCAAACCCGTGACTTCTTTCGATTCAAAATTGAAGTCCCTTGTAAAGGATATGACCGATACACTTATCAAGGCTGACGGTCTCGGACTTGCGGCACCTCAGATAGGTGTTCTTCGCAGATTGGCTATCGTAATTGACGATAACGGGGATTTTATTACACTTATCAACCCTGTTATAACGGAAAAAAGCGGAGAACAGTTCGCAAATGAAGGCTGTCTTTCCGTCCCAGGTGTTTTCGGTAAAACAAAGCGTCCCGCAAAGGTTACTGTTGAAGCTTACGACGTTGACGGAAATAAATTTTCCCTTACAAGAACGGGCATTACAGCCGTTTGCATCTGCCACGAAACAGACCATCTCGACGGCAAACTTTTCAGAGAACACGTTATAGAATACTTGAACGAGGATGACGAATAATGCGCAGTATTTTTATGGGCTCTTCGGATTTCGCTGTAGAGTCTCTTAAAGCGATGGTTGAAGCAGGTTACGAGGTCAATGCGGTGGTTTCTCAGCCCGATAAACCAAAGGGCAGAGGTTACACTTTAACCCCCACTCCTGTAAAGGCTTATGCTTTGACACTTGATATTCCTGTATATACGCCCGATAAAATCAAAAACGGTGAACTTCAGGAACTTCTCGACGAAGTAAAACCCGATGTTATCATCGTTGCGGCTTACGGAAAGATTCTTCCACCCTATATTCTGAATTATCCTCCCAAGGGTTGTGTTAACGTTCACGCATCTTTGCTTCCCAAATACAGAGGTGCGGCACCCATAAATTTTTGTCTCATTGACGGTGAAGAAAAAACGGGTGTTACTACAATGCTTATGGATGAAGGGCTTGATACAGGTGATATGCTCTTGAAAGCGGAAACCAAAATTACCGCAGATGACGACGTTGGAACGCTCCACGACAGACTTGCTGAAATGGGCGGTAAACTCTTGGTCGATACGCTGAAAGCCCTTGAAGAGGGAACACTCGTTCCCGAAAAGCAGACGGGCGAAAGCTGTTATGCTTCAATGATAACAAACGAAACAAGAAAAATTGATTTTACCGATTCTGCAAAGAATATCGTAAACAGAGTCAGAGGTCTTTCTCCTATTCCCACAGCGTATGCTCTTTGCGGCGGTAAAAACACAAAAATATTCAAAGCCTCCATTGTTGAAAATACAATAAAAGGCGACTTTGAATGCGGTCAGATAGTTCCGGGTAAGGAACTTATCGTCCGTACAGGTGACGGATTTATCAGAATCGACGAAATTCAGCCCGAAGGCAAAAAACGTATGGGCGGCGCAGATTTCCTGAGAGGTAATAAACCTGAAAAATTTGAATAAAACAGAATTAAATGAATTGAATGGAGGGCTGTTATGCCTTATTACGGAATAGATATTTGGTATATCGTATTGGTTATACCTGCGTTGATTTTATCAATTTACGCTCAAGCTAAGGTTAAATCCACTTACGCAAAATACTCAAAAGTTATGTCTCGCAGAGGCATGACTTCAAATGAGGCTGTTTCATACATTCTCCGAAATAACAGCATCAGAGATGTTGCCGTGCAGCCCGTTGCTGGTCAGCTTACTGACCACTACAGCCCAAATGAGAAGATAATCAGACTTTCCGAGGGCGTTTACGGTCAAACTTCAGTGGCAGCTTTGGGTATTGCGGCCCACGAAGCAGGGCATACAGTTCAGCATTACAGCAATTACGGGCCTATAAATTTCAGAAATGCCCTTGTTCCCGTTGCAAATATCGGTTCGACGCTTTCAATGCCGCTTATCCTTATCGGATTTGTATTCAATTTTGAATTGCTTGTAAATTTAGGTATAATCTTTTTCGGTCTTGCAACTCTTTTCCATCTGGTAACTTTACCCGTTGAGCTGAACGCATCTTCAAGGGCAATGAAATCTCTCGAAGCAAGCGGGGCACTTAACGATGAAGAATTGAAAATGACTAAAAAAGTTCTGACAGCAGCCGCTTTGACTTATGTTGCGGCGTTAGCGGTCTCATTCGCACAATTATTGAGACTTATATTGATTTCAAGAAGACGTAACCGCTGAAAATAGGTAAAACATCATGAAAACAGATATTGCATCACTCAGTTTTGATGAACTGACAGCCTTTGTGACGGAGCTTGGACTTCCGAAATTCCGCGCAGGGCAGATATACAGAAATATTTCCAAGGGTATCCTTGATTTCAATGAGATGACAGACCTCAGTCTTGATTTGAGAAAAAAGCTATCCGAGGTCGCAGAACTTCCCGTGCTCGATATTCAGAAAAAGCTTGTGGACAGCGACGGTACGGTAAAATATCTCTTCAAGCTTTCAGATGGTGCTCTTATTGAAGCCGTTGTTATGAATTATAAACACGGTAATTCTATCTGCATTTCATCTCAGGTCGGTTGCCGTATGGCTTGTGCTTTCTGCGCAAGCTCACTCCACGGACTTCAAAGAAGCCTTACCGCAGGGGAAATGTACTGTCAGGTGGCACTTCTGAATAAGCTCCACGGAGTTTCTTCCATAGTTATTATGGGTATCGGTGAGCCGCTGGATAATTACGATAATCTTCTCCGTTTCTTGAAAAATCTCAACGATGAGAGAGGAATGAATATGAGTCACCGTCATGTTTCAGTTTCAACCTGTGGACTTGTTCCGAAGATTCTGGAGCTTGCAAAAGAGAAACTTCAGATAACTCTTTCGGTGTCGCTCCATGCGCCAGATAACGAGACGAGAAATAAAATAATGCCTGTAAACAAGAGCTATGATGTGGAAAAACTCATTTCAGCCTGCAAGTCTTACATTGAAATTGCGGGTCGGAGGATCTCTTTTGAATATACTCTTATCAAGGGCATAAACGACAGCGATAAGCACGCAGAAACCTTGGCCAAACTTCTCAAAGGAATGCTTTGCCATGTAAATCTTATCAATGTAAATTTCGTGGAGGAAAGAGGACTTATGCCTACAACTCCCGAGCGTATAAAGCGTTTCAGCGATATCCTCACTTCGAGAGGTATAAACACAACTCTGAGACGTTCTTTGGGCAAAGAAATAAATGCGGCCTGCGGACAGCTCCGACAGACTGCAATGAAAGAAAAATAAATTTTACTTGGTTTTCTTTTAGGATTCACTTCAAGGGGGCAAATTATGAGAATTTACGGACTGACGGATGTAGGAAGGGTTCGATCCAACAATCAGGATACATTCGACTTTTGTGAATATGATATCAACTGCTGCTATGCTGTCGTTTGCGACGGTATGGGAGGTCATGCAGGGGGGAATATCGCAAGCGAGACAGCGACTGAAGCTATTCGACAGACGATTTCAGATGCTTACGAAACTTTCGGCAGAGATAGAGATATCTGTAAGCTACTCGAACTTTCTCTTGAAAAAGCAAACGATTCCGTTTTTGCAAGATCCATTGCAGAACCTGATCTGAAAGGTATGGGAACAACTGCTGTTATATCATTTTATATCGACGAGGCTATGTATGTGGCACACGTCGGTGACAGCCGTGCGTATATTTTCTCGGATGGACACCTTGTTCCTGTGACCCGTGACCACAGTATTGTTCAGGAAATGATCGACAGCGGAGAAATTACCCCCGATGAAGCTGAAAATCATCCTTACAGACATGTTATCACACGTGCTCTCGGTATAATGAACGGTGTAGCTGTCGACAGCTCCAGACTTGACGGATACAGTAATGAAACTGTCTTGCTTTGCTCTGACGGCCTGACAACTATGGTATCCGTTGAAGAGATAGAACAAGTACTTAAAACAGAAGCCCCTGAAAATGTCTGTGAAAAACTCGTAGCCCTTGCCAATGAACATGGCGGTAAAGATAATATTACAGTTGTTATTATGGTCAATGATTCGGAAGGAGGGGCTGAAGCTTGAAAAACCTTGTCGGAAGTGTTTTGAACGACCGATACAGTATAGTTGAGATCGTCGGTATAGGCGGTATGGCTGTGGTTTACAAGGCTGTGGATAACCTTGAAAACCGTTTTGTCGCCGTCAAAATTTTAAAAGATGAATTCGTTAAAGATGAACGTTTCAGACGCCGTTTCCTTAACGAATCCAGAGCCATTGCGATGCTTTCTCACAAAAATATCGTGGACGTTTACGACGTTAATTTTGAGGGCGATATCCAATATATCGTTATGGAATTCATCGAAGGCAGAACTTTGAAAGAATATATAGAAGTCACGGGTGCTATCTCTGCGTCCGAGGCTATAGGTTATTGCAAGCAGATATTGAGCGCTCTGCGCCATGCCCATGAGCGTGGAGTTATTCACCGTGATATTAAGCCTCACAATATCATGCTCCTTGATGACGGTACTGTAAAAGTAACAGACTTCGGTATCGCTCATGTTTCCAATTTTGAGACAATTACAATGACAGATACGGCTATCGGTTCTGTTCACTATATAAGTCCCGAACAGGCGAGAGGTCTTACAACAGACGAAAAATCCGATATCTATTCCACAGGTGTAATGCTGTATGAAATGGCTACAGGTCAGTTGCCTTTTACTGCAGAAACGCCCGTTTCTGTTGCGCTCATGCAGGTTCAGCAGGAGCCTCAGCCTCCCCGTGAAATAAATCCCAATATTCCCGAAGGTCTTGAGCAGATCATTCTTAAGGCTATGCAGAAAGACCCCAACAGAAGATACTTGCAGGCAAAAGAGTTTCTTATCGACCTCAAGATATTGGAAGATAACAGGGAGACGGTATTTGATTATAAATTCGGTCCTGCGGCTGAAACTCCAAAGGAAGACGAAAAGACAACAGAACTTGAAACTCCTGCTCAGTCCGAAAAACCAAAAGCTTCAAATAATACTAAAAAATCACCCGCCAAAAAGAAAAGAAAGAAAAAGACTGCCAGACAGTATAGAATGGCGAGAATTCGTAATAAATTCCTTTCAGCCACTGCAGGTATATTCCTTGGCGCTATTCTTGCATTGCTCGGTTACGGCGTTATGGATATGATGGTTCATCAGTTCAATGAGGATCTTGTTGATATTCCGTCCCTTGTTGGTAAAATTGCCGAAGATGTTATCAATGACCCTGTTTATATCAGAAATTTCGTTTTTGAAACGGAAGAAGTTTATGACAACACTATCGGTGCAGGAATGATCGTGGAACAGAATCCTTCCGAAGGTCAGTATGCGGCAGGAACTACGATCGAACTGAAAGTAAGTAAAGGAAAACGCGAAGTTCAGATACCCGATGTTGTGAACTGGGAAAAAGCTCAGGCTCAACTTAAGCTCAGACAAGCTGATCTGATCGTTGAGATAATTCAGATACAAAGCTCTACAGTAGAGGAAGGTTTTGTAATTAAAACAGAACCTGCTGTAGGTTTAACTGTTCCTGTATCCACAACTGTAAAACTGTATGTGAGCTACAGTTCCGAAATGGGTCAGATCTATATGCCAAGCGTTGTCGGTCTGAAAAAGGAACTTGCGGTTACAGCTCTTTATCAGGAATCTCTCTATCCCATCATTCGTGAAGAATACAATGACGAAGTTAAAGCAGGTTTCGTTATTTCTCAGAGTGTTGAAAAAGACACTATCATAGATAAAGGTTCAGACGTTATAATCTATGTAAGTAAGGGTTCAATAGATGAAGCCATAGCCAACGGCACTTATGTACCCGAAAGCTGAGGATAAAGAATGACAGGACGTATTTACAAAGGAACGGGCGGACTTTATACAGTCAGGACCGAAGAGGGTTTTACCGAACTTAAAGCGAGGAAAAATATCCTCAAAAAGGGTTCAGAACTTCGAGCAGGGGACTATGTTTTGCTTGGAGACAATGTTATTGAAGAATTACTTCCCCGAAAGAATACTCTGATAAGACCTCCCGTTTCCAATATAGACAAATTGTTGATCGTTATAGCTCTCCGTAACCCCGATCCTTGTTTTTATAATATTGATAAAATGATCGCAGTTGCGGAATATCACGGTATCGAACCTGTTTTGATACTCAATAAGAGTGATTACGAAGATACTACAGGGGTTTCCGAGGTCTATGGAAATCTCCCTTACAGATCTTATTTTGTTTCCGCTTCTGAAAAAAACGGTACGGAAGCCATTGTAAATGAGATTAACGGATGTACCTGTGTCCTTGCAGGCGTTTCAGGTGTGGGAAAATCCACTTTGCTTAATGCGATAGCCCCCGAACTTCTCAGAGAAACAGGAAATGTCAGTGAGCGTCTCAGACGAGGAAAACATACCACGAGATGTGCTGAACTTTTTGATGTCTGCGGCGGTGTTATTGCCGATACTCCCGGATTTTCATCTCTGGAGCTTGAAGCATTCGATCTGAAAGACAGAAGCAAATTGGCTGAATGTTTCGCTGAATTCGGTAAATATTTCGGCGATTGCCGTTTCCATGACTGTGCCCATGTTAAAGATCTCGGTTGTGCGGTCAGGGCAGCAGTTGAAGAAGGCAAGATCCAAAAAAGCAGATATGAAAGCTATATTCAAATGTACGAAGAACTTGGTGAATATAAAAAATGGGAAGACAAATGAAAAGAGCTTTGATCTTTTGCTGGTCTGAAAGCGACAGATATCCTTGCGAGATAAGAGAAGGCGATTACATAATCTGTGCAGACAGCGGTTTTAAATATGCGGAAAGATTAGGCGTAAAACCTGATATTCTTCTTGGTGATTTTGATTCTTATTCCGCTGTTGGCAATGAGGCTGAGAACGTGATAACTCTCCCCACCGAAAAGGATGATACTGATGCCATGTATGCGGCAAAGGTTGCAATGGCAAAGGGATTTGACGAGATAATTCTCGCGGGAGGTATCGGCGGCAGGGAAGACCATACAAAAGGCGCTGTTTCTGTGCTGAAATTTATCCGTAAGAAATGTAAAGGTTTTATTTCAGACGGATATACAAGAGTTGATGTCGTCAAGGCAAATGATGAACTTGTTATTCCTTATGATCGCAGTATCAGATATATTTCAGTTTTTCCTTGCGGTTGTAAAACCGTTGGCGTGACATTGAAAAATATGAAATATGAATTGGATAACTATACGATCCGTGACGATTTCCCCATAGGTGTCAGCAATGAACAGTTGGAGGGCAAAGACTCCGTTATAACTTGCAGAAAAGGCGGTCTTGAGGTCTATACCGTTAAAGAATAATTTGTCCGGGAGCCGAAAGGTTTTATATATTGAATAAGTTTAAAAGAAAGGGAGTGATTAAGATAGGATTTTTATTTGGTCGCAACAAGAAAAAGAAGCCAAAGGCAGTCGCTTTTATTGATTATGAGCATTGGTATATTTCAATGGAAAAGCTTTACAATATGAAACCCGACTTGCAATCATGGGTGAATTCCATAATGGAAATGGCTGATGTTAAAGAGATCATATTTTTTGCCGATTTTTCCAATCCGTCTATTGCTAATGAGATACCGAAGATCAGAGGTTTTTCAAATAAGATCATAGAAACACGTAATGTTAATCCTAAAAATGAAAAGGATTTTACCGATTTTATTATGCTGGACCATATTTACCAGCAGGCATTTCAGGACGACGGTACTGAGATGTTTATAATTTTCACAGGCGACGCTCATTTTAATTCGGTCGTTGCATTTTTAAAGACTTTCTGCAAAAAGCAGGTAGGTGTTTTCGGAGTAAAGGGTGCATTCAGTAATCAGCTGAAGATGTCCGCTTCCTGGTGGATGGAAATACCCACCGCCGATGATCTTGATAAGATCTATTGTGATATGATCCTCAAGAATTTTAAATATCTTGAATCCAAAGGTAATCCCAAAGGAAAGATCACATTTGAAAAAACAGTCCAGACTGTTTCAAAATACAATAAAGTTAAACCTGAATCAATTTCAAAAGCAATGAATGATTTGATCGCGCGAGGTTATATTGTACGTAAAACCGAATACGTCAAGGGTTCAAAGGTCGTGTCGTTGAAAGCTGATTTCAAAAAGCTTGCAAAAGACGGACTTTGGGTCAATGGAGATTAGTTTTTATAATTCCCGGATATTTTTTAATGAGAGAAACTGCATAGTTTCTCTCTTGTTTTTTTATTTGTGTAAATCGTTATATAGTTGAAATTAATTGATAGGATAATGTGTTTTTTTGTTTATTTTGCATATTGACAATCGCATGAAAATATTGTATAATAAATGTACAGAAATGTATCCTGAATGTTGGATGGTTTTTGTATAAATTTGAAAAGGTATGGTGGAAAAAATGAAAAAAACATTATTAACCCTGCTGGTATTGTCAATGCTTATCATGTCTATGGGCATTGCTTCAATGGCAGTAACATCAACAGCTGCGTATGCAACTACAGCTCCCGTGATTGACGGCGTTATTGATCCTATCTGGGATACTACCGTTACTCAGGATTATATCGGTACAGGCGATGACTGGACAGAGGGCGACGTAACTGCATATACAAAGATCCTTTGGGATGAAACAGCTCTTTATTATCTTGTTGTAGTTACAGATACTACTGTCGGTCCCGACTTCGCAAGTCAGGCAAACGACAGTATCAATCTTTGGATCTCTGAAACAAATACTGAAGCAGGCTCTTTTAATGAAGACATCAGTGACTATATGTACATGGTAACATCTACAGGTCATACATTGCACGATATTGGCGCAGCTGCAGGTATCGAATACGATCAGGCAGTTTATACAGCTTCTCTCGTAGGTTACGTTAAGACAAACGACGGCTATATCGTAGAAATCAAACAGCCCTTCGTTTCCAAGATCACACCTGAGGCAGGTTACATTTTCGGTTACACATTCTCTGTAAACGATGACAGAGACGGCGACGCTGCAAGAGATGCTTACGTTCATTCTGCAAGTGCTGCAGAGGACGGAGGTTCCGCTTCCAACTATTGGTCTGCTACAGAAGCTCTCGGCGAAGTTGAATTGCTCGCTCCCGTTGCAGCTCCTGAAGTTCCCACAGAACCCGTTGCTCCCGTTGAACCCGATCCTGCTCCCGTAGTTGATCCCGAACCTGTTAACCCCTCCACAGCTGACGTTTCAGGTTTGTTCTACATCCTCGCAGCAGCTTCTGCAGTTTGCGGTTGCTTCCTTACAAAGAAAAACTGAGTTCTCTTTTTTGTACCTCTCAGAGAATCCCCTTTTTATGAAGGGGGTTCTTTTTTTGCGGGAAAATTCGGGTGAATTTGGGACTTTTTGGAAACTATTGTAGTTCCTATTTACATTTTTGTTTTTCTGTGTTATAATAAAATACAGACATCTTTCCGATGCGGATGTCTTATTTGAATCTATAGTCGGAGAACGGAGAACTTATTATGCCAAGCTATGTAACTTACGGCAGAAAACGCAAAACAAACAAAACAAGCAAAGTGATCTTCGCATTGCTTGCACTTGCATCTTTGGTACTTGTCCTCTTTATGTTTATAAAATATACAACAGCTCTTAATTTGAAAGGTGATCTTGATAAAGAACTTGATGATCTTGATTCCCGCTATTCTTATCTTGTTTCCCAAAAACAGCAAAAAGAGATTGAATTGAACGAACTTGAAAAACAACTTGAAGCTCTTGAAGCTGAATATGCTTCATATCAGAATTAGGGGGTAGTATTATGCGATTTTTATGTATAGTTGTAATTGCAATATCCCTCCTTGTTTCAGGGGTTTTCGGCATTTTGACTTTTTCAACAAATAACAGTATTTCTAAGCTTGAAGAAGAAAAAGCCGCTATGATCCAGCGAAATGAAATATATTCAACTGATATCAACGCTTTGCAGGAATCCATTGATGTCGTTTCGGCAGAAAAAGATTCTATTGAAAAAGAACTTGTCTATGAGCGCAAAATGGCATCTTATAAAACTGAACCTACAGTTTTTTTGACTTTTGACGACGGAACTTCTTCCAATACTCATAAGATCTTGGATATTCTCAATGAAGCAGGTGTTAAGGGAACATTTTTTGTAGTGGGCTCTCAGGTCGTAAATAACGGTTCCGTTGCCCGTGAAGCCGTAAAAAGGATCGTTGACGAGGGGCATACCCTTGCGATTCATTGCTATAATCACTCATATTCTGAGATCTATAAGTCAAAAGAAGCATATTTTGAGGATTTTGACAAGGTTGTCGCTCTTCTCAAAGATATCTCAGGTTATTCTCCCAATATAGTCCGTCTCCCCAG
Organism: Oscillospiraceae bacterium; assembly: GCA_015067305.1. GTDB lineage: Bacteria > Bacillota > Clostridia > Oscillospirales > UBA644 > HGM12619. The sequence continues at coordinate 56,431 of SVMT01000009.1, read as the reverse complement.
CGGAACTTACAGCGCAAAGCTTTTCTGCGGACAGTATTCGGGAACTACGGATACTTATTATGAGATCGTTTCCGAACTTTATGCAAGAGGCTATGAGGTTATCGACTGGAACATCGACACGGAAGATTTCACTACAGCGACAGGTGTGGATAATATAATAAGCAACGCCATCAGTGGCGCAAAAACACGCCTTACAAGAACCTATAAAACGGCAGTTATCCTTATGCATGATACTGTTGACACATATAAAGCACTTCCTGAGATCATTTCTCAGTTGAAAGCTATCCAAACTTCTTCCGGAAAAACTTTCCGTTTTGAAATGTTGGAAAACGGTGGCTATGTTTCCAGACAGGTTGCCGAAATTACAAAGCCGTAATGACGGCATTTGAAAGGAAATATTTTTTATGAGAATAGTTATCAAAGTCGGTTCTTCGACTCTTACCCACGACAGCGGAAAATTCAATCTCAGATATATAGATAAGCTTGTTCGTGTTATTTCCGATGTGAAAAGTATGGGGAATCAAGTCATTTTGGTCTCTTCGGGTGCTCAGGTCGCAGGTATGGCAAGGCTTCATTTGAAAGAAAAACCATCCGAACTCAAGAAGAAGCAGGCTCTTGCCGCTGTTGGTCAGTGTGAACTTATGTCAATTTATGATAAGTTTTTCTCCGATTACGGCTACAATGTGGGACAGATCCTTTTGAATAAAGAGGTCATGGATGTTCCTCAAATGAGCGAGAATGTAAAAAATACGTTTAACGCTTTGTTGGAATATGATTGCATACCTATCGTAAACGAGAACGACAGCGTTGAGGTTGAAGAGATAAAGATTGGTGACAACGATACTCTTTCCGCAGTTGTTTCAAGACTTATTGACGCAGATAAGCTTATAATACTCACCGATGTGGATGCGCTTTATGACGATAATCCGTCCGAAAACGAAATGGCACGACCCATAAGAACTGTTGAAGTTATTGACGATTATATCAGAAGTCTTGCAGGTGATACAAATTCCAATAAGGGTACCGGTGGTATGATAACCAAGATCCATGCGGCGGAAATTGCGACAGCGGCAGGTACCGATATGTATATCACATCGGGCAGTAACCCTGAAGTTATTTACGATATAATTCAGGGAAAACGTGTCGGAACACTTTTCAAGGCACAGAAAGCAGGTAAATGAAATTATGGAATATCTGAATAATATCGGCGCTGCGGCAAAAAAAGCTTCTTATTCTCTTTCCGCACTGTCAACCGACAAAAAAAATGAAGCTCTTAAGCTTATTGCTGAAGAACTTGTAAAACAGTCTGATTATATTATTTCCGAAAATAAAAAGGATATTGAGGCGGCAGCTTCCGCAGGCGTGAAAAGCAATATGATTGACCGTCTCATGCTTGACGAAAAACGCATTGCAGGCATTGCCGAAGGTGTGGGTCAAGTTGCGGCGCTGGCTGATCCTATCGGAGAAGTCATTCATGCGGAAAAACGCCCCAACGGTCTTCTTGTGGCAAAGACAAGAGTTCCTCTCGGAGTTATTGCGATAATTTATGAAGCTCGTCCCAATGTTACCGTTGATGCGGCGGCACTCACTTTGAAATCAGGTAATGCGGTCATTCTCCGAGGCGGCAAGGAAGCGATCCGTTCAAACATTGCTCTCGGTAATATCATGCGTCAGGCTTTGAGCGCTTGTGGCATTGACGAAAACGCCGTTCAGGTAATAGAGGATACTTCCCGTGAAACTTCTACTGCGCTTATGCAGTTGACTGATTATGTCGATGTTCTTATTCCTCGCGGTGGTGCAGGACTTATCCGTTCCGTTGTTGAAAATGCAAAAGTCCCAGTTATTGAAACAGGTACAGGTAACTGCCATATTTACGTGGATTCCGATTGCAATATAGACATGGCGCTGGATATCCTTTACAATGCAAAAACTCAGAGAACATCTGTTTGCAATGCGGCTGAAAGCCTTCTTGTCCATAAAGATATTGCTGAAATTTTCTTACCGCTGGCTAAAAAACGTCTTGATGAGAAAAATGTTGAGATACGTGGTTGTGAGATCACCCGGAAGATAATTGACTGTACTCCTGCGACAGATGAGGATTATTACACGGAATTCCTTGATCTTATCATCTCTTGTAAGGTAGTTTCCGATGTGGATGAAGCTATTTCTCATATAAATGAGCATAATACAGGTCACAGTGAGGCTATAATTACAAATAATTACCTCAATTCTCAGAAATTCCTGCGTGAAGTTGATGCAGCTGCCGTCTATGTGAACGCTTCTACACGTTTTACTGACGGTTTTGAGTTCGGACTTGGCGCTGAGATAGGTATTTCCACTCAAAAAATGCACGCACGAGGTCCTATGGGACTTAACGAACTGACTTCCGTTAAATTCTGCATCTACGGTGAAGGTCAGGTCAGAAAATAGAAAATAATAAATTTTGGGAAAAACCATTGTGAAATTGGTTTTTCCCGATTGTTTTGTTTTAATTCAAATATATTCTATTTTATTGTTTTTCATATCAGTGGTGCCAGATGCCGCCGACATCGCTGTCCTGATTTTCATCAAGAAGCTCCCTGTAATGTGCAACGACTTTTTTGTATCCGTTTGCGTACATTTCTATATATTCGGGTTTGTAGACTTTAAACCAGGGAATTGACAATGTGCGTATCTTTTCGGAAGGCTCAAGTGCTTTGTCAAGTTCTCTCACATCTCTGTCTGCGAAGAGGATCCTTGAAGGTTTGCCCGTGTGAAGACCGTCATAGTCCTGGAGCATATTGTGGGTGTGCAGACAGTTGTTTGCGCCGCTGTATCCGCTGTAACCTGTTTCTGCTTTTAGAGCTTCAAGGAATTTTTCTTCGGAAAGACCACCCAATTCTTCGGGAATATAAAGAATGTTGGGGGAGTACCAGCCTGCCATATCGGAACCGTCTTTTTCGTCCACTCTGATGTTTCTGAATCCTTTTACGCCTTCCATAAGGTCGCAGAAATAGTTCATTGCTTTTCTGATCTCTGCAATCTTTTCGTCGTAGTCTTTAAGTCTGACTCTGCCGATAGCGGTTGAGACTTGATTTACTCTGCCTTTCATGCCGCCGAGTGGCAGATGGTAGAATGGTTTGAGTTCTTCTGTTTCGGTGATGAATTCGGGCTTATTTCTTTCGTAATGGGAATAAGCAAGAGACCTTTCGTAGATGGTTCTGTCATCTGTTACGAGTACGCCAAGTTCACCGCAAGAGAAGGATTTCCATGACATAAGTGACATTGCGGCAACATCACCGAAAGTACCGAGCATTTTGCCTTTGAATTTACCGCCTTGTGCATGGGAAACGTCTTCAATAACTTTGATGTTGTGTTTCTTTGCGAAGTTGCATATTTTATCCATTTCTGCAGGATGTCCACCGTAATGAACTACCATTATTGCCTTTGTTCTGGGGCTGAGGCATCTTTCAAGGTCGTTGGGGTCAAGGCAAAGATTATTGGGATCAACATTTGCAAAAACAATGGATGCACCGAGTGTCATTGCGGAAATAGCAGATGCCCAATATGTTTTTGTTGGGATAATGATCTCATCGCCTGCGCCGAGACCTATGCCGAACATTGCAGCCTGAAGAGAAAGTGTACCGTTGCAGTATGCAATACCGTATTTTCTCTGCTGCCATGCGGCAAATTCTTTTTCAAATTCAACTGTGATCTCCGTGCTTGACATTGCGTTTCTTCTGATTACGTCAAGAACAGCATCTTCGATTTCCTTGTTGATATAAGGCCAGCCGAAAAGTTCCTGTTCGGGAACATCTTCAGGTACACATCTTGGTCCGCCGAAAATTGCTAATTTTTCATTTATCATATATTGAGCGCTCCTTTGGAATTATATTCTTCAATATATATGATATCGCATTTTTACACAAAAGTCAATAGACGATAGTAATCAAATTTTATACTATTTTCACTTTTTAAGCCTTTTTGATCTTGAAATAAGTTAATAACCTTTATTTTTTCTTGCAGTTGTAGGCGTGTAACCTTTGATATCTTTGAATTTTTTGCTGAAATATGATAACTCCGCAAAACCGCATTTTTCTGCGATCTCAAGCAATGACATATCTGTTGTTGAAATAAGGACTTCCGCTTTGTTTATTCTCAGATTGTTTATATATTCAATGGCAGTTGTTCCCGTCAGAAGACGGAAAACTTTGCAGAAATACTTTTCGTTAAGACCGCAAGCATCTGCAAGGACTGACAGCGGTATCTTTTCTGTATATTTGTTATTTATGAGTTCAATGGCGGGGGAGAGCTTTTTCGTGTAATTTATAATGTTTTTCCTTGATATTTCAGGTTTCCATTTTACGGATTCCTTCTCCACAAGCTCATTCAGAATAAGGAGTAAAAGCCCGAAACTTTTCAAATCAAATATTCCTTTATTGTTCTCATGATTTTCCACAAGCTCTTCAATGAGTTTTTGTAGATATTCAGATTTCTTTATTCGATTGTTGAATAAAAGCTCTCCTTTACAGACTGCTGATATTGTTTGAAATACTGAACTGTTCGGGAGCGTCGGGATTTTTGCAATATCTATTATCAGCATGTGATAATCTGTTGAGTCCTGAGTTTTTGGTGAACTGTGGGGTTCACATGAGTTTATCACGTAGATATTTCCCGGTTCTGTTATGTAAAGTTGATTTCCGATCAGTACCTCATCTCCCGCAGAATAGAATAGTTTTATTTCTATCTGCTCGTGCCATAAAGTCGTACCAAGGCTTTTATCCTGTTTTCTTTTATGAGGTGCTATAAATAGTAATTCTTCATTTTCTGTAAATTCCAGAATCTGATGTGAGGGGTCTTTTTTCATGTTGATAGTCCTCTTTTTTATCGGTATATATACATATTAACATGAAAATCGTTAAAAGTCAATACCTTTACGAATTTTTCAATTTTATCTCTTGACAACGGAAAAGAAATGATGTATAATTATATTGGAAAATGCTTCGGGAGTGATGTGGATGAGTTCATTTGTTTTGAAAATAATAGCAATTATTGCAATGACTCTTGATCATATCGGAGCAGTATTTTTCCCTATGGGAGATGTCCTATTCCCTTATAACATAATTCTTCGGACCGTCGGACGTTTAACTATGCCGATAATGTGCTTTTTTATCGGTGAAGGATATGTTCATACTCGTGATAAGAAAAAATATTCCCAAAGGCTTGCAGTTTTTGCTCTGATCTCAGAGATTCCGTACCGATTGCTTCTGGATAACGAAATGAACGTAATGTTCACTTTACTTATCGGTTTTTGCGGAATCTGGGCGAGCGATATCCTTAAAGAAAAGTTTCGGTCGGATTCGTTCAGAGTCCCTGTTTATCTGCTGTCAGTCATTATTGCTATAGTTGTTGACTGCGACTGGAGCTATATCGGTGTTTTGCTGATTTACGCTTTTTATCACGGCAGAGACAGCAAGGTCAAAGGAATCCTTTATCCTTTAGGCGTTTACATTTTTGTTTTTGTGACGGCGTATTTCGATGCGGTTTTCTTTATGGGATTTGAATATTTCTATATAAACTATATTCAGCTTGCAGGTTGTCTTTCAATTCCGTTACTGATGCTGTATAACGGCAAAAAAGGTCCGTCACTGAAATATCTGTTTTATATCTACTATCCGCTTCATATGCTTGTACTGTGGGCGATCTGTAATTGGGGGTCAATACTATGAATTTAACTGTCAGACGTGCCCGTCCTGCAGACGGAGATATCGTCTCCAAACTTTTGTACCAGGTTGCGTCCATTCATCATGACGGCAGACCGGATATATTCAAGCCTGCGTCAAAAAAATATACACAAAACGAATTTGAAGAACTTATCTGCATGAAGGATTTTGCAATTCTTGTGGCAGAGGATGAAAACGAAAAAGTTCACGGATATGCTTTTTGTAAAGTCAAATGCTTTGAAACTTCGGTAGTTCAGCCTTACAAGTCGCTTTATATTGACGATATCTGTGTGGATTCCGAATCAAGAGGAAAACATGTGGGAACAATTCTATTTGAAGAAGTAAAGAAACTTGCTGTAGAATTGGACTGCGACAATATCGAACTCAATGTATGGGAATTCAACGAGTCTGCAATGGCTTTCTATGAAAAAATGGGAATGACCACACAACGCAGATTTATGGAACTCAAATTGAAATAATGAGTAAAACAAACAAAAAAAGAGAATAATAAATTAAGGAGGTATAAATATGGATACTACAGCAATTTTTAAATTAAGCTACGGACTTTTTGTTATCGGTACAACTCTTGACGGTAAGGATAACGGCTGTGTTGTCAATACAGTCATGCAGGTCACATCAAAACCTATGAAGATCAGTACTGTTGTAGCTAAGTCTAATCTTACACATGATATGCTTTTTGAATCAGGTAAGTACACCGTTTCCGTGTTTGATGAAAATGTTCCTGCCGAAACTATCGGAACTTTCGGATTCAAAAGCGGACGGGATACCAATAAGTATGAAAAAGTGAAATATGAGCGTGATCTCAACGGTATACCGTATCTTACCGAGGGAATAAATGCCGTTTTGTCCTGCGAGATAGAATCGGCTCAGGATCTGGGTACTCATACGATGTTCATCGCAACTGTTGTGGATGCAAAATCTTTTAGCGATTCAGGCAGCATGACATATGCGTATTACAGAAAATTCCGTAAGGGAACAGCGCCCAAAGCGGCCCCCACTTATTCAGAAAAGAAGGATGAACCTGAATCTACTGGAATATCCTATAAATGTTCCGTTTGCGGATATGTCCACAATTCAGATGTCCTTCCCGATGATTTTACTTGTCCCATATGTCAGCAGCCTGCTTCGGTCTTTGTTAAGATCGGTGCTGAAAATACAGAAAATACTATAAATAAAGGAGATATAAACATGGAACTCAAAGGCTCAAAAACAGAAAAAAACCTCCAGGAGGCTTTCTCCGGAGAATCTCAGGCAAGAAATAAGTACACTTATTATGCGTCCAAAGCAAAGAAAGACGGTTATGTTCAGATCGCTCAGATCTTTGAAGAGACAGCAAACAACGAAAAAGAACATGCGAAGATTTGGTTCAAACTTCTTCACAATGGCATAGGTCCTACAGAACAGAATCTTGAAGATGCTGCCAATGGCGAAAACTACGAATGGACAGACATGTACGCAAGATTTGAAAAAGAAGCTCGTGAAGAAGGTTTTGATTACATCGCAAATCTTTTCGCAGGTGTTGCAAAAATCGAAAAGGAACACGAAGAAAGATATCTCAAGCTCCTTGCTAATGTAAAAGAAGCTAAAGTTTTTGAAAAGAGCGAAAGCAAAGTTTGGATCTGCCTCAACTGCGGTCATATCCATTACGGAGAAAAAGCTCCCGAAGTTTGTCCCGTTTGCGCTCATCCGAAGGACTACTTCTCTCTCAGAGCTGAAAACTATTAATTGAATTATAGTGGGTATTTTGCGGGGAAAGAACCTTTTAGGAACAAGGTTCTTTCCCCGAACTAACGCAAACAATCTATTGTATCTGCGTTAGCTATTGTTTTTAAGGTTTTATTATTTGAGCTTTGCTCGGTAAAAGTTTTTTGAGGGGTGCGGGGAACAATTTTACAAAAATGTTCCCCGCATAAATTTATATAGAATATTCAACACGTCTGAGTATGTGTTCTCTGTAAACGTTGTCAAGTTCTTTCCAGTAGCCACTCCAGCCCCAGACTCGAACTATGAGATTCGGGTACTTTTCGGGATTTTGATTTGCATCAATGAGAATGTCTCTGTTGATGGAGTTCAGCTGCAGCTGATGTCCTCCGTTTTTGATGAACGCTTTGACGAGCATTGCGACTTTTGTAACACCGTCTTCGTTTCTGAAAGTGCTGTCATGTATCTCCAAAGTCATAGGTCCGCCGTTAATTATGTTTGTCAAATCAAATTTGGTAAATGACTTGATTATGGAAAGGGGACCGTCAGGTTTTGTCAGGAGAGATGGGGAGTAGCTTGCACCGTAAGGTTCATAATCGTAACGTCCGTCGGCTGTAGCTTTTGTGTTCTTCGCATCCCAGATATACATCTGCGCAGTACCTGTACCTGCTCTGAAAATACCACCTTTGTTATTCTTTTTACCATTGAGGTAAGAAGAGTATTCTTGCATTATGAAATTACCTAATTCATCGGCATAATCGTCGTTATTTCCCATTCTGGGGCAGGCGAGAAGCTTAGATCTGAGTTCTTCATTGTTTTCAAAGTTTGTCTCAAGAGCCTTCAGCAGCTCAGATTGGGAAATTGTTTTGTCTTCATAAACACATTTTTTTATTGCCGATAAAGCATCTGCACCGCAAGCAATCCCGCTTCCGTGGAAACCGTAGTTATTGTAAATAGCTCCACCCTCCGTACTGTCGGCAGCTCTTTCTATACAGTCGTTTACAAAAATTGACTGATAGGGCGCAGGCGGATCTGTTCTGTTGTTTGATTCTGAAATAAGCTTGTCGCATTCCTTGCGTATCTCTTCGATGACTTTTGCTTGAAATACGTCAAAGGTTTTACATCTTTCAAGCCAATTAATTGTGGCATTTCTGATTACAAGAGGTACGTTGAATGACTTCTGATTTGGAATATCTCTGCCTTTTCCTGGTATTATGAACTCCCAGCATGCTGCAACTGTGTAATCACGAGAATCTTCAAGGGTGTAACCTAATTTTACAAGCCCCGGAATTACAATGTCATCATTACAGTATTGGGGGAATCCAAGACCTCTTTTAGTTAATCTTGTTCCGAGAATATATAATTCATCAGGTGTGTTTTTGTCAACCCTCAGATTTATTTTCGGGTCGATGATGTTCAGTTCAATAGAAGCTTCCATACACATACGGGAAAGCTTTGTGAATTTATATTCCCCGTTTTGGTCGCAGCCTCCGAGAACCAGACTTTGACCGTTGTCACCAAGTTGCACGCCCTGATATGTATCGGAGTCGAAGTTTATGGATATGAAGAATTCTTCAATATATTCAAAAAGCTCTTCTTCAGAAACTCCTCTTTTAAGGTCAGCTTCAAAATATTTTTCCATGTAGCGGTCAAATCTGCCTATGGTTATATGTGCCATAGCACTTAATCTGAGGGTGTAAATGAGTATTTTCAAGAAAACGAGTGCTTCATAGAAAGTTTCTGCACCGTTGTAGGGGATTTTTCCAAGAGCGTTGTAAAGTTCCGTTAAGCCGTTTTCTTTTGCTGCTTCACGGTATTTTTTACAGTATTCAAGAACTGCATTTATTGCAAATTCCTGTGCTTCAAGAAATTGGAGCTGTTCTTCAGTTCGATTCTGATTTTTGCTTTCATTGATATTTTCCAGAATTTTTTTGAATCCGTTTGATATTGCTTTGTCGTAGTCCGGTGTGATATTTCCTTCATGCCATTCTACGGTTCTTCCGTTAGGTAATGAATATGTTGGAATTTGGGGAATATATCTGTAAAAGCCTATCCTGTCATTTTCAATGAACAAAGGCTTTTCGTTTTCAAGCATACAAGATAGTCTTTTGACGCTGCACATATATTTATTCAAGCCTTTGAGTTCGTTGTCGAATGAATATTTTTTCGTAGTTCTTTGCTTTTTGTATTCATGACTTCTGAGTGTTTTCAGTAGTTTTTCAATTCTTTCTGTCATAAAATATTCCTTTTACATTATTTTAATTGATATACCGAATTTTTCAAAGATCTCCGCATGTGGCTGAGGTTCTTTTTCTGTATCAAAGTTCGGTTTGTAGTTTTTCCCTGCAAGAGGATATTTCCCCCCTGCCATTTTGTTGTAAGGCAACAGTTCTGCGTAATTTATTCCTAAACTTTTGAGATAACTGCATATTTCTGTAATATTTTTTTCTGTGTCCGTAACTGTGGGAATAAGTGGAATTCTTATTATAAAGGATTTCTTATTATCTGCAAGATATTTAAGATTCTCTTTTATGTTTGTATTGCTTTGACCTGTGTATTTTTGGTGAGTTTCGTTATCGAATATCTTTTGATCAAAAAGAAACAGGTCTGTATTTTTGGCAATCTCTTTGAAAATGTTCGGAGGACAGAATCCGCTTGTTTGAACTGTCCTGTGTGCTTTTCCTTCAAGAAGTTTTAAACATTCTAATAAAAATTCATGAGAGGAAAGAGGTTCTCCGCCTGAAAAGGTTATTCCGCCTCCGCTATCTGTGAGAATATCCACATTTTTCAATAGCTTTTTGCACAACTCTTCAGGAGTGTATATGGTTCCGCATTCACGGACGAGATTTCTGGGACAGACGTAAATGCTTTCTTTTACAAGTTTACGTTTTCCCGTAACCTCTTCACCTTTGTCAAAACACTTTCCGCATCCGAGACAACCGTTTGGACTTTTGACTATTTGCGGTTCGAAGTTTTGTCCCTCAGGATTGTGGCACCAAGTACATTTTAAGGGACAGCCCTTGAGGAATACGGTTGTACGTATTCCCGGGCCGTCAAAAGTTGAAAATTCTTCTATTGAAAAAACAGTTCCTTTTATCATTTTTCGATTGCGGCAACTCTTTGCTGTGATTTTCTGATTCTTTCAAGATCGAATTTGGGGACTCTTGTGAAAGAGAAGATACCGTTCTTTTCCTGGAAAACGTCAGTCAGCTGAGTGTAGCAGTAGCCAAACATTTTGGGATGATCGAGAAGTACACCTGTGAGACCTTCAAAACGTTTGTAAACTTCCTCAATATCTTCGGGAGTTTTGCCGTAGCCCCAGCTATTGGTGTTGTCGATGTCGATATTCCACCATGTTCCGCCGAATTCGGAGATGAAATAGGGCTGACCCTGAATATATTTGTGTTCATCTGTACGCCAGCAGGGAGGATCTATTTCCTTTTCAGCAAATTCTGCGTAGGTTTCTCTGAATTTTTCGGGATTCTGTTCGTAGTCGTGGTAGTCAAAAATATCTGTGATGACGTGTTCACCGCCGCTTGCGTCAATGACAGGTCTGGTGATATCTATTGCTTTTGTCACGTTGTAAACTGTTTTGAAAACTTCTTTGTCTACGCCTGACCAAGTTTCATTGAACGGGCACCAGCCGATGATTGCAGGGCTGTTGTAGTCTCTTTCCACAGCTTCGACCCATTCGGGAAGCATTGCGTACAAAGATTCAGCTCTTGAGACATCAAGTCCCCAGTTGGGATATTCAGCCCAAAGGAGATAGCCGAGTTTGTCAGCCCAATAGGAAAGTCTTGGTTCAAATATCTTCATGTGGAGACGCGCACCGTTGAATCCTGCAGCCATTGAAAGTTCAACGTCCTTTTTGAGGTCTTCATCTGTAGGTGCTGTGTAAATTCCGTCGGGGTAGAAGCCTTGGTCAAGAACAAGTCTCTGGAATACGGATCTTCCGTTAATTTTGAATTTATAACCGTCAAGTTCCACTTTTCTCATGCCGAAATAGCTTGTGAATTCGTCGCCCGTGTCAAGTTTGATTGCGAGATCATAAAGGTTGGGTTTGTCGATGTCCCAGAGTTTTGCGTCGGGAATATCTATGGAAGCTCTTGCCTGTCTGCCTGTTATTTTGAATTCAGTACAGTGTTTTCTGTCATCAATGGAAGCTGTTGCTTTTGCGGAAGAAGCACCTTCTTTATTGAGGTACATTTCAATGTATATTTTGCCGTTGTCAACATCGGGGGTGAGTTTCAGCTTCTGAACATAAATATCTTCAACGATCTCAGTCCAGACTGTCTGCCAGATACCCGTTGTTCTTGTGTATGAACAGCCGCAGTTGTAATATTCATCGCACTGTTTACCTGAGGGCTGAAGATCGTTTCTTGTGTCGTCGTAAGCTTTCAAAGTGATGATATTGTTGCCGTCGTGGACGTGTTTTGTGATATCAAAAGAGAAAGGTGTGAAACCACCTTTATGAGTTCCGACGGACACTCCGTTTATCCATACTTCCGCAAGATAATCAACTGCGCCAAAATGAAGAATAAGTCTTTTGTTTTCGAGAGCTTTCATGTCCACGTTTAAAGTTCTTCTGTACCATACTGATGTCATAAAATCAACGTATTCGATGCCTGAAAGCTTTGATTCAGGTGCGAAAGGTACAATGATCTTGTGGCTGAAAGATTCAGCTTCATAAAGTCTTCTGTTTTTACCGCTGTTACCGTGGTCAAATTCAAACTGCCATTCGCCATTGAGACATTCCCAATTCTTTCTGACGAGTCTTGGTCTGGGATATTCATTTCTGGGGATCATAGTTTTTACCTCCGAATTATAATTTAATGAAAAAACTGTTTTTTTCTTATTATAGCAGATTATCGTATAAATTTCAAGACATAAGTTGCAAAATTTCAGCCAAAAATTATCTTTTTTGCTTAAATGAATATGATCTCTGCTTTTTACATAAAATATTCTTTGTTTAATGTTTTTGTGAACCGTATTGACAAATATTTTTTTATTTGATATAATATAATGGGAAAATTTAGGAATCATAAAAAAATATTTAAGGAGGCGTTTTTTAATGACAATTTTTTCCGTTTTTGCTCTGCTTGGAGGACTTGCTCTTTTCCTTTACGGTATGAACCTTATGGGTTCCGGACTTGAAAAAGCTTCAGGCGGTAAACTTGAACGTGTATTGGAAAAAATGACAAACAATCCAATCAAAGGAGTTTTTCTTGGTGCATTTGTAACTGCGGTCATTCAGTCTTCATCAGCTGTTACTGTTATGGTCGTCGGTTTTGTAAACTCCGGAATCATGCAGCTTTCTCAGGCTGTCGGTATCATCATGGGTGCAAACATAGGTACCACAGCGACATCATGGATCCTCAGCCTTTCTGGACTTGACAGTTCCGATCCTATCGTGGCTCTTTTCAAGCCAACATCTTTTGCTCCGCTGGTGGCTTTTATCGGTATCATTTTTATCTTTTTGGATAAAAACGGTAAAAAGAAAGATATCGGTTCCATTCTTATCGGATTTTCGATACTGATGTACGGAATGACCGCTATGAGTGACGCCGTTGAGCCTTTGAAGGACAGCCCTGAATTTGCGAAAATTCTGTTGATGTTCTCTAATCCTGTTCTCGGTGTTCTTGCGGGTGCTGTGTTTACGGCGGTAATCCAAAGTTCTTCCGCATCTGTCGGTATTTTGCAGGCACTTTCTTCCACGGGCGCAATAACCGCAGGCAGTGCCGTTCCCATACTTCTCGGTCAGAATATCGGTACTTGTGTGACTGCTCTTATTTCAAGTGTCGGTACTTCAAAAAATGCAAAACGTGCAGCAATGGTCCATTTGTATTTTAATATTATTGGTACGGTTCTGTTTTTGATCATATTTTACAGTCTTGATCTCTTCATTGATTTTGCGTTCAAGTACGAACCTCTTGATGCTGTTGGAATAGCTGTTATCCATACTGTTTTCAATGTTTTATCCACAGCAGTTCTGCTTCCGTTTTCAAAGCAGCTTGAAAAACTCGCAAATATCTCAGTCAAAGACAAAGCTGAAAAGGACGATTTCCCTGCGCTGGACGAAAGATTTCTTCTTTCTCCGTCCTTCGCTGTTGAGCAGAGCTTCAATGTTTCTGTTTCCATGGCAGATATCTGTCGAGAGGCTTTTACTGATGCAGTTTCTTTGGTCAGAAAATATGATGCCAAGCTTGCTGATAAAGTAAGATCAAACGAAGAACTTCTTGATAAATACGAGGACCGTCTTGGTTCATATCTTGTAAAACTTGCAGGTCATGACCTTACTGAATCCGATAACAACTCCGTTTCCGTAATGCTTCATGCAATCGGTGATTTTGAGCGAATCGGTGACCATGCCCTTAATCTTCTTGAGCTTGCGGAGGAGATCAATCAAAAGAAAATGATCTTTTCCGAGTCTGCCACAGAAGAGCTTGAAAAAATGATTAAAGCTCTCGTTGAAATAGTTGAATTGACTATTGAGGCATATAAGACCAATGACACAGAACTGTCTCGTCACGTAGAACCTCTTGAGCAGGTTATCGACCTGATGAAAGATGCTGCAAAACAGAATCATATCAAAAGGCTTACAAATGGCGAATGTACCATTGAGCAAGGGTTTGTGTTTACCGATATAGCCGCAAATCTTGAAAGAGTTTCCGACCATTGTTCCAATATCGCCGTTGCAGTTATCAGATTGAAGAATTCCGTATTTGATACTCACCGATATCTCAATGCCGTCAAGAATTCTCACGAAGGACAGTTTGAGGAAGATTACAACGCTTATAAGCAAAAATACGATCAGTAATATTACATTGAAGAAATCCACCGAATTTTCGGTGGATTTCAACATTTTAAAAATATGGACAGTGTTTTTTTAGTTAAAAATTGTCTTAAATTTCAAGGTGGGCTTTTGTTCTGCGCTAAATGAGCCAGCCCCGCTTTTCTATTTTTTGTGAGATCTGAATATCAGGGCAACTGCTGTTCCGAAGACTATGGCAGCGGTGATTCCACCTGCGGTGCCGGATAGTCCGCCCGTAAATGCGCCCAATAATCCGTGCTGATCGACCGCTTCCTTTACGCTCATTGCAAGCGTATGTCCGAATCCCGTCAACGGAACAGTTGCTCCTGCGCCTGCAAATTCCGCAAGAGGTTTGTATAATCCCACTGCTGAAAGTATTACGCCCGAAACCACATATCCGACAAGGATCTTTGCAGGGGTGAGCTTTGTTTTGTCAATGAATATCTGCCCGACAGCGCAGAAAAGTCCGCCTATTATAAAGGCTTTGATATAATCCATTTCACGCCTCCTTAATTCATGGAAAAATGTACAAGATGAGCTATTCCCGGTATTGATTCACCTTGGAGAGACGTGTTTGGATTCATCAGCGCGCCTGTGGTCATGAATAAAACTTCTTTATATCTCATCTGCATCATTTTCGGTAAAATGTAGCCGGTCAGCACCGATGCCGAACAACCGCAGCCCGAACCTCCTGCATGAACATCCTGTTTTTCGCAGTCGTATATCATCGTTCCGCAGTCGTCGTATTCTTTTCCTAATGTTATTCCGTCTTTTTTCAGCAGTATACGTAGAAGTTCTTTGCCCTGAGAGCCGAGGTCTCCTGTTACGATCAGATCGTAATCTTCAGGTTTCGTTTTTGTGTCATCAAGATACCGTTTTAAGGTCAGAGCCGCAGCAGGTGCCATCGCCGCACCCATATTGTTCATGTCCGTGATACCCATGTCGCAGACTACTCCCGGGCAGCAGTCCTTGATCTTTGGTTTATTGGCATCATTTTCCTTTGAAAGCATTACACAACCCGACCCTGTAACTGTCCACTGTGATGTGGGAGTTCTTTGGTTTCCGTATTCAAGTGGGAATCGGAACTGTCTTTCTGCCGAACAAAAATGAGAACTTGTCAGCGCTATTGCTCTGTTTGCAAAGCCCCCGTCAACAGTCATCGCCGCCAGAATCGTTCCTTCAGCCATTGTTGAGCAAGCTCCGTAAAGCCCAAAAAACTGCACAGGAGTATCACGAACGCTAAAGTTCGAACCAGCGCACTGATTGAGGAGATCGCCTGCAAAGATGAATTCAATGTCTTGGGGAGATATTTTTTCTTGTTGGATAACATCGTTTAAAACCTCTTTCTGCATAAATGACTCAGCTTTTTCAAAGGAATCCTGCTTGAAGTATTCGTCATTGGAGTATTTATGAAAGTATTTTCCCAAAGGACCTTCTTTTTCTTTTTGTCCGACAATGGATGAAAAAGCCGAAACTTCCACAGGAGTTTGGAATTTGTAAGTTCCCGTACCTATTTTTTTAGTCATGTCGTACCTCTTAAATGAATTTTGTTATAATGTAGTAGATGATCCCGTATATGACCGATGCTGTCGTTCCGTATACGATCACAGGTCCTGCAATGGCAAATATCTTGGTTCCCAATCCCAGAACATATCCTTCTGTTTTGAATTCCAAAGCAGGGGAGACCATTGCATTTGCAAATCCCGTTATGGGTACGAGTGTTCCCGCACCGCCGTATTTTGCGATCTTGTCATAAACTCCGGTTCCCGTCAGCAAAGCACTGAGAAATATCAATGTTATGGAAACATATGTTTTTGAGTCTGTAACGTTGAATTTTAGCAGATCATAATAAACCGAATATAAAACTTGTCCGACGGTACAGATCGTTCCCCCAATCAAAAATGCCAATATAATATCTTTCATTATCGGGGATTTTGGTGCTGTTTTCTCTGATAGGTTTTGGTAATCTTCCGCTTTCATTTATATCACATCCTTAATTTTTTATCTATAGTATGTCCGATAAAATTTTTAATATGTGAGTTTTTTTATTTTTTGATTTGTAAAACAGAAAAAATAAAGCTAACGCAAAGAGAATCAATGCGTTAGCTGTTGGTTTTTAAGGTCAAAGAGATCGTGTGGTCACACACACTAAAAGTTTTTTTGGAAAGGGTACGGGAAAACCTATTTTTACAAAAAATGGTTTTCCCGAAAAACAATCTGTACTTAAAAGGGAATAGCTTCTTTGTGTGATACCACGATGTTGCTTCTCAAAGTTGCTTGTTTTATTGCTTCTTCGATTGTCGCTCCGTTCATTATATAATGCAGGTATGTCGCACCGAAGCAGTCGCCTGCACCTACTGTGGATACAACATTGACCTTTGGCGGAATTCCTGACATATAAAGGGTAGTTCTGTCCTGAACCATTGAGCCGTTTTTACCTAAAGTGTAGACTACTTGTTTGAGGTCTGGGAAATTGTTTAAAACTCTTTTGGGGAAGCTTTCGTCACTTTTTTCAATAAGACCGAGATCTTCAAGGAAATGTCCCTCTTCGTCACTTATTTTGACTATGGTGGACTTTTTCATACAAAGCTCAAGAGATTCTTTGCAATAACAGTTTTCACGGATATTTATATCGCAGAAGATCTCGGGAAAACTGCATTTTTCAAGGATCTTTTCAAGGGTCTTTTTTGAAACGGGATTTCTTTGAATAAGCGTATTGAAATAAAATACATCGCCGTTAATTTTTGCAATATCGTCGTCGGTCAGAGTTATATTATCGTATGCTGTGTCTGTCAGGACGTTGTATGACGGGATACCGTTTTCGTCAAGAGTTACAAGGCATTTACCTGTTGAAAAATCATTTTTCTGAACAAGATCTGTATGTATCCCGTGCTTTTTCATTTCATTCAGAGCGTCATTGCCAAGATCATCGTTGCCTATTGCTGTAATAAGGTGAGCGTCATCCCCCAAATGTGCAAGATGCGCGCTGAAATTGAATGGTGCGCCACCGATGACTGCCGTATCGGGATAAACATCCCATATTACTTCACCGTAAATAATAGCTTTCATATGTTAATCCTTTCTCAAGCTCTTCAAAAGCTTTATTTCTTCTGCATAACCGTCGATCTCGTTTGGGGTTTCAAGGAAAAACGGGAGATCTTTCAATTCGGGGTGGTTTATAATTCTTGTTATTGCTTCAAGTCCCAAGAATCCTTGCCCGATCTTCTGGTGTCGGTCCTTTTTGCTTCCCAAGGGATTCATTGAGTCGTTGAGGTGGATCGCTTTAATTCTATGCAGTCCAACTGTTTTATCGAATTCTGTCAAAACTCCGTCCAGATCATTCACGAGGTCGTAGCCTGCGTCATTTACATGGCAGGTGTCGAAACATACTCCTATTTTTTCGTTTATATCGGGTGAAACTCTGTCGATTATTTCTCTTATCTCTTCAAATCTTCCGCAGACTTCAGTTCCTTTACCTGTCATTGTTTCCAATAACAGTGTGGTTCTATGGCATGGTTTTAGTACCGTATTTATCATTTCGGAAATCAGCTCTATCCCTTTTTCCATACCCTGTTTTACGTGGCTTCCGGGATGGAAATTATAAAGATTTCCCGGCGTATTCTCCATTCGTTCAAGATCATCTGCCATTATTTCTGTTGTGAAAGTCCTGATACGTTCATCAGAGGCTGCAGGATTCATTGTATAGGGGGCATGAGCGAGTATAATATTTATTCCGCCGTCTTTTGAGACCTGCAAATACTTGTTTACATCTTCGCTGTCAATGCTCTTTGCTGAACCGCCTCTCGGATTCCTTGTAAAGAACTGAAATGTGTTTGCATCTATTTCTATGGCTTGTTTTGCCATTGCATTGTATCCGCCACTTGACGAAAGATGACATCCTATTACCATTTTTTTATCAATTTCCTTGTAACTTAAAATGTGTTATTGCATATATTATACAATGTAAACGATGAAAAATCAAGTACTAAACTGATGAACTTTTCTGTTTTATGAAAATTTTTAAAACGCAACTGAAAGTTGCGAATATTTTTCCTGTTGGTTGGTTGTAAAATCGTATAAAATCTGTTATCATATTATAGAGAGTTTTTGAGGCCCTTTTATTTTGTATTTTATAGTATTATATAATTAGTATCGGAAACGGAGATTTATTGATGACTATCGGACAAAAAATAACATACCTGAGAAATAAAAGAAATTTAACCCAGGAAGAACTTTCGGAATATCTTGACGTATCCCGTCAATCGGTTTCAAAATGGGAAATGGATCAGTCTGTTCCTCATATTGATAAAATTATCAAAATATGCGATCTGTTTTCGGTTTCTGCAGATAATCTGATTCGCGAAGATGTGGTTTTGAATCTTTTGGAAACTGCACCCCGAAAGCTTGAGATAGTTGAGGGCCAGAATAAATATTTCGGTACAGACGGTTTCAGGGGAGAAGCGAATGTTGATCTTACTTGTCATCATGCATTTAAAGTAGGACGTTTCCTCGGTTGGTATTTCCAGAATCCCATCTCAGGTTGCCTGAAAAACGGCTACCGTCCGAGAATAGTTATCGGTAAAGATACCAGGCGTTCAAGTTATATGCTTGAATATTCACTTATTTCAGGTCTTACCGCTTCAGGTGCAGATGTGTCAATGCTTCATGTTACGACAACTCCGAGTGTTTCGTACATTACGAGACAGGACGAATTTGACTGCGGTATCATGATCTCTGCTTCCCATAATCCTTATTATGATAACGGTATTAAGATCGTTAACCGTTACGGTGAGAAAATTGACGACTATACTGCATCTCTTATCGAAGCTTATATCGACGGTAAAATGGATATTCTCGGCGTTGATGCTGAAGATCTGCCTATGGCTAAAAGAGAAAAGCTTGGTTGTATTACAGAATACAGCGCAGGTAGAAACAGATATATCGGATACCTTATTTCCGTTGCATCTCATTCTTATAAGAATCTAAGAATAGGTCTCGACTGTGCCAACGGCGCATCCTGGACCATTGCAAAGGCTGTTTTTGATGCTCTTGGAGCACATACCTATCTTATCGGCGCTTCACCTGACGGTCTGAACATAAACGAGAATTGCGGTTCAACTCATATTGAAAATCTGAAACAGTTTGTCCGTGATAATCATCTTGATGTGGGCTTTGCTTTTGACGGAGACGCTGACAGATGTATTGCCGTTGATGAAAACGGAAATGAAGTCAACGGTGACCATATACTTTATATTCTGTCCTGCGGTCTGAAAAATAAAGGAAGACTTGATAATAATACCGTTGTTGCAACGGTCATGTCCAATACGGGACTTCTGAAGGCTCTCAAGGCTGAAGATATAAATTATGAACTGACAACAGTCGGAGACCGCTTTGTATATGAATGTATGCAGAAAAACGGTTATAAATTGGGCGGCGAACAGTCAGGTCATATCATATTGAAAAAATATGCTACAACAGGCGACGGTATCCTTACAGCTATAATGATCGCTGAGGAAATGTGCGACAGAAAATCGTCCTTGTCCATGCTTGCGGCTCCCGTCGTTATCTACCCACAGGTTACAAAAAATATAAAAGTGACAGATAAACGCGCTGTTATGACAAATTCCGATATTCTTGCCACTGTTGATATAATAAATGCTGAACTCAACGGTAATGGAAGAGTCCTCCTCAGAGAAAGCGGTACAGAACCTGTTATAAGGGTCATGGTCGAAAGTGAGACATCTGAACAGTGTGAAAAATATTCCGACATTGTGGTGTCTATGATCAAAAAGGGAGGATATTGAGGTGATTGAAACATCACTCAAAACAGCAGATCTCTTTGACTGCAATACAGAGTATTTAAAACCTTTTTTTGCCCGTTATGAATACCCATGGCAAATGGTTCCTCATATCAAAGAGTTTATTTTGAGCATTATTGAAAAAGGACTTGACGGATATAAACTGATAGGAAAAGATATTCTCGTTGGTGAAAATGTTTCCATTTCACCGAAAGCCGAGATCTGCGGTCCTGCAATAATCGGTAAAAATACAGAGATCCGTGTGGGCGCATATATCCGCGGAAATGTTATCATCGGTGAAAACTGTGTGATTGGAAATTCCTGCGAGTTTAAAAACTGTATTCTTCTTGACAATGTTCAGGTTCCTCATTACAATTATGTGGGAGATTCAGTTCTCGGAAATAAGTCTCATCTCGGCGCAGGTTCTATATGTTCAAATTTAAAGAACGATAATAAAAATGTATTTATCCACGGTGAAGTTGACTATTCGACAGAGATGCGCAAACTCGGTGCTATTCTGGCAGATCACGCAAATGTCGGCTGCGGTTGTGTTTTGAATCCAGGAACTGTTATCGGAAAGCATTCTTCAGTATACCCTCTTGTTCCCGTCCGTGGTGTTGTACCTTCGTACAGTATAGTAAAGTCTGCAGAATGTATAGTGGAAAGGGTTTGATATCATGTGCGGTATAATAGGTTATACAGGGTCCGAAAATGCGGAAGAAATTTTAATAAACGGACTTCATTCACTTGAATACAGAGGTTACGACTCGGCAGGTGTCAGTGTTTCTACTCCCGACGGAATAAAAACAGTTAAATGCGAAGGCAGAGTATCCCTGTTGGAAGAAAAATTGTCTCTTTTCGGAAATTTGCTCGGTAATTGCGGTATCGGTCATACACGTTGGGCAACTCACGGTGAACCTTCGGAGAGAAACGCTCATCCGCATAATTCAGAAAGTTTGACCCTTGTACATAACGGTATAATTGAAAATAACGGGGAATTGAAAGCCTCTCTTATTGAACTTGGATATATTTTTAAAAGTGATACTGATACCGAATGTCTGGCACATTTGCTCGACAGTTTTTACAGGAAGGATAATGATCCTGTTTCTGCAATAATCAAAACAGTTTCCTGTTTGAAAGGTTCATTTGCTTTCGGCGTTATTTTCAAAGATCATCCCGATAATATCTACGCTTTACGTAAGGATAATCCTCTGATCGTTGCAGAGGGTGAAAAAGGATATTTTCTTGCTTCTGATGTGCCTGCATTGTCTGCTTACGCTAAAAAGGTATGCAGAGTCGGGGAGAATGAGATCGTTTGTTTAAGTTCTGATTCATGCAGATTTTACGATCTTCAGGGAAAAGAGTTCGGCGGAATTTTTGAAGATTACGATTCCAACGGTTTTTCAGCTTCAAAAGACGGTTATGATTATTTCATGCTGAAAGAAATGTACGAACAGCCTGAAGCTATTCGTAGGGCAGTCGGACATAGATTGAATATCAATGGTCTGCCTGATTTCCGTGTTGATAATATACCTGATTCTTTCTTTGAAAATATTGATTCAGTTTCCATTGTCGGCTGCGGTTCCGCTTCTCATGCGGGGCTGGTTGGCAAGAGTATTATGGAAAAAATTGCAAAGGTTCCTGTTTCGGTAAATATCGCTTCCGAATACAGATATGAACCTCCTGTTTCATACGGAAATACGCTTACTGTCTGCATTTCTCAATCAGGTGAGACAGCTGATACTTTGGCGGCGCTTCGTTGTTCCAAAGCTAACGGTTCCGTAACTTTGGGAATCGTAAATGTTGTCGGTTCAACAATCGCATCTGAATGTGACTATGTTATTTACACTAATGCAGGTCCCGAAATTGCTGTTGCCACGACAAAAGGCTATATGACTCAGGTTGCAGTTCTTGCAGTGATTGCCGCAAAGATCTCTCTTAATAAAAATACGGTCTCTGAGACTTATGTCAAAGAGTTCTGTCATGAACTTTTATATAAAATTCCCAATGCTGTAAATTCCGTGCTTTCACGCATGGATGAAATGGATCTGATCTCCGAAAGAATAAAAGACTGTGAATATCTGTTCTTTATCGGACGCGGAAGTGATAACTGTGCCGCACCTGAATGTTCCCTGAAATTAAAGGAGATCTCTTATATCCACTCCGAAGCTTATGCGGCAGGGGAGTTGAAGCACGGGACACTCTCCCTTATTTCGGACGGCGTACCTGTGTTTGCCTTGGCGGCGGATATGAAACTTTTTGAAAAGACCGCTTCCAATATCCGTGAGGTCAAAAGCCGTGGCGGATATGTTGTCCTTGCCTGCAACGAGAAGATTGAAAATACCGAAGCTTATGCGGATGCAGTTTTCATGCTTCCCGATGTAGACCCGTTGCTGTCGCCTATGGTGACTGTAACATTTGCTCAATGCGTTGCGTATAAAACCACTCTTCTGCGAGGTTATGACGTGGATCATCCGCGAAATCTTGCAAAATCGGTAACGGTTGAATAGGGGTTTTATTCTCAATAAATTTTAGTTTTATCCTAAAATCTTGAATCTTTTTTTCGCGCAAGCGAACTGATCTCATCTCATCTTGGCGGCAGAAATGCCGCCGATTTTTCTTTGTTTTTTTTGGAAATGCGGATTAAAAAATCGGGAAAACCTTATTTTCGCGAAAACCGAATCTTCGTGTAAAGATATAATAAATGTTATATAATTGTAAAAGTTTCGGGGATAGAACGACTTGACAAGAAAAATTTAATATGTTATACTTATAAAAAGAGGTTTTACTTCTTTAGAATTTTAAAGAAAGAGTGGTTTTGTGCGTAAATTTAAATTTGTTCCATTGGCAGTAGGCGTTGTGCTTCTTATCTCGATGCTTACAGCTTGCGGAGAAAATGTAACTGAAAATGATGAACAGTATTCCCCGGTTACAGGGAATGAGGATATTGTTCAAGGTGAAAACGAAAACGGTGGAGAAGAACAAGTGAGCCTTATTGATTACAGTGACCCTAAGTGGTATGATGATGCTTTATTGGTAAATGTTGACCCCAACTGGTATGGGCTGAATCCTAAACATATTTCCTATGAATCTGAAGAAGCTGTGGTTGAATCAGCTAAAGAAATATGTACACAATATGCTGTACAGAATATTTCAGATGTTCTGTTCTGTATTTTTGAACAGACCTCTATTCTTCCGTCTGAAACACAGTTGTGGCGAGCTTCCAAATATACTTGGACAGAAGAAAACGGTATTCCCGTAGATTATGCGTATCTGAAAACGATGTATACTGCTTATGAGGAATACGGCATTGATGTATACCAAATAATGCTTGATACACTCCGTGAAAACGGCATTCGTCCCTGGATAACTATCAGAATGAATGACTGTCATTCCGGTGCAGATGAAACATCATTTCTGAAATCAGACTTCTTTTATGAAGCTAAAGAAAAAGGTTATATGATTGGTTCTAACGGTGAAGATTACGGTTATTATAATACCTGTTTGAATTATGCTGTTCCCGAAGTCCGTCAGAGAATGCTTGATTATATTGAAGAAATGCTTGGTCGATATGATGTTTTCGGTTTGGAACTTGACTTCATGAGAGAAATTTATTCCTTTGATTATATTAATAATCCTGAATGCCGTAATCAGATGAATGATTTTATGCGTGAAGTAAATAAAATTCTTGAAAATGCGGAACAAAAATGGGGACATGATATAAAACTCATGGTTCGTACTACCCGTTCTATTGAATCATCAACTGTTTTTGGCTTTGATGTTGCTTCTTGGGTTTCGGAAGATTTAGTGGATGCGCTTGTTCCTTCTCCCCGTTGGGCGTGTTCCGACAGTGGTATTCCCGTAAAAGAGTGGGTAGACCTTGTTGGCGATAAAGATATTGCAATTTTCCCTTGTGTTGAATACTTACATTTGGATTATACATTAACTACACCGGATATTTCAAAAGCTTATGCTGCAGCATGGTATTCTCAGGGGGCTGATGGATTCTATGCCTATAACCACATGGACAATAGTCTTTTGTTGAGCGAGGTTGATGGGGTTTGTTATTTCAGCAGAGAATACTGTATGAATTCAGAACGCAGATTTGTGGTTACTTATCAGGATATTTATCCTGAAGGTACTGAAGGGTATGAACCTTTACCTGTTGCAATCAAAACTATGAATACAAAGCAAGAACCTTTGGAAATTAATATAGGCAAAGTAAATGCTGATGATACTTTAATCATGACTTTAGGGGTCGGCGGAAACCCAGAAAAAATAGATATTTCAGATGTTACGATCAATGGGCTTTCGGCGACTTCAATAGAAAATAAGGGTCTTGGACTTATAAAAGGTCCGGCGGAAGACGGCAGCGGGGATGTCCTTCTTTCTGACGGTTATGCGTATGAATGTGTTTTTACCAGGATAGAAACAGACGGTAACATTTCGATTTTTGTTGAAAGTGAAAAGTTTGGTGTAATAGATTATATTGAAATCAAAATAGTTCCTAAGAAATAAATGTTATTACCTCAATTTGTTTTTTAAGGGTCAAGGGGTGCTTTTCTTGTTTTGCGAAAAGAAAAGCGCCCCTTATAAAAATAACTAAACGCTCTCTTTAAAAAAACTATTAAATAATCACAAATACCCTTGATTTCTGTATATTTTTTTGTTATAATATAAAGGAAAGAATTTACTTTAATTAAGGAGATTATAAACGTATGAAAAAATATGCTATCGGTTTCGACATCGGCGGAACAAAATGTGCTGTTGTTTACGGCAGTTACGACGAACAGATCGAGATCATTGACAAAATTAAATTTGCGACAAGTTCTATCAGCTCACCTCTTGAGATCGTAAACACTCTTTGCGACAAGACTATTGAGCTTCTTAAAAAACACGGTAAAACTACCGCTGATATCGAGGGTATCGGTATTTCCTGCGGCAGTCCTCTTGATCCTGTAAAAGGTATCATCCAGTCTCCTCCCAATCTTCCCGGTTGGGATAACATCGAGATCGTTGATATTGTCAATGACCGTCTCGGAGTAAAAGCAAAGCTTCAGAACGACGCTAACGCTTGCGCTCTTGCTGAATGGAAATATGGCGCAGGCAGAGGCTCCAACAATATGATCTTCCTTACATTCGGTACAGGTTTTGGCGCAGGCCTTATTCTTGACGGTAGACTTTACAACGGTGTAAACTGTATGTCAGGCGAGATAGGTCATGTTCGCCTTTCCGAATACGGTCCCGTAGGTTACGGCAAAGCAGGTTCCTGCGAAGGCTATTGCAGTGGCGGCGGCATTGTGTCTCTTGCACAGACAAGAGTTCTTGAAGAGCTTCAGAAAGGCAAAAAGGTTTCTTTCTGCCCCGATGTTGACAGCGTTTCACATCTTACAGCTAAAATTGTCGGTGATGCGGCAGAAGACGGTGACGAGCTCGCAAAAGCTATTTACGCAGAAAGCGGCAAGTACCTCGGCAGAGCAGTTTCTGTTCTCGTTGACCTTCTTAATCCCGACAAGGTCGTAATCGGTAGTATTTATGCCCGCAGTACAGAGCTTCTCAGAAGTCATATGCTTGCTGAAATGGAAAAAGAGTGTCTTCCCGTTAACTTCAACAGTGTTGAAGTTGTTCCCGCAGAACTCGGTGACAGTATCGGCGATATAGCATCTCTTGCTATCGCACTTGTAGGTTAAGGAGGATAGAACAATGCTTAATGTAAAAGAAACATACGAACAGTTTAAGACTGAAAACCCAGAACTTGAAGCTTTTTGCGGCACAGAAGTAATGAAAGCTTATGAACTTTGCGCTGAAGCATATGAAAAGGGCTGCAAGCTTATGACTTGCGGTAACGGCGGCAGTGCTGCTGACGCAGAACACATCGTTGGTGAACTCATGAAAGGTTTCGTTCTTCAGAGACCTCTTCCCAAGGCTGAAATTGATACTCTTGAAGAGCTTTTCGGCGCAGAAGGTAAAGATCTCGGTGAAAAACTTCAGGGTTCCATGCCTGCGATCGCTCTTACAGGCGGACTTTCCCTTACAACAGCTTTCGCAAACGACGTTGCCCCCGAAAACGGCTTCGCACAGCAGGTTTACGGTTACGGTCTGGCAGGTGACGTTCTCATCGCGCTTTCCACTTCTGGTAATTCCAAGAATGTGATTCAGGCAGTTCGCATTGCAAAACTCAAGGGTGTTAAAACCGTTGCCATTACAGGCGAAAAGGACAGCAAACTTTCCGCACTTTGCGATGTTACAATAAAAATGCCTTCCACAAAAACATACAGAATTCAGGAATTTACACTTCCCGTTTACCATGTTCTCTGCGCAATGCTTGAAGCGAAATTTTTTAACGAGTAATTTGATAAATACAAAAATACTTCCTCATTATGGGGAAGTATTTTTTTGCTATTCGATTTTAAGATCTTCTTTGTTTCTGATCATGTCTTTGTATCTTTTGGGTGAAACCTTTACTATCTGCTTGAATCTTTTACTGAAATAATATTCAGATTGGAATCCACATTCAAAGGCGATCTCTTTTATTTTTTTGTCGGTAGTTGCTAACTCATAGGAGGCGTGTGCTATTTTAATTGCTGTCAGGAAATCGTAAACACTCATATTCTTTTCGTTTTGGAACAAATGACAGAGATAATATTTGCTGATATGAAATTCGGAAGAGATTTCTTCAAGAGTATTTATTTTTAGAGCATTTCTTTCTATATGATTTGTGATTTTGTCTATTATTGAAGTGTTTTGAATTGGAATGGGTCTGTTTTTATAGCTATTAAGAAAACTTAGAAGTGCGGTCAGACTTAATGCAAAACTTTCTTTGTCTTGCTTTTCGTGGCTATATTCTATTATTTTCCAATAGTTTTGTATGATCTCAGCGCTGCTTGGGTCAGGGATTATGATGGGTGAGTCGAATATTGAAATAAGTTCAGTTAAAACGGAATTTGAAAGGTAAGGTTTTAAGTGGTCATATCCAAAATGGATAAGCTTTCTTGTGAAAGAACCTCCTAAAGTTCTATGGACAGTATGTGGCTTTATTAAAACAAATTCTCCGGGGATTATTGAGTATATGTCCCTTTCAACCAAATATTCACGCTGGCCTTTTTCGAGGTAATAAAGTTCGTAAAAATTATGGCAGTGCTGATCTCCCATGTCACCGGAGTCTGTTCTTTCGGAATAGTAATAAAAATCTGAACTTCTGAATTCGTAAAACGGTCCTACAAGTTTTTCCATAGCAATATATCACATCTTTTTCCTGTATTGTGCAAGATATTATATTTACATTTAACTGTAATTTTAGTATACTAAAATTGTAAAATAAACTGCATATATTGATATTATATACTATATTTTTCAAAAAGTCAATACCGTAGCTGTAAATTTGAAAGTTCAGTTCCGATGATATATTATAAAATATTGTTATTGCAGAGGTGAAAGGAATAAAAAAATGAAAAAGATTCTTTGTACTTTATTTGTATTATCAATGGTAATTTCGGTGCTTGCTTCATGTGGAAAAACAGAATCTCCGGAGCTTCTCAATTTTAAATCGGAAGATTATTCTGATGTTATTGCCATGATAGACGCTATTGACGAAGCTTCCTTTGAAAATGAAGCCGCAATAGATGAGGCGTACAATACATACAATGCTTTGACGGGAAAAGAGAAAGCTTTAGTTACAAATTACGATAAGCTTGAAGCTTTTTTGGACGAGCTCGCAGCCATGTATAATACATCCCCACGCAGGGGCGAAAGGATGAACCGAAATCAGATACTCCTCGGTACGTATTGTTTTTATTTTACCGACGAGGCTCATATAAAAGAGTATGCAGATGCGGGTTTTGATTACATAACGGCTGTTGGATATAATTATAATAAGGAACAGTTTGATTTGTTTGCAAAATATGATATAGGTGTATTTCTTTCAGGTCTTCCTCAGTGGAGAGGTGATGACCGTTTGCCTGAAGACCCTCAGCCTGAACCCACATTCGGAATGGACTATTATGCAGATGCGTTAAAAACAGTAGTCGATCATGAAGCAATTTGGGGTATAGATATTATCGATGAACCCAGTGCTTTGGATTTCCCGTTTATCGGGCAGCAGGTAGATACGATTTACGATGTTCTTCCCGGTTATTTTGCTTATGTTAATCTCCATCCGGGTCACGGAAGGGCAAGGCTTGGTACAGTTAATCAGATTATGCTTGCTGACGGATATAGTGCTGATTACAGGGAATATATATCAAATTATATAAAAGATATTGACACAGACTATGTTTGCTATGATCATTATTTTTACCAAAACGGAGCAGCGGCTGAAAATGAATTGATTGGAGCTCTTTTCATGCAGAAGACTGTCTCTGCCGCTTGCGATGAAAACGATAAGGATTTTTGGATAGTTATTCAGGCTAACTCAAGAAACGATCAGACGCAACCTGCTGTACCTCTTTCTCTTCAGCAGCTTCAGACTCAGGCGTTTATCGCTTTGTCTTACGGTGTAAGATCTATTAACTGGGCTTGTTGGCAGCCGGGATGGTGGTCCTATAATATTTATGACGGTAATGGAAACAGAACTGAGCAGTATGAAAAAGTAGCTTCTGTAAATGAAGATATTAAGAGAATTTCTCCTGTATATATCAGATATAAACATCTTGATACATGTACACTCGGAAGAGTTGACCGTGACAGAGGAGACATGGTTAGATATTTTGATAATGAATTTGATTCCAATATCAAGTTTAAAAATCTCAAGGTTGATGGTTTGTCCTTTGTTATTGCCGGTTATTTTGAAAAGAATGTTGGCAGTAAAGGTGCTGCTATGATGTTTACAAACGTATCTGATAAAATGTGTGACAATCTGTACCCGAATATTGCCAAAATATCTTTTGAGGTTGAAGATCCGGACGCTGTCGTGACTGCTTATATAATGGGCTATCCGAAAGTTCTCGAACCTGTAAACGGGGTGTATTCGTTCAATCTTGATAATGCAGAATACGCTTTTGTAACGATAGAATAAGATATTCCTGATTTTACTTTTTGAAAGTGTGCGGGGCTGGCTCATTTAGCACAGAAAAAAGCACACATTGAAATTTAAGACAAATTTCAATTAAAAAACTGTCTATATTTTTAAAATGTCGAAATCTACCGAAAATTTTTCGGTAGATTTCTTCGATTATAGGGGACTTTTTAGTCGTGAGTTGGTTCTCTACCGTACCCATGTACGCCGACGAGAACCAACTCACGCCTGCCGCATCTAACTGAGCCATCCCCTTATTTGTTGAATTTATAATTTGCTGACTGATAAGTTTACGGTTAGAGATTCACTTTTTTTGATTTGGAAGAGGTTATAATATCCGTTTCGGTTTCTGTATTGGATATTTGTGTTAATGATATTTCCATCTGTTTTCAGGTCATATTTCCAATTTCTGTAAACTACAGATATTTCGTTTTCTGAATTTTCTGTTTTGGTTTCTTCTGTTCCGTCAAATTGGAATATCGGTATGTTGTACAGGATCTGTTCGTTTCCTGATATGGAAATCCTGATTCCTTTATCGGATAATTCAAATATTTCAGTGGATTTATCGTGTTCTATAAGAATTTTTAAATATTCCGTAGTCTCTTCCAAAGCAGTAATGCTTTTTATCGGGTCATTGTTTAATCCGAATGCCATGTTGTCAGCATTGTTTTTACCAATACTGTAGTGAGGTTCTTTGGCAAAAGGTACTGAAAGTATAAGCGCTGACGGGGCATCTGCGTAATGGATTCGCCCTAACCCTGTTGCGTCATAGTTCGTATCTGCATTGGTGTCCCATTCCAAAAAATAGCCTTTATGATTTGCAAAGAATTTATGGAAATACGAACTTGTTTGAGCTGTGTAGCCACCGAGTTTTGCGGGGCAAGATTTTGGTTCAATGAAATCATCTGCAAACAGCCATGCAAGATAAATAAAAGAAGCCAATGATATCATATATTTATCGAAATATCCGTAGTCTTCGCAACCGAAATCAGAATCCGTCGGAAATTTATTTTTTACGTGTTTTTTTCCTTCGGTAAGATCTATCCAATTAAATATAGAGTCCGAAGCCAAAGCCGCAGCATCTTTAAACTGACCTGCTATCTGAATGTTTCCTTCTTTCAAATATCTTGAGGCTTCAAATTCGCAAATGGCTGCTAAATAAGCCTCGTTGAACAGAAATTGGTTACTTCTTCCACCAAACGGTATCTCACCTGCTGGCGATTGCATTTTTAATGTAAGTGGACCAGCTTTTTTTAAGAATAGATCTATCTCATTACGGAATTTACCTTTGTAACCGAAATGCAGAAGAACGGCAAATTGACTTCTTGTTGCGAGGTCGTAAAGCATCGGTTCGTCAGGATCTCTGTACATTCCGTTCTCGTCGAAGGACAGTAATTGTGATGGAATCTGTCTGTTCAAAAAGTCCTCGCTGTTACATTCGCACAGGATATTCCTCATGTATTCGCTTGCTGCGTTGTAGGCCGCCCAGTTTCCGACACGGACATTTTCCGCAGGGGCTATACAGTCGTAGTCTTTCCATGGGTCAAGTTTCGATAATTGATCTTTCCATAAATGGACCTTTTCTGCTTTTACATGATCAGTCTTTTCGATCTCAATTATCGCAAAAACAAGTTCTTTTACTGAAAAGTCATTTGCAATATGATTTTTGCAGTTCGGTATCTCCTCGCAGCAAATATCCATCATTTCTATAAAAATATCTGAAAGATCAAAACGTCGTCCGTGTGCTATCAATATCCCGATATTGGCTGTAAGTCTGGGAAAACCGTGTTCTGTTATACCGTTTTCCTTTATTTCCTGCACAAGACTGTATATTTTTTCAATGGAATAAGCTTTCAATGCTGTTTCCATCAGTTCAATATATCGTTCTTTCATATCTTTGCTCCTTCAAGTAAAGGGTTGACTTTTTAAATTTGAGTCAACCCTTAGTTTGTATTATTTGATATTCTGAGCTTTCTGTTTTTCTTCCCATTCTTTGTCAAGATTGGATTCGTCTCTTGCATAGGATGCAAAAATTTTGTATTCAGCTTCACGCATAACGCCGTTAAGAATTTCTACGGATTTTTCGTAGTTTGCTTTAGTTTCTTCTGTCCAATAAATGGGGTAGAAGCCTTTCTTTATATAGAGACAGATAGCCTTATGGGATGTGGACTGTGTTGCGAGATATACGGGAAGTCCGGGGAGCTGTGTTTTGAAAATGTAGAGACATTTTTCAACGAGAGCTCTTCCGAGACCGTATTTCTGGTATTCGGGACGCACACCCAGCCAATGGAGCGTTCCTCGGCCTTCTCTGATGTGAAGATGCTGCCATGCGGTACATGTACCTACGTATTTTCCGTCGTCTGTAACGATGAATATAACTCTCTCTTTTGCAAGGTCTTCCTGCTCGCAGAACTCTCTGTTAAAGCGTTCTACAGCTTTTTCAACGCTTCCTGCACCGAGACCTACGGAGTCAAAGATCTGAGCCCATTGGATCTTCTGTTCTTCTGAACCGTTATAATTTTCAAAATGGAAACCTTCAGGGAGAACGGGATCGGGATATTCATAAGCATCAGTCATGTCACTTCTGAACATGAGACCGATCATAGGTATTGTTTTGTCTATCATATTTTTAATACCCCTTCTTATTTTTTAAGATCTTTCTCTTTTGCGGAGTCATCCTGAACTGTTGTTGCAAAGAGTGTGTATTCGGGTTCTCTCATAACGCCTTTGAGGGCTTTAACGGAGTCTTCGTACATTTTCTTGGATTCCTCATGCCAGTAGACGGGGTAGAAGCCTTCTTTGATATAGAGGCACATAGCCCTGTGAGAAGAGGTCTGTGTTGCAAGATATGCGGGGAGACCGGGAAGTTCTTTTTTGAATGTGTGGAGACATTTTTCAACAATAGCTCTTCCGAGACCGTATTTCTGGTATTCGGGATTTACGCCGAGCCAATGGAGCTGTGCTCTTTTGAGTTCGGGAACTTCCCATGCAGTACATGTTCCGATGTATTTGCCATCGGGTGCTTTGAGGAAGAACATTCTGCGTGTTGCGAGTTCGAGGTTATAACCGAATTCATGGTTGAAGCATTCGATACCTCTCTGAACATCACCGCCGTGGAAACCTACTGTGATAAGAACTTCAGCCCAGATTCTTTTACCTTCTTCATCTCCTTTGTAGTTTTCAAAAGTAAAGCCTTCGGGAAGTACGGGTTCTGCGTAGTCTCTTGTCATATCGTTTTTAAATGTGAGACCTATGCGGGGAATTGTCATATCAATCATTGTAATATCTCCTTATTATTAAAATTTGATTTCGTATTCGTCTTTTCTTACGCCTTTTGGACCAAATACAGGCATTTGCATTGTTTTTGAACCATTTATAACTGAGAGCTCTGAAAGAAGTCCTACAGCAGTCCATTCACAAGCTTTATAAACATCAAGCTCAGGCTGTTTGTTGTTTTTTATAGCGTCAATGAAATCTTTTACAATAAAGAAGTCTCCGCCGTTATGACCTGCTGCTTTCTGTTCTTCTGTTGCGTTTTTGAATCTTTCGGGAAGATGTTCGCTGTATTCCCAGATGGATACCCAGTCATGGTGACCTTTTGGGTTTTTGTCTGCATCTATGGCGATCTTAGGTGAGTCTCCGAAACCTCTTGATGATTCATAAATACCTTTTGTTCCCTGGATTGAGTAGTAGTCCATTTTATGAGGTCTGGGGGAACTGCAGTCAACCTTGATCTCAATTAGTTTTCCTGATTCTGTCACGCACATTGTTGTGGTTCCGTCATCCTGTCTGACATTGGGATAAATACGATGTCTTCCGGGTGAGAATGTTGTAATCTCGGCGATTCTTTCTTCGGGCATACATTGCATTATGGGACCGAGGCTGTGGGTTGGATAGAATGAACCTCTTTTACCCATCTGCCAATACTTTCTCCATGTGGGAACACCCTGAGCGTTTGCAAGATGTTGTGGTTCCAAAGCGTGGAGATATTCGCCGCCTGCTGAGTATATCTCTCCGAAATATCCTTTGAGTGCAAGTTCTTTTATGAGCTGAGCTTCGGGAGTGTAGCAGTAGTTTTCCGCAAACATATAAATTTTGCCCGAATCTTCAACGGTTTCCGTGAGCCAATAAAGTTCGTCCATTGTAACGCCTGCGGTAACTTCACTCATTACGTGTTTTCCTGCGTTGAGGGCTGCTATCGCCTGAGGAACATGACATTGCATAGGTGTGGAAATAACTACCGCATCAATGTCGCTTTCGAGCATGTCTTCATACACTCTGAAAGTGTTTTTTATGCCGTGTTTTGCACTTTGTTCTTTTATCACATCTTCGTTGAGGTCACATATCGCTGTAACTTCAACATCTTCGGGCATGGATTTAAAGCCTTTCATGCCGTTGATACCGCGAGCGCCTACTATACCTACTTTGATCATTTGAAAAGTCTCCTTTGGTTAGGATTTGTTTAGAATATGAACAGAATTACACCTGCAACAGAAAGAACGATACTGATCCAGTCTTTCTTTTTGGGTGTTTCTTTGAAGAGTGCCCATGCGATAAGTGCTGTAAGAACGATTACAGAACCGCTGATAACGGGGAACTGTATGGATGCGTCCATGTTTGCGTTAACGCACGCAAGACTGAATACATTACCGAGGGAGTTACATACACCGTAAAGTGCTGAGCAAAGGAATGCGAGGAGTATTGCTTTGAGTGTATAAGATCTGCCAACACCTGAGAAAAGGGATTTTGTGAAGTTTTCTTCGGATTTTTTGTTCTTGAGTGCAATTATTATCGCTGTTGTAAGTGCAATAATGATCTGTATAACGGCAATGATAAACATATAGTTTTCTGTGGAAACAGCATCGGGAGCTTTCTGCGAAGCATTTGTGATGATGCTGATAGCACCGTTGCCGATAAATACGATCAGTAAAACAAGGATATAAAGCATATGCTTTTTCTTGTCCTGTTCTTTGTTTTCGCCCTCTTCCTTACTGATAAGGCTCGGAATAAGAGAAACTATCATAATAACGATGGCGATAACTTTGGGAATGGTGATCGCTTCGTTAAGCACGGTCACCCCGTATATGAACGGGAGGACCATACCGCCGAGGAGCATGAATGTGGTGATCGTTGAAACTCTGCCGAGACTCATACCGATTATAGATGAAAGTGTTGTGAAAACACCAGCAACTGAATATAATAATGCGTAAATTACGGCAGATGTGGATATCTCAGGTGTA
This sequence comes from Oscillospiraceae bacterium, assembly GCA_015067305.1. Classification (GTDB taxonomy): domain Bacteria; phylum Bacillota; class Clostridia; order Oscillospirales; family UBA644; genus HGM12619. Next base: position 22,145 of record SVMT01000009.1, on the reverse strand, counting down.
AAACCGATCTGAACACCAAAGAATACGATAGAATATATCGCATAGAATATCGTCATCCACAGGGACGCATTTATGGAGCCGTTGGAGTTCTTTTGGTAGAGTTTTGAAAAAATAAACTGAACAGAGAAAAACGTACAGGTAAGAGCAAGATATATCATTTCCATAAGAATCAGAAGTTCCTTTCAACAGTAAGTTCGTTGCCATCTTCGGAAACCTTCATGATGACTTCCTTGCCGCCCTTGAATTTATAAACGATCTCGTCGCTGTTACCAAGAAGGGGAGCTATCTCTTTCTTGAGTTCTTCGCCTGCCATATTGTCTGTGATGATCCATTTTCCTTTACCGTCTGCAAATACTGCAGTTCCACCATTGTATTTTTCGGTAAATTCAGCAGGAGCAAAACGCTTGGAAGTTACAACAGTAAGACCGTTTTCTTTAACGAGTTCGCACACAGCTTTGTATGTGGAATCGCTGATCTTAAGACCGCAGAGGAAAGCAAGTCTCAAAGTCTGCATGAGTTCTTTTGATACTGTGTCGTCATATACAATGGGAGCATAAGCAGGAGCAAAAGAACGGTGGGGCATACCTTTATAGGGGTAAGCATAGTTCCATGACATAGAGTTTTCTTTTACGTTTCCGTGTGTGATGGTGCTCCATGCTTTGATCCATTCTTCGGATTCGGGAGAAGTCTTCAATGTTTTTGAGCCGAAGAGGTAGTCTATCCAATAGAGACGTGCAGGTGTTCCGTGGTCGTCAACTGTGCAGTAGTGGTTTTCGCCCTGACCCCACTCAGTATCGTCAAATCTGATGATAGCTGTTGCAGGCTCGTAATCTCTGAATGTATAATCACGTACGTTTTCCTTAATGTATCTGTTGGAGAAGTCAAGGAGTTTTTCACCGTGTTTGCCCCAAACGATATTGTCGCAGTCTCCGTCAACTATGTCGTAGATGCCACGGTGTGTAGCTTCGATGTACATAGCGTCAATACCTGCCCAATAAGCAAAGAGCATATTGCCCCACATTTCTTCGGGGGAGTGTCCCGGATATGTATTATGGTTCCAGAAGTCTACGCAAGAGAAGAGTTCTCTGTTATATTGGAGAGAAGCACCCATTGCGCATGCAGCCCATACATTGGACCAGTGTTCCTTCATCTGTTTGTATGCGGGAGTGATTCCTGCACGTGCGAAATTATGGAAAAGAACGGGCCAAACGTGTTCGGAATAAACCTTGAGGTCACCGTGTTTTACAACAGATTCAACGAGAGCTTTTGCGTTTTCATAAACACAGTTGTCAGCTTCTTCAAATGTCATTCCTGTAGTTTCACCGAGAGTTACCATATCGCATTTGGGATTGTCAAGTGTGAGTGAAAGGTTTCTTGTGAGCTGGGAGTGTTCCATTTCATCGTATTGCAGACCCATGAAGGAATCGTATTTTGCAAGCTCTTCAAGTATTTCATCGGGGACTTTGAAAAGATGGTTTCCGTCTTCTCTGTTTGCCCAGTCGTAGCCTTCTGCTGACAATATCTGTTCGTTGAAGTTTCCTGTTTCTACGTTAAGGTAAAATTTGAGTCCGTTTTCTTCGCATTCTTTAGCAAGCTGTACGGCTTCAGCACAAGCTTCTTTGATCGTTTTGCCTCGAACGCCTCCATATTTATAGCAGAGGAAATCCAAGCCCATAGCTTTCATTGCTTTTGCATTGAAATGCTTGTCTCTGGGGTTTCTGTCTCCTGATGTGTCAATACCGATTCTGAAATTTTTTGTCATGATGCGTCGTCCTTTCTGTTATGTGAAATGTCATTAATATTCTAACTTATTGTTTTCTGAAAGTAAATGGATAGAATACTTTTTCATATGGAAAAAATCCCTTTTTTCGGGGAAGGGATCAAGTGTATATTCCCCCTATTTAATTATATAAAAAAATAAAGCTTTTGTCAAGAGCTTTATTTATTATATCTGCGGAAAATCGTTAAATTTCAATGTTTTTCATATCTTCGGGGAGTTCTGCTGTCAGTATTAGCTGCTTTTCATTGATAGGATGAATGAAAGAGAGCTCTCCGCAATGGAGCGCCTGGCGTGCTATAACACCGTCGTTTTCATCGCCGTAAAGGAAATCTCCTGCGAGGGGATGTCCGATATGTGAAAAATGGACTCTGATCTGGTGAGTACGTCCTGTTAGGAGTTTTATCTTAATTAGGGAAAGCTTGTTGTTTGTTTTTACTGTTTCATATAAGGTTTTCGCCTGTTTTCCGCGTTCATCAACTATTCTTTTTATGGTGGCTTCTTCGGGTCGGTATATGGGAAGATCAATGAGTCCGTTTTCTTTTTCAGGTTTCCCGTGTACGATAGCATAATATGTTTTATCTGTTTTATTTTCGACGTTGAGTCTTCTCATCAGTTCGTGAGCATATGCGTTTTTCGCAATGAGAGTTACACCTGAAGTATCTTTGTCAAGGCGATTTACACATCGGAAAGTGAAGTTTTCGTTTTTTTGTTTGTAATAATAAACTACAATATTTGCCAGACTGTCGTATGGATGACCTTTTGAGGGGTGTACAGGAAGATATGGAGGTTTATTTACTGCAAGAAAATCTTCGTCTTCATAAATTATATCAAGTTTTCCCTCGGTAGGGAAGATGAACTCTGAATGTTCTTCACCGCTTTCTGTAAGCAGTTCGAGGATGTCTCCTTCCGAAAGCTTAGCCGTTACAAAAACTCGCTCTCCGTTCAGCATTATTCCGTTGTCCAGTTTTTTTAAACGTGTCACCATAGAGGTTGAAATTTGGTTGTATCTCAGGAATTCCTTAACGGTTTTTCCGTCAAAATCCGAGTTTATTATGTATTTTAGTTTTCTTTCCATAATTTTTTGTCTCTTTCAGGATTATTTTTTCATTAAGGGCTTGACAAATTGTTTTTTTGAGTGTATAATATAATTAACCTAAAAAAATTTTGAAAGGTGATATTAACATGGGAAAATTTCTTATTAAAAAAACAGCTACAGGCGTAAAGTTTGATCTTCTCGCTACAAACGGTCAGGTTATTGCTTCTTCTGAAGTTTACACTTCCGATGCTGCTTGCAAAAACGGCATTGAAAGCGTTATTAAGAACTCTGCAGTTGCAAAGATCGAAGACCAGACTGTTGAAGGCTTTGAAACTGTTACAAATCCTAAGTTTGAAATGTACACAGACAAAGCTGGCGAGTTCCGTTTCCGTCTGAAGGCTCGCAACGGTGAAGTTATCGCTGTTTCCGAAGGCTACAAAGCTAAGGCAAGCTGCGAAAACGGTATCGAAAGCGTTATCAAAAACGCTGCAGATGCTGAAGTTGTTGCAGAATAATTAAAGAATAACTTTTTTCGGGGAAAACCTTTTTTTGTAAATCGGTTTTCCCCGAACTCTAATTTAATTAAGTTAATATGCGCAACAGAGATTGTGTGGTTACACACGGTAAAAGTTTTTTGAGGGGGCGGGGGAACAATTTTACAAAAATGTTCCCCCGCAAAAAAGTCTCCCTTGGTCTTCTATGATCAGTTACCTGAAGGCATGTATGTTGTGGATTCTTCTGTGTAGTCTGCGGGCATGATGAGGTTTCTCATGAAGTTGATCGTGTAGTCAACGCCCCACTGACCTTTGAGACCTTTCCAGTAGTTTGAGTGAGGTTCGATGCTGAGACCACCGTCGTAGTTCTTTGTGTAAAGAACATCCATGAATGCGGGCCAGTTTGTATCGTCAAGACCTGCGGGCGCATCGTCGTAACCTTCACCTTTTACGCGGAGATGACCTTTGATATGAACATGATAGAATTTGTCTCCGTATCTGACAGCTTCGTCAATATAGTCGCCACGTCTGTTTCTGCAGTGGGAAGTGTCGTATTTGATGCCGAGACCTGGAACATTGGGGAGGACGAGATCCCAGATCTTGGGTTCGCAAACGTAGTTGTTCCAATCACAGTTGTAAACTGCAACTTTGATGCCTTTTGCAGAAGCGTATTCAACGATAGCTTTGAGATATTTAACAGCCGCATTGCAATTGTCAAGGAGAGTCATATCTTTAACATAGTTAACGCCTGTAACAAATACGGGACAGCCAACTTTTTCGCAGATGTCAACGAGCTGAGCATCATAATCGAATTCAACTTTGTTGATGTCACCTGTTTCGGGGTCGATTCTGTTGTGTCCCCAGCTACCTATGGAAGCGATGGGCATATTATACTTAGCGATATAGCCTTTGATGTTTTCGATATCGTTGTTAATATTTTCGATATCCTTTCTGTTGTTTACGCACCATTCGATAAATTCAAGCTTTCTGCTGCTTACGTACTGGAAACAGGATTCTGCCCAGCCATTGATAATACCAAGTTTCATTTAAATTCAATTCCTTTCAGATTTATAATGTGCCAATTTATCATATACCGCATTTTTTGCGGATGTAATCTCTGCTGTCTGCGAGGTCCTTAAGCGGATCTCTCAAATGTGTATCGTGTTCAACAAGTATCCAATCATTATAGCCGCGTTTTTTGAGGAGATTTATAACTTCTGCGTTCAGGTCTCCCATTTCACCGCAGCCGAGCCCGCAGAATCTGAGTCTGTCCCACCAATTATCTGCATCTTTGTCCTTATAAACGAAGTCCTTAACGTGGAGAGAAATGATCCTTTCGCTGTATTTTTCAACGATCTCAATAACATTTCCGCCTGCGCCTGCGAGATGACCTGTGTCGAAGACCATTCCGGCATCGGGGCAGTTTACAAGAAAACGCTCCAATTCTTCCTGAGATTCAACTCTTGAACCGAGGTGATTGTGAAGAACTGCTTTAATGCCGTATCTTGCACAAGCTTCGACCTGATAATTAACTCTGCGGTAATATTCTTCGTCGTTTCCTGCGTCAAGCTCTATCCAGATGTATTTTTTGCCGAGAGCCGCTGTCCATTTGATAGCGTGTTCGATGTTTGGTGCAAGACAAGTTGCAAAGTCCATGTTTCTGCGTTTCAGTTCTGCGGCTTTTTCCAACGCATCGTCTGCGCTTATGGGTTGAAGTCTCTCAAGTCCGTCATATCCTATTTTTTTGATATCGGACCATCTGTCGGCATAACTGTAACAGCTTCCGTACCATACATTCATGCCATAGTCTGCTATTCCTACTTTCATTGTGTCACAACCTTTTCTGTATGATTTTATTTACTACTTATATAATATCATATATTTATTCTTTTGTCAAGTAAATTTTTTCCTCTTTGACTGTTTTTTTTGGAAAAAGTCGTGCTACCTATTGACTTTTTCTGTTTAATGTGGTATAATATAGGAAATGAAAAAAATCAGGGGGTTGTTATATGAGATTTTCAGAGTTATGTAAAAAGAAAAAAGTAATCAATATTGGTTATATTGGAGGCTCAATAACCGAAGATGATAAATACAGAAGTCATGTGCTTAAGTATCTGGAGGCAAAATATCCTGAAAACAGTTTTGTTGAAATAAAAGGAGGTGTAAGTGGTACGCCGTCGTATTTAGGCGTTCACAGAATTGACCGTGACGTACTTAATCATGACCCCGATATTGTATTTATCGAGTTCAGCGTTAATGACTATTCTTCAGAAATGAATCTTTTTGAACGCAGTATGGAAGGTATGATACGTAAGACTCTGAAAAAGAATCCGAATACCTTGATAGCTTTTATCGGTACCGGTGCCGAAGGTTATCTGACTTATTATTATTTTAAAGGAAGTACTCCGGAAATGGTAATATCTCATGCTGAAATAGCGTCATATTACAATATTCCGTACATAAATGTCGGAAAAGCTTTTTCTGATTATATAGTTCGTTCCGGAGACGAAATCAAAAAATATTTACCTGACGGCATTCATCCGAATTCAGCAGGCGGAAAGATATATGCAGATGAGATTTGCAATTATTTGGATAATTACGATTGGAATATTGACTTTAAAGCCGAACCTAAAACCGTTAATACTCTCGAAAATGCTTCATTATTTATGGCTTCGGATTATGCCGGAGATTTGTGGAAGATTTCGGAAGATACGATGATGGGTAAAAATCCCGATTATATTTATTCTGAGCAAGTCGGAGCAACTTTGGAGTTTGACTTTTTTGGCAGTTCTTTCGGACTTTACTGTACTTTTGATTCCAATTCGGGAGACCTTGAATTTTCTATAGACGGCGGTGAAGTTGAGACAGTTTCTCTTTGGGATACATTTTGCTTGAGCTTTGACAGGGTTTCTTGCAGTATTTTAGCTTCTGAACTTGAAAGGAAATCTCATCATATTGTAATGAAGATTTCAGAGAATAAAAACGAAAAGTCAAAGGGACACTCAATAAGAATAGGAGCATTCCTTTTTGAGAAAGAATAATGTGGTACAAATTCAATGAGAAAATTTATGACATGGTTGTATGTTGCTTCGCTGATTTTATTTTTTATTGATTGGGGAATAGTCGGCGTAAAAATATTCAACGGCAATTACGACATCGAGGCTTTCGTTTATGTCGGGGGAGTTTTAATTGTAGTCATGATAGTTTGCTATTTATACAGACTCTTCAGTAATAAATGCCCTCATTGCGGGAAACTCCGACTTTCTAACGGGGATTATTGTTCTTATTGCGGTAAGAAAATAGATTAATATTGTGTTTATAAAAATCACTGTAGAATGATATTCCACAGTGATTTTGTTTATGTGAAATTAAAAAAATGTTTTTCGCTTGCAGGCAAAAAGCAAACTTAATTATTCATTATTCATTTAAAATCCGTTTGTGTAAATGAATAATGAATATAGGCTCGGAATGGGATTTGCCCGTCTGCGGACGGAGTGTGCGTTTGTGAGCGCTTCCTGTGGAAGATGAAGCGAACAAAAAGCGCTGGGCAGCGGTCGAAATTTAAAACGAGAATTACGATGTGTATAAATTTCGGGTACCGCAACCGTCATGGTGCGGTTCTGACAGATAGTGCGAGGAATGGGATTTGCCTTTGCTGCGGCAAAGAGCGCGGTTCGGCTCTGACAGTCCACCGGACTGTCATTCACTACCGACCCTTCAAATCCCATTCCTCTTTGTATAAAACAAAAAAACACCAAGTTATACTTGGTGTTTCCTTGTTTGGTGCGAGGAATGGGATTTGAACCCACACGAACAAATGTTCGCTACCCCCTCAAAGTAGTGCGTCTGCCAGTTCCGCCATCCTCGCATTTATTAAGTTTTTCGTTCTGTTTCAGAACGCTTATATATTATATCATAGAAAATGTGTTTTGTCAATAGGTTATTTTGTAAAATTTAGTGGAACAGAAAAGGGTGTAAATTTGACAAAAGTTGTAATGCAATAAAAAGACCCTCGGAATTGTTTTTCCGAGAGTCTTGATCTCATTTATTTGTTGTCATCTTTCTTTTTGGATAAAACATTATTGAGTATCATTGTGATACCGATAAGTATACCGATGATAACGAAAATAACCAAAAGACCTGTTCCCATATAGGGGAGGTATTTTATAAAGTTCATGGGTTCAAACATGAATTCCATTTTATCGAGAAACATCATTTCAATCTCCTTTCAATCAACCGAAGAGGTTCAGAATGATACCGCCGGCAATAACAGAAGCGATCTGACCGGAAACGTTAACACCTGTGGACTGCATGAGAAGGAAGTTCTGGGGATCTTCCTGAAGACCCATTTTATGAACGATACGTCCGGACATGGGGAACGCAGAGATACCTGCCGCACCGATCATGGGGTTGATCTTCTTCTTGAGGAAGAGGTTAAGAAGTTTTGCGAAAAGCACGCCGCCTGCTGTGTCAAAGATGAACGCTACAAGTCCGAGACCGAGGATGAGAAGTGTTTCGGGTTTGAGGAATTTTTCAGCTGTCATCTGAGTTGCAACTGCGATACCAAGGAAGATAGTTACAAGGTTTGCAAGAACTTTCTGAGCTGTTTCGGAAAGTGAATCAAGAACGCCACATTCTCTGATGAGGTTACCGAACATCAGGAAGAAAATAAGGGAAGCGGACTTTGGAACGATCGCAGAAACAACGATAGTGATCGCAATGGGGAAGATGATCTTTGTTGTTTTGGAAACAGACTTGGGTTCGTAAGGCATACGGATAAGTCTTTCTTCTTTTGTTGTAAGAAGTTTGATTACAGGGGGCTGGATAATGGGAACAAGCGCCATATAAGAGTATGCCGCAACCATGATCGCACCCTGATATGCGGAATTAAGTGTCTGGGAAACCGCAATAGCTGTGGGGCCGTCAGCCGCACCGATGATAGCGATTGAAGCCGCATCGTTTGCGCCGAAGAACATTGAAGCCATACAGAGGGTAAAGAAGATACCGAACTGAGCTGCAGCGCCGAATATCATAAGTTTCGGATTTGCGAGCAGGGGACCGAAGTCGATCATTGCACCGATACCGATGAAGAGGAGCAATGGGAAAAGTTCGTTTGCGATACCTGCTTCGTAAAGTGTTGTAAGGGGACCGTGCTCCATGATCGCATCAACATTGGGAATGTTAACAATAACAGTACCGATACCGATGGGCAGAAGGAGTGTAGGTTCCATTTCTTTTTTAATGGCAAGGAAAACGAGCAGTAATCCGACAAGGATCATAACGCCTTGTTGCCAAGTGAACTGTAACAAGTTTTCGTATAAAAGACTCATTATACAAAATACCTCCGTGTTAAATTTTTTCTACCGCTATATTTTAACATTTTAACAAGAAAAATGCAAGAGGGTAATTATTGAATTCGGAATATTTTGGTTTCTTTATCATAAAAATAACAAATGTTTATTTTGTATTTTTATATTAAAAGAATCGGCAGATTAACTGTGAAATATACGGATTTGATTTGCGGAAACTGTAAGATTTGCGGGTTTTTCCTGCTTATTATACAAATTTTACGTTATATTCCCTCTGGGTAACTGAAAATTCAAGTTAATTCAGCTATTATATTTGGAGCATAGTTGATTTTTGAGATAAAAATAACTAAAACGGATTGATTTGAACGAATATATCCGTAAGAACTGTTATTTCAGTCAAAAATATGATAGATTTTTAATTTGTTATTCCTTGTTTTCAACTTTATAATCTTCGGAAAAATACTGTTTTCTTACCTTTGACCTGCGTTTCTCTAATTTCTAAAATATTTTCAGTATTGATTTCAACTATATATGTGCAGGGGATGGTATTTACCCGTCTGCGGACGGAGTGTGCGTTTGTGAGCGCTTCCTGTGGAAGATGAAGCGAACAAAAAGCGCTGGGCAGCGGTCGAAATTTAAAACGGGAATTACGATATGTATAAATTTCGGGTACCGCAACCGTCATGGTGCGGTTCTGACAGATAGTGCGAGGAATGGGATTTGCCTTTGCTGCGGCAAATTTATAACAAGCTCCTTCCGGGAGGGAGCTGGCGGCGAACGCCGACTGAGGGAGAATGCGAGATTAAACCAATATTAAAAATAAAGTTTTGACTAATAATGGGGACCGGAATGGGATTTGCCTTTGCTGCGGCAAAGAGCGCGGTTCGGCTCTGACAGTCCACTGGACTGTCATTCACTACCGAACCTTCAAATCCCAGTCCTCTTTATAAAATAAAAACAACATCGAACTTTCGTCCGATGTTATTTTCATTTGGTGCGAGGAATGGGATTTGAACCCACACGAACAAATGTTCGCTACCCCCTCAAAGTAGTGCGTCTGCCAGTTCCGCCATCCTCGCATTTATTAAGTTTTTCGTTCCTCTTCAGAACGCCTATATATTATAGCAGATGATTTTCGTTTTGTCAATAGGGTAAATCTGAAAAAAATGCAAACTCGTTAAAATGATAATAGGAAAACCCCATTTCTGAGGTTTTCCATTTACTATTATATTCTGCACTTTGCACTCTGCATTCTGCATTTATTCTGTTCTGAGTGCTTCAACGGGGTCTTTCTTTGCGGCAAATCCTGAGGGGATAAGACCTGCTATAAGTGTGAGTCCGACGCTGATAGCTACAAGGATAACGCAAGCCATAGGTTCGAGGTATGCGCTGAGGGAATTGATTCCCGTAAGTGTGTGAACTATGAAGTTGATCGGAATACAAAGAAGAAGTGAAAGTCCGATACCCATAAGTCCCGAGGTGAAACCGACGATCATTGTTTCTGCATTGAATACAAGTGAGATATCGCGTTTGGAAGCACCGATCGAACGGAGAATACCAATTTCTTTGGTTCTTTCAAGTACGGAAATGTAAGTGATGATACCTATCATGATTGAGGATACTACCAAAGATACTGAAACGAAAATGATCAGACCGTAAGAAATAGCATCAATAATGGTTGTGATTCCAGACATAAGAAGTGCCACATAGTCTGTGTAATTGATTCTTTCATCTTCGGGAAGATCTGCATTATATTCTTCAATAAGACTGGATATCGTGTCTTTGTCTTCGAATGTCATCGCATAAATGTTGATGAGAGAAGGCTTATTTTTGTCAACTACTCCCAGCTTTTTCAGATTGTCGGAAAGCGTTGAACCTGAAACTGTGGATGGCATATAGTTGTCGTAGTATTGGGCAAGTATCTCAATATCCGTTTCCGTGCCGAAAGTTTTGTCGAACATTGCGGCAACCTTTTCGTTGGCTGTGTCGGCGTACATATCTCCCGCAAGTGAAGTGTAAAGCTCTGCGGCGGATTTTACGGCAACTGAATTTACTGCTTCGTTAAGAGCCTCGTCGGGGAGAGCAAAGAGGTATGCACCGATTGAATTCTGATCCATAGTAGTGATTGCGGACCAATTCTGCATAACATAGCCTATCTTCATTTCTCTTGTGGTGAGACGCTCAGTTATTCTGCCCATAAGTTCTGCAAGTTCGCTTTCTGAGGGAGTTGTTTTGATGCCTTCAACCTGTTTTTCAACTTCGGATGCATACTGCATTTTTATCATTTCCGTCAGATTCGTTCTGAGGAGTTCGTTGAGTTCTTCGTCAGAATAAGAATCAAGATATGACTTGATCTCTTCGAGAGCCATTCCGTAGGAAGTTGAGATCATTTCTTCAATTTTTTCTCTCGTGTCATACATTTCCATGTATGTTTCAAGAGTTGTTGAAACGTATTCTTCCGTGGGGACCGATGCCATTTCAAGATAAAGTTCAGCCTTTTGGTCAGCGGAAAGTGAATCGAAATATTTCTTGATCTCTTCAGCTTTGTATCCATCGGTGGGGTCAAGGGCTTCTGTCATTATGAATGGAAGACCTGTGAATACATCGTAGTTTTCGTTTTCTTTCGCACTTTGCTGTTTTACGATCTCACTTTCGGAGACTTTTTCAATAACGAGTTCTGTAAGGGCTGATGTGTAGCCGAATGTGCCTGAGAGGAGAGTTGCTGTTGCGTCTTCATTGGGACGGATTATACCCACGATTTCGATATTCTGAGCGCTGTTGATGACCATTTCAAGCATTTCGTGGTTATCTCTTATGTCAGTCCAGATACCGTCTCCGTCAGAATCTGTGTAATAATCGGGATCTGTGAGCAATTTGAATGAAATGTCAAGAACATCTTCGTAGGAAATTTCTCTGTTAACAACTTCAACGGTTTCCTGCTTCATAACGGACATCATGATATCCTGAATTTCTTTATCGCTCATGAGACCGAGCGCATAGAATGCAAGGTCTGATATTTCATTGTTTTTGCTGAGAATTAGTACAACTTCGTTTGCTTTTTCGGGCCATTTACCGTGGATAAGATCAAACTGTTCATATATAAGATCTGATATCAGTTCACCGTCTTTACCTGGGAGCATTTCCTCCCAAAGATTAAGAGCCGAAAACTGAGTCATCATGTTGTTGGACATCATTTCTCCCATAGCGGAATTATCTGCCATTGCGGAGAATGAGTCTGTCATGTCGGTGTTTACATATTCGCCGTCAGGACCTTTTACGTACATATTCAATGATGTCGTGTACAGATACTGAATTGATGAAACGTAATTGTAGAGACCGCTTTCACTTGTTTCTTCAACCAATTCTTTGTCAAGATATTTCTTGAAGGATTCCATGTCATTTTCATAAACTTCCGTATTGAGAACTGCATTGAAAAGCTCATATATACTTGAGTTTGAATACACTGCGTCGGTTCCGTGGTTGCCGTCAGTTGCATCCGATTGGGTGGGAGCCATTGAGGCGAATACAGAAGAAAGGTCTGCCTGCTGGGCTTCAATTGTCAGCGGATAGGATGAAAGTGTATCTCTTTGAATTTCGTCGATATACGCCTGTATACCCGTGGACATTGCAAGGATAAGAGCTATACCGATGATGCCGATACTTCCCGCAAAAGCGGTGAGGATCGTTCTGCCTCGTTTTGTCATGAGGTTATTGAATGACAGGGAAAGAGCTGTGAAGAACGACATGGATTTTTTGCCTTTTTTGAGTTCTGCTTTTTCGGCTTTCAGGTCTTTTTCCACTTCTTCATCGGAATAGTGCATGGTGTCGTCTGTAACTTCGCCGTCAAGGAGACTGATTATTCTTGAAGAATATTCTTCCGCAAGCTCCCTGTTGTGGGTTACCATGATTATAAGTTTGTCTTTTGATATCTCTTTAAGGAGATCCATGATCTGAACGCTTGTTACTGTGTCCAATGCGCCCGTGGGTTCGTCGGCAAGAAGAATATCGGGGTCATTCACAAGAGCTCTTGCAATCGCTACACGTTGCATCTGACCGCCTGACATCTGATTCGGTTTTTTGTGGATCTGGTCACCGAGACCAACTTTTTTAAGAGCTTCAACGGCTCTTTTTCTTCTTTCAGTTTTGGAAACACCTGAAAGCGTCAGCGCAAGTTCTACGTTTGAAAGAACCGTCTGATGGGGAATGAGGTTGTAACTCTGAAATACAAACCCGATAGAGTGGTTTCTGTAGGTGTCCCAATCCGAGTCTTTATATTCTTTTGTGGAGCGACCGTTTATGATAAGGTCACCTGAAGTGTAACGGTCAAGACCACCTATGATATTGAGCATTGTGGTTTTGCCGCAGCCTGACGGTCCGAGAATAGAAACAAATTCGTTTTTTCTGAAAGAGATACTAACGCCTTTCAGGGCTTCAACTTCGGAGTCGCCTGCTGTATAGTGCTTTACAATGTTTTTTAATTGCAGCATTTTTATGTCCTTTCATGATGTGAAAATAGTGATGTCCATGTGAATTTATTATACTGAAAATTATACCACTATCATACGCCATAGTCAAGCGTAATTCTGAAACGGAAAAGTGAATATTTTTAGGGAATTTTCCTCGGTTGAAAAGTTCACATTTATTTGCTATACTATTATAACTTATAAATGTTTGAGGATGTGAAATAATGAAAGAATACAAAGTTGTTGAATCCGAAAGAAAAGAAATTGAAAGAGTAATGAATAGTAATGAATGAAATGGCGAAACAGGGCTGGGAAGTCGTTGACGTTACTTTGTGGCACAATTTCGAGGTCAAACTTATAATTACTTTTGTAAGAGATGTATAATTAAGGAGAATATGAGATGGATGAATATTTGATCAAAGATATGGAAACTGAAGATGAGATCAACGGCAAGGGTTATGTGCATTATAGATCGTGGCAGGATACCTATGCAGGATTGATCGACTCTGAATATTTGCAAAAGCATACCCTTGAAAAATGTGTTGATATTGCACACAAATGGCGAGACAATTTAATCATAGCAAAAGACGGGGATAGGGTTATCGGCTTTGCAGGATATGGGAGATATCGTGATGAATCACTCTCAAACTATGGAGAAGTATTTGCAATTTATGTTCTTTCTGAATATCAAGGCAAAAAAGTAGGATATGAGTTGATGAAAGCTGCAATCGAAAGACTTTCCGATTATGAAAAAGTTGCTGTATGGGTACTTAAAGGAAATGAGAGAGCGATTCGTTTTTATGAAAGATTCGGTTTTCGTTTCGATGGTGTATCTGCTGAAATTAAACTCGGAAATCCGAATGTTGAACTTCGAATGATTCACGAACGATAATATATAAGAATAAGCATCGGTATGATTGTGTGCCGATGCCTGTTATTTATCATATTATTGGTTTACTGAACCCTAAGCCCTGTGGCCTAAGGTCTAATTCCCTGTTTTAATGTCTAATCCTGTAAGTCTTTTTATGAGTGCTTCCGCAGATCTTAATCCGTCCGCTGCAGAGCTTACGATGCCTCCTGCGTAGCCTGAGCCTTCGCCGCATGGGTAAAGTCCCGAAATGCCGAGAGCCTCATAAGTTTCAGGGTCACGGAGTATTCTCAATGGTGCCGAGGTCCTCGTTTCCACGCCCGTTAAAACGGATTCATCACATTTGAAAACTTTCTTTTGGAATTCGGAAAGCCCTGTTGCCAAACGATTTGAAACGCTTTCGGGGAAAAGTCTGTACAGGTCCTCAGGTTCAACTCCGGGTCTGAATGTGGGGGAGACACGCCCTAATTTTTTTGAACCCTTTTTATCAAGAAAATCTTTTGCCAAAGTTACGGGTGCAAGCCCTTTTGCAGTTTCAAAAGCCGCTTTTTCAAGCATTTTCTGGAATTCTATGCCCTCATTGGGAGTATCAAATTTGACCGATGCAAGTAATGCCGAATTTGCGTTTTTGCCGTCACGGGCATGGTAACTCATTCCGTTGGTTACGAGATACCCGTTTTCAGATGATGAATTTATGACATGACCGCCGGGGCACATACAGAAAGTATAGACTGTATTGGTCTTATCGCCACCAATATGAGTGAAGAAATTGTATTCCGCAGGTGGGAGGCTTCTGTTTGCGCTGTTTTTGCCATAGATTGCATTATTGAGTTCTGCTTGCGGAAATTCCATACGGAAACCGACGGAAAAAGGCTTTGCCTCTGTGGAAACATTCTTATTCAAAAGCATTTCGTATGTATCCCTTGCACCGTTTCCCGTTGCGATAAGAATGTTTTCGGCTTCATGGAATTCACCGTCGAGATAAATTCCGCATATTCTGCCGTTATTTATTTCAATATCGGTCATTTTTGTGTTATAGAGTATCTTGCCGCCGTTTTTGATTATGGCGTTTCGCATATTCGCAACAACATTTCGCAGAACATCGGTTCCTATATGTGGCCTTGCCTTATACAGGATCTCTTCGGGAGCTCCGTGTTCATAAAAGGATTTAAGAACAAATTTGCAACGTGGGTCATTTATTCTTGTCGTCAGCTTTCCGTCAGAAAATGTTCCTGCGCCGCCTTCACCGTACTGGACATTGGAATTTTCGTTGAGTTCGCCGCCATTGAGAAATTTTTCAACAGAAACTGCTCTTTTTTCAACGGGCTCACCACGTTCAACTATTATCGGTTTTAACCCTGATAAGGAGAGTAAATATGCCGCAAATATTCCTGCAGGTCCGAAACCTACGACATAAGTATTTCCGCAGTTGATATTTTTTTGATTGACTTCCGAAAAATTGTAGAAATCGGGGTCTTTTTCATCTGGTTCGTAAATGTTTACCGAGTATATTTCCCAGATCGTTGCTCTTCGGGCGTCTATTGATTTTTTTGCAACCACAGCTTTACAGTTTTTTGAGCAGCCCGAAAGCTTCATGGCTTCTGAAATAGCTTCCCCTTCGGTAGAACCGAGGGGGAGTCTGATATTATTTATTGTTTTCATTCTGCATCCTCAATCAAAACGTAGACATATGCTTGAGATAGAAGTCCTGCGGGAACATCTGACGGAATGACGATGTGAAGAGGATATTTTCCGTCACTGTTCATCGTGTCGTTGAGATCCACATAATAACTCCAGTTGTTTACGTTGGGGTTTTCGTGGACATAGGGGAGAGCTCTCAGGGATACGTATACATTTTCAGGTGTAACGGTTGCTTTTTTACCTTCGGGAACATTTCTTACAAAGCAGTTTCTTACTGCCGATGAAGGTATTTTTGTATTTTTTATTATGGATACGCCCATGTCAACAGTTACTTCAATTTCCATAATGTCATCAACACAGGTCAGACCTTCGGGAGGAATGATCTTGTAACTCTTTGTTGCTGTCTGGGTCTTAATGTCTTCAAGAGCGATATCTCCGATAAAAAGTATTCCTGTTGTAAAGAGACTCGGTTCGCCCTGGAAAAGAACGTAAGGCGATGAATACGTGATAGTTGTATAGCTTTCTTCATTACCGCCATACTTGTTGACAGGGGTTGCCTGAACTTTCAATGAGTTTCTGTAAGCAAGTTCAACTTCAACATTTGCCGTGGTTGATGATATGGTAAGATATGTTCTGTCAACATAAACTCTGTCTGCTGTAAGAAGGAGTATATCCGAGAGTTCCGAGAAAGACTCACTTTTGTTTGAAACGGGGATCTGAACTTCCGCAAAGCTGATCTTTTCAACAATATCTTTGGGACCTTCGACGGAAATTGTTTTGGGGGATATAAGTTTATTTATTTCTTCGTAGCCCGAAGCATAATTACCGTCTTTTCTGAAAGTAACGGACAGGTTTACAGTAGCTCTCTCAGTAAATGTCATGGTGATCTCGTCGTCACCCACGATCTCTACTGTAATTGCTGGATCGTTTGTTGATACTATCAGCGGAACCTTATAAGTTCCGGCTTTATTTATTCTGCTGAAGTCGAATGAGACCTGTATTTCTTCTTTTGAGAAGTTCATAAGGTCAACCCTCTGACCTGAAGCTCTTACAGCCACATCGTAAGATCTGCTTGTTACAAGCGGCATGAGACCGCTGTTATAAGGTACTGTGCCCTCATATGCGAAAGTAACGGGGACATCCTGATATGTTTTTCCTAACTCATTGTCTGCTATGGTTACGATATAGAGCCAAAATACGACTGCTATCAAGAGGGAGAGTATTTTCAGAAAGGTATCGCTTTTAAATATCCTTACGAGAAATTCTTTGAATTTTTTCATTTGGAACCCCTTCCTTTCCAAAGATTTGCAAAGAAATCTTTCTTCTTTTCGTCGCTTTTCTTAATGAGGAGTTTTTTCAGATTAACAGTGAGAGCATCGGGGGAAAATCTTCTGTGGAGTTGTCCCTCAATAGCCAATGAAATAATACCTGTTTCTTCGGAAACTATTATAACTATAGCATCTGAAACTTCACTGACTCCAAGTCCTGCTCTGTGACGTGTACCCAGATCGTTGTCAAGATGTTTTTGTGTAAGCGGGAGCCAACATCCTGCGGCAGCGATCCTGTTATTGCGAATGACCATTGCACCGTCATGTAGAGGTGCTTTGTTATAGAAAATATTTGTTACAAGTTCGGGCGTTGTGGACGCATCTACGGCGATACCTGTGTCAATGATATCTCCGATCTTGGTATCTCTTTCGATAACTATCAAAGCGCCTGTTTTAGTGGCGGAAAGACGTTCTACTGCAGCTGTAATATCGGATATCATTTCTGTAACTTTAGATTCGTATTTTGCCGCATCTTCGGAGTTCGCAAAGGTGAAAAATTTGTTTATGCTCTGTCTGCCCACTTTTTCAAGTGCGCTTCTGAGTTCCGGCTGGAAAATGATTATAACCGCAAGAACACCGAATTCAAGGAATGAATTGAGTATGTACTGTGATGCACTCAATTCAAGTATTTCGGTTGCCAAAAGGATTATCATCAAAATGATAACACCTTGCGCAAGCTGTCCTGCACGAGTATTTTTGAAAAGTTTTATACAAAGATAAATGAAGACTGCTACAAAAAGAATATCTATAATATCTGTGAATTGTATGAATATAAAAGCGTCATGAATTCTTTTAAATAAGTCGGTGAAAAAATCAACCATGTTTTCATTCTCCTATTGATATAAGTATAGTAAGAAATCTCTATATACATTATACCAATAATTTTACAGAAAATCAAGAGGTAAATTAAAAATACAACAGAATATATTTGACATTTTTTTGAGCATTTGCCTGTCTATATATTCTGTTGCTCTGTCAGCGGCTTATGAGTCGGCAAATTTTTACAAAAAGCTTTATTTGCTCTTCGGTATTGAACCAGCTGAAACTTGCCCTGACCATGCCTTGTTGTGTCGTTTTCATCTTTTCATGGAAAAGTGCAGCGCAGTGGAAACCGCCTCTCACGCAAATTCCTTTTGAATCCAGTATTTCGGTCACCTTTTCCGAGGGCATATCACCTATGTTGAACGCTAAAGTGGGTGTTCTGTTATATCTGTCGCTGTAAATGGTTATACCTTTACATTCGGACAGTCCCTGAAAGGCTAAACCGTAAAGTTTTTTTTCTTTTGCGTGAATTTCTTTTTCGTGTGTTCTGACAAATTTTATACCCTCGTCAAGCCCTGCAATACCTGCTGTGTTTTGAGTTCCGCTTTCGAGCGATTCTGGGAGTTCAAAAGGCTGTGTTTTCATCAGCGAAGAACCACCCGTACCACCGAATATAAGTGGCTTTATTGGGATTTTTTCGCTGAATACAAGTAATCCCGTGCCTTGCGGACCAAATAAACCTTTGTGTCCCGAAGTGCATAAAATATCGGCTCCGAGGCTATTTATATCGCATTTCAGATGGCCTGCGGTCTGTGAAGAATCCACACAGAAAAGTATTCCGTGATCTTTGCATAATTTACCTATTTTTTCTATTGGCAAGGTGTTTCCCTTTACATTTGAGGCATGGGTGACAAAGATCATTTTTGTTTTTGCATCAATGAGTTTTCTGAAGTTTTCAACAGTTTCATCGTCATAAGTTGATGTTTCAGCTATTTTAAGCGTTATCATTCCGTCCTTTTCTCTCTCGGCAAGCGGTCTTAAGACTGAATTGTGTTCCAGATCTGAAATGATAACAGAATCACCGTTTTCTATCAGCCCATTTATTGCAATATTTATTGAATGCGTAGCGCTGTGGGTAAACACGATGTTTTCAGGGGAATCTGTTATGCCGAAAAAATCAGCAGCGGTTTTCCGCGCTTTATAAATTATCTCTGCATTTTGATTTGACAGCCGATGCCCCGACCTTCCCGGATTTGCAGTGTTGTATCTCATTGCGTTGTTCATTCTGTTGATAACGCTCAGAGGTTTGGGAAAAGTCGATGCTGCATTGTCGAGATAAACGTATTTATATGTCATAGGTATATCCACTCATTTTTACTCCGCCGTTTTTCAGTATTTCAAGAGCTCTTCCGAAATTTTTCTCCCTTATCTTTATACAGCGAGCGCATCCGAATTCATTTTTCTCCGTTTGTTTTATTATATATGCATCTATTCCGTTTCTTCTCAGTAATTCAGCGGCTTTTTGCGCATAAGTCATTGATGCCACCGAAATACATTTATATTTTATCTGGTTCATTGCTTTTACCTTTCATAAAACTTATCTCATTATTATTTTATGAAGGGTGATGTAGTTAGGTGTTAGGTTTTAGGTAACAGGTGTTAGTGTGAAATGATATGAAAATAACAGCTACCGCAACAAACATCTGCGGTAGCTGTTACTTTTTAATTTTCAGTAAACTAAAACCTATAGCCTTTTTGTTACATTCACGCCGTCTTCCATGATGATGAAGCCCATTGCGTCTCCTGTGGGTTTTCCCTCAAGCAGACGTTTTTTGTAAGCCCTTTGGAGAGAAGTTTTTTCGTCCCATTCTTCCAGCGGTTTTTCAGAGCTTTTTCCGAAAAGTCTCCATTTATCATGGAAATCTTTAAAATGTGAGTAGAACGCCAGATCAAAGTCGTCCATAAATTTAATTATATTGGAGTTTTCAGGTAAAAATCTGTAATTTTCCGGATAAAGCAGCCATGTCGTGCAACGAAGAATGACTCTGTTGCTGCCAACGATGTCTTTATAAAATTCCCATGCCCTGCGATATGAATCGTTTCTGACCTCATCTGTAAGGGGCACTCCCGAAGATGGTATATGGAATTCGACTATAGGTTCGCCTTTTTTAATAATATGGCCGTAAGGTGTTTTGAATGTTTCTGCTTCATAATATTTTAGAATATACTGGAATCTACCGAGAGAAATTCTGCTCATATTAAGGAAACTGCCGAACCAGCCTGCAACAAAAGAACCGTAAATACCGTGCATTTCAAGACATTCGTTGAGTTTACATCTGAGGTCATCAGCGCCTTGCCAGAACATTTCTTCCGTGAGTTTTTCGTTTTTGTTATATAATTCTCTCAGATAAGGAAGACATCTCAAAGCCATAAGATATTGCATTGTATAGGGATGTTCGCCGATTTTTGCTGCATTTTCGTCTGCAACAGTAATACATTTACCGAAATTTATTTCATTATCGGTCATGCAGTCATATGCGGCATTGCTTATTATTTCGTTGAGTTCCTCATCTGCCATTATTTTTTCTTCAAGTTTGGTGAAGTATTCAAGGGCATCTTTTCTGATATTCAGCTTTTCGAACATTTCATTCATGAAAGCTCTGTTATCGGTTATTTTATCCATATTCTTGATCTCCTTTTTTCTTTTTATTATACGACAAAATCTTCCTGTTGTCAAGTTCTTTTTTGTGTTTGGCTATTGACTTTTTTTAATATAGATGATATAATATGTTTAATGAAATTTGGAGGTTGAAATTCATGGAAAATATAATAAAAATTGACTTTGCTAAAAAAACTCATGCACCTAAACCCATAAACGGTGTAAATAACGGCCCTATCTGCAAACAGGGTATAGTTGACCTTTCCCGCCATTTCAAAAAGCTTCATATTCCTACAATCAGACTTCACGACACAGACGGTGCAAACGCACGTTTTCTTGTTGACGTGACAAGAATTTTTCCCAATTTCGATGCCGATGAAAATGATGAGAAAAACTATTTCTTCGGACCTACGGACAGGCTTCTCAATGCTATCCACGCTCTCGGCGCTGAGATAGTATACAGACTGGGTGAAAGTATCGACCACGACAAGGATGCGGGTTGGTTCGCAACTCCACCCAAGGATTTTGACAAGTGGGTAAGGATTTGTATCCATATTATCCGTCATTACAACGAGGGTTGGGCAAACGGATTTGAACTCGGAATCAAATACTGGGAGGTCTGGAACGAGGGCGAAGGCATAAACGAGCATGGACTTCGTTGCAACTGGAGAAACGGCACAGTTGAACAGCTCTTTGACCTTTACAAGAAAGCGGTTCTCGGAATCAAGGCATATAACCCTGAACTTAAAGTCGGCGGTATGGCATTCTGCAGTAATGACGACGGCTGTAAGGATTTTATCAAATTCTGCCGTGCAAACGATCTGCCTCTTGATTTTCTCTCTTACCACGGTTATGATAAAAACATTTCCGACATCGAATACAATGCTCTCGGAGTAAAACAGCAGCTTCTGGACTGCGATTTCAATGATACTTTAGTCATTTATGACGAATGGAACTATGTTGGTTTTGAACGTGATGTTCCCGGTGATGTTTGGATTAATATTCGTAACGACGACACTCCTGAGCTCGCTGAGGAAAATGTTAAAAATCAGCGTAGTGAAGTCGGAGGGGCATATACCGCGGCAACTCTTATAAAAATGAATGATTTACCAATTGATATTGCCCATTATTATGACGGTCAGTGCGTTTCAAACTGGTGCGGTCTTTTCAATGCTTTTGCAATTCCCCAGAAGCCTTACTATTCATTCCTTGCTTACGGTGATATTTATGCGAACTGCGAAAGCCTTGTTGAAACTGTTTGCGAAACTCCTGATTTTTACGCTCTCGGCGCAACGGGTAAGGACTTCAAAGCGATCATGGTTTCAAGCTACAGAGGAAATGAGGAATATTTCGGCATAGATATGATGAACCTTGGTGAAGGCAGAAAGAAAGTTGAAGTTTACATCACCGACAAGGACAACAATATGCTCCTTGACCGTGTGGAATATTTCAACGGTGACGAGGTCTGCCAGACTTTGAAGCTCAAAAAATACGCTCTTGCTTATTTGAAGATTTATAATATTTAATATAAGGATTGGGTTTTACGGGGAAACATTTTTTGTAAAAATTGTTTCCCCGTACCCCTTCAAAAAAACTTTTACCGTGCAAAGCACAAACATTTAATGATAAAAAGCAGCAGCTAACGCATATAAGTGTTAGCTGCTAAATCTTTTTATTGACTATTAATGAGTATTTTCTTTATAATGATTATAGAAATTCGAAATACAACCTGAAAGGTTGTATTTCAATAGGGTTGGCTCCATTTTAAAGGTGCTTAAACAGCTTAGTTAGTGCTAAAAGAGCCA
>SVMT01000039.1 GCA_015067305.1 Oscillospiraceae bacterium | reverse complement strand
CATGTAATAATTATCCCCCGAAACTATTTCAGAAAGAATTTTCTCTTGTTTCTCATTAATGTCTTGATATTCATCGAAGAAGATATACTTATAATTACTTTTTAAAATTTCTCTCACTTCGTCAACGCAGTCGTATTCCACCCAGGGAGCAACAGGTGTATTCCATGCATTGATAAGACACTGGGGAGAGAAAATAACATGCTGAAGACGTCTCAACCATGCTTTTCTTGAAGCACCGTAACCTTTTCTTACTTCCGGAGCCCACAGGAGACCGGAGAAACCACTCGTAATACAAGCTCGGATAAATTCTTTATGATCGTAAAGGTCTGAATACAAAACAAAGGGATATGGAGCAGAAAGAGAACCCATAGAACGGGCTTCGGAGAGAGTAGGTGTTCCGTCCATAGCTTCCATAAGTGTCTGAACATAAAGAACACCGAGAAGAGATTTATACTGATCACCGTCAATACCTGAGGGGAATTCCGCCATATTGGGGAAAGACCAACCTCCGGAGAAGTCACTTCCGTCACATTCATCAAGCTTGAAGCCGTCAATGCTGTATTTCATTACATAATTTTTGTGATGATCAATAAAGAGCTGTCTTGCTTCGGGAAGAGTAAAGTCAGGAACAAGCCCGCCAAAAACTTTGAAATTACAGCTGTAAGGCTTAAGCTCTTCATAGAAAGGAGCCGAGGGGTGTGTATAACAATGCTCCCAAAGGCTGATATGATAACCCTTTTCCTGCAAATATTTCAGCATGGAATCCGGATCGGGGAATTTACTGTCTCTCCATGTAAATGAACAGGGATACGCATATTTATGCCAGCCGGGTTCAAGTCCGAGAATAGTAACAGGGAAATCATTGTCACGGAAATAGTCCGCCATTTCAATTACCTGATCCTGAACCCATTCACCGCAGCATCTGTAAAATACACCAAGGCTCCATTCTGGAACTTCACAGCCACCGCCTGAGAACATATTATACTGGGCAACAATATCTGTAATTGTTTCACCCTCAAAAATATAAATATCCACACCTTTTGCAACGGGAATCTGAACCGCAATAACGCTGTCACCTTCAGCTTTTCTTGCCTCATAGAGTTCTTCTTCAGAAAGAGAAACTTCGGTTCTGTCAGCGACAGTCATACCCTGCATTACAGCGCCGACATCAAATTCAGCAGCTCGTGCAGTATCAAAAAAGATACCGTATCCTGCGGTACTTACAAAGAAAGGTACGGGAGCATGAGAGTCACCGGGAATTTTAACAGCATCCGCATTACATCTCAGCGTAAGCTTTGCTTTGGAAAAATTCACTTGAGTATGCTGCAGACCGAACCCGAAAATCTCCTCGTCCTTTCCCTTGGGAAGAAGCATTGCAAAACCTTTGGAATTTTCTTTAGCCTGAATTCTTGAAACATCATATTTTATATCTGTTTCGACATAATTAAGTCCTTTACAAAATCTTGTGGGAACAAATTTTTCGGGAGTACCGAAAGTAAATTTTTTCATTGGTATATCTCCTTTTAAAAAAGTGGTATAATAAATCTTTTAATTCATTATACCACAACTATAAACAAAAGTCAATACCTTCCGTAAAAAAGGACTGGCTCATTCAGACCAGTCCCTTAGATCATTATTCAATTTTCAGGCGTGTCATACCAGCCAAGAAGAACAGCCGTTGCAGGCCATGAAGCACTTACACGCCACGTTTCTCCCGGATGACTCAATGCATCAGTAATATTGATCTGTTCGCTGAGCATACCCTCAACAAATATCTTTTCAAAAGTCAAGCCAAAAAACTCTCCGTCATAATCGGTAATGCAGTTTATAGCCGCAGCCTTTATGCGGAAATACAAATCGATCCAACGGGAATCTCCTGTTATTTTCCCAAGGTCATATATAAAGCGTGCGGAATTGGTACAAATACCCGGCCCGACATGACGGTTTCTGACATTTGCGATAACTCCCCCACAAATATTATATCCCTCAAAAAAAGATCCTCCGGGAAATTCCGGAACATAGTTCACTACCCATGTAGCAAAGATCTTCGCTGCTTCAAGAGCCATTTCAAGTGTCTTTTCATCACCGAACAGCTGATAATTCTGAACCAGAGCATCGGTAAGTGCAGCAATACTTTCAGAATCATCTGCTTGCCGAATATCCTTAGGTCCTGAATCGCATCGTCCCGTAACAACACAGCGTTTATAATATACCTCGCAGGATTCTTTAAAAGCTGTTACAACCGCTTCATTTTCAGGAAAATGCCTGATACCTTCAGCCAACGCAAGAACATCGAAAACTCCTGAACCGTGTCCACGTGTTTTAAGTTCCAGCCTTTCGCCCTCAAGATTCCAATACATTCCGAAATCCTTTTCTCTCTGCCAGAGATCTACAAGAATATTTATACCTTTTTCAAAATCCCGTTCCCATTCAGAATGACTGTTTCCATTCTCTTTCTCATATCTGATAGCCTTACCGAGATAATACAGATAATCCCCATAAAAACGGCAATGATCGTATTCCTCGCAGTACTCCTTATGTTCGGGAGTCATCCATTTCTCCCCGTCATAAATTGAATATTTCACTCCGCAGGGAGAGTCCCCGTGACTTGAAAGAAAATCAAAATATTTTATTGCAAAATCCCTGTATTTCCCACCGAATTTCAAAAGAGGAAGAGCTGTCATCGTTCCGGAACACCAACCTATCATTGTATTCCACTCCGCATACCGTCCATGTGGCCAATCCTTGTCCGGATCGGTAAATGCATTCAAAAGCAGAGGCTCATTTTTATGTGTTACTACTGCATGCTTTTTATATATAAAATCACAAACCTTGGCAGCGCCAGAAGCTTCAGACATTTTAGGTTTATTATATGCAGGATAAATATCTGACCTGATGACCTTTTCCCAATGGTAATCATAAATATCGGAAATACGTTCACAGCAAAATTCATGCCGTGAAAACCTTACAGAAACCACATCTCCGGGTTGCCATGTATAGGGCTGACGGGACTCATGAAAGGCCGAATGACCGTAAAGATTTTTTTCTTTTGCAGGAGCATATATTGTCAGACAATTATTTTCAGCATCAAGCTCTATCCCGTTCCATCCGGCATAAGACTTGTGGGATATCTCATAATAATATCCTTTATTACCTTCTTTTACAAGTACAGACGGAAAACTTGAAGCCGAGAAACTTGCCTGAAAAACCGGATTTTCGGGAAGATGAAGGATCGGAAATTTTTTCTGATCGGGGAAATAGTTTCCGTCATAATAGACCGCAGGAATCATAGTATAATCTTCAGTTCGTTTTTTCCAAGGATAACGAACACCAACAAATCCTGTAACGGGAGATTTTCCGTCGTTGTTGACTTTCAAATAATAGTTATTACCGCGAAGTATGATCTGAAAACGAAGGCCTGCAGCTCGGGTATTGTAATAAACATAATTTCGTATCTGATTCTTTTCCCAACCGTTAACTATAAGAGGTTCTTCGTAACCGTGAGAAAATAACACATCAAAAGGAAGATCAAATATCATTTTAAAAGCCCTAATCCTTATAAATCTTTATATTTTCAAAAAGCACCTTTGTATTCTGAGTATACAGTCCAAATTTTCCGTCCTTAAAATCAAAAGCTCTCGCACTCATAGCTACTTTGTCATTGATATAAACTTCAACAACACTTCCCTCCGCAATGACTGTAAGATGATTCTTCTCCCCTGCAATTATGGGACAATATCTTTCCGTTTCAACCTGAACATGAACGGTACTGTCTCTCCGTGGGAATCTGTCAAAAGCAAGCCTATTGTATTTGGGTTCAAATTTTGCGGCATAGTATCTGTCAGAGTGAGCATCTGAACGAAGCATGATTCCAAAATCGCCGACATCATCCGTTGACGTAAAATCAAGTTCTATCTTGCAATTCTCAGGCATTTCGTTGAAAAGAATTACAGATCTACCGTCGTTTGAACCAAGGTACCCCCCTCTTTCAGTACACTCAAAAATGCCCCAGGAATAAGACTTTTCTATCTGGATGTTTTCAGAATAAGAATCCAGAATTTCATGAGGACATTTAACATAAAGAGTTCCGTCCTCCGCCTGCACCAACTCATGAGGAATGATCGTTCCGCCCCATTGCCACCAATCATTATCCACCTCATTGTTCTTAATACAGTTCCAACCCAAAATAAAACGTCTGTTTCCGTCAGAGACTGTCTTTGCGGCATAGAAAGCATGTCCGTCAAAACTGTTCACTTTAGGCATGATCCACGGACCGTTGGGACTTTTTGACATACGGTAGGTTGTCAGATTTTTATCAGTAAATTCGCTGAAAACAAGATACCACCAATCCCCCATTTTAAAAAGATCAGGACATTCGTGAGCAAAGAACGAATCCGAACCGTAAAAAGGTTCCTCGGACAATTCCCAATGAAGAAGATCATCGGAATAAAGAACCAAGGTTACGCCCTTTGAATTTATGGGAGCATCATTTTTCAGTCTGCCCGCAATGAGCATTGCATATTTCTGTTTTGTCTCATCGAAATAAACATAAGGGTCACGATAATCGTGAATTTCCAACCATTCGGGAGCTTCGAGGCAAAAATCCTTTACCTTTTCCCAATGATAAAGATCTGAGCTTTTTGCCAAAAGAATTTTCTGTTCAGGCTTACCTGCACGTCTCAAATGAGGATTATGACCCGTATAAAAAATATAATATTCGCCGTTGAACTTATTGCAACTGCCCGTAAAGACATAGAGATCCTGTTCTTCTTTTGTGCCTCTGGGAAGAACTTCTCCATGATCTGTATAGTGAACAAAGTCTTCCGTTGTTAAAAGACACCAAGGACAACCCTCACCATGAGCATCCCAATCACGGTAATCTCTCAGATAGAATAAATAAAACTTTCCGTTTTCGTAATACGGAATAACATCAGCACAAACAGCTTTTCCTTCGGCTCTGTAAAACATAATTCAAACCCCAATCGTTTTTATTTAATTATAACACAATGAAAACTTAATGTCAAGTAATATTTTAAGAAAAGAACCCCTTTCCATGAAAAAAGAGGTTCTGATTTAATATTGAGTTTATAAATTACAGATCAAGAAAATCTTTTCTGTAGTTAAGACCGAAGGATTCAGCAACTGCTTTAAGTTCGTGATCTTCGATAGTATTTACTCTGGGCATCGGAGATGCGATCATGTAAAGCTGTGCAGCCTTTTCAACAGTTTCGATAAGACCGAATGTTTCGTCCATATCTTTACCTGCACCGTAGATACCGTGCATACCCCAGATTACAAGTCTGTATTCTTCCATCTTCTTAGCTGTTGCAATACCGATCTCGTTTGTACCGCAAACCATCCAGGGAAGAACGCCAACACCGTCGGGGAAAACTACGATACATTCTGTACATGTCTTCCAGAGAGAACGTGTGAAAGATCTGTCTTCAAGTTCATGAACAAAGTTCATTGCAAGAGTGTATGTGGGATGTGTGTGCATGATAATTCTGTTTGCGGGATTCTTCTTGAGTCTTACCATATGACTCATAAGGTGTGCGGGAAGTTCGGAAGTGAATTTGCCTCCGTCTTTGTAACCCCAAAGGAGTTCTGCTGTTGTGCCGTCTTTTGCGATACGGATGATACCGAGGTTTGTTTCGGGATCAGCATCAACATTCTTGAAATATTTACCTGTACCAGTTACAATAAAGATCTTGCCGATAAGCTCTGTTGCATCAAAACCTGTGGGAATAGTTCTGATAACATTGTTGAGGTCGAGATATTCAGCAACCTGCTCTTCTTCCAACATATAGCTGATGTTACCGCCGTTTCTTTCGTCCCAACCAAGACGGTACATATTAGCTGTTGTTTTTCTCATTTCTTCCACAAAGGGAGCTGTTAAAATGTCTTTCATAATATTTCTTCTTTCTGCAATTTTATTTGTTTCTATTATTATACAACATCTGTTTGGATTTTCAATGCATAATAAACAAACTTTTTGTCAAATAGTCTTAACACATATCTTTTCGGTCTCAAAAAGAAAGCTGAATACTTGACAAATCTCACAAAAAGGTATAAAATAATAATTGAAATCAATTACCATACGTTAAATATAGTCTTTATCAAGGAGATCCATATGTTCAAATACGGCTACACAGAATTATCGTCATATTTCGAAAACGCCTCCTTTCCTGTTATGCTTCTCAACACAGATCTGAAAATTGAATACATGAACACCGAAGCTGAAAACTGTTTTGGAAAATATCTCAGAAAAGCAGATTGGGAAAAAATTTATCTGGAGAAGGACATAGCAAGACAAGTCAAACATTGTCTCAAAAAAGGTGAAACGGTAGTTCTGACCCCACCTCATGTAAAAGATTTCAGCATGATACTTTTACAGCCCGTTTTGGGAAAAGACGGAATCCCTGAGCTTGTAAGAATGAACATCGAAATATTCTGCGATATCCGCAGGAAATACGAGCAATACAACAATAACCAAGGTCTTTTTGATTACATAAGCAACAGCATGACAAACACAACAAAGACTATGGAATTATCGGTCAGCATACTGAAAAACAACGACAAGAATGAAGAAAACGGAATGTACTACAGATTTCTTGAAAACGGAATAGATGACTTCAAACAGAGTTTGCTGAGTTTTGAATATTTATTTGAAATAATAAAACGAAATGATATTTCAAAAGGTTCAGTATTCAACCCAAGGCTCTCTATCCAGCAGATCGCAGAAAATACAGAAGATGTTGAATATACAGACCTCATAGGTAAGGACAGTTGTATTTTTTACGACCGCAGTGCGTTGGAAACAGCAATAAAAACGATCATTCAATACACTCAGACTGTTGCAGGAACCAGATCCGTTAAAATGAAGTCCTATGAAAAAGACCCTTATTTCGTCTTTGTTTTTACTGCTGAAAAATGCGCAGACAATGCGAAAGACAATACTTCTTTGAATGAATTGAGTGCGGCTATGGATATTATAAAACTCAGAGCCGAAGAAAACGGCGGAAATCTGAGGTTCATCAACTCCGAAGATCAGATCAAAACAATGTATTCTATGAAAAAGCACCTTCGTTCCGAATATTCCACAATATTTAATCAGGATCAAATTAAATTTTGAAAGGATAGATCTACTTGAGATTCCAAGCACATAGAGGAGTAAATACTGAATATCCCGAAAACACAATAATTGCCTATAAAGCAGCGAAAGACCAAGGTTATGTTATAATAGAACTTGACCCGAAAGTTACGGCTGACGGAGAATTCGTACTCCACCACGACAGCACAGTAAACAGAACAGGCAGGAATCCCGATGGAAGCAAAATAGAAAAAGAAACAAGAGTTGACACTCTTACCCTGGCTGAACTCAAAGCCCTTGACTTCGGTATTTTCAAGGACGAAAAATTTGCAGGCACAAAAATACCCACATTTGCGGAAATGCTGGACTTCATCAAAAAAGCAAAAATAGCCATAAAAATAGACAACTGTTTCCAGCAATTCAACGACACACAGATGGATAAATTCCTTTCCGAGATAAAAAACGCAAGCTGCGAAGAACTTATCGGATTTACCTGCACAAATCCCGAAATGTTCGCCCGCATCGCAAAGGAATTCCCCTACGCAGAACTCCATTGGGACGGCGTACCCAACGATGAAACAAGAAAAGTCTTGGAATCTTCCATTAAAAACAACCGTTTCACAATTTGGATACCATACGACAATGATTACACAAGTTGGTTCAAAGGAGAACACGCAACCGCAAAGAACACCGCCTATGTAAAAACCTTTGCAGAGCTTGGTATCTGGACCCTTGCCACAATGGAAGAACTCAAAGGAGCTGTCGAATTCGGAGCTGACGCAATGGAAACAAACGGTGAACTCAAACCTTGGATGTTGGATTCAATCAAATAAACGATACAGAATGTTTACATAAAGGAGATTATACTATGATACCTATTCCTGAAAAAAGAATATCTGATTTTGAAAAAATGGGGTTTGGAATGTTTGCCCATTGGGGACTCTATTCTCAGCTCGGAGCAGGCGAATGGACTTACCATATTCACAAGCGAGAAATGAGTGAATATGAAAAGCTGAAAGATACGTTTACTGCTGAAGATTTCAATGCTGAAGAATTTGTACTTACCGCTAAAAATGCAGGATGTAAGTACATAACTTTGACCACCAGACACCATGAAGGCTTTTCTCTTTATGACACAAAAGGACTCTGCGATTTTGATGCGCCCCATTCTGCTGCTAAGAGAGACCTGATACGCGAATTTGTTGATGCCTGCAACAAATACGAAATCGTTCCATTCTTTTACCACACTACTCTTGACTGGTACAACAAAGATTTTGACGGTGATTTTGATAAATATCTTGAATATCTGCGCAAAAGCGTTGAAATTCTTTGCACAAATTATGGCAAGATCGGAGGTCTTTGGTTTGATGGTAACTGGAGCAAAGCAGATGCAGACTGGAAAGAAGACGAGCTTTATGCAACGATACGCAAACATCAGCCCGATGCCATAATCGTGAACAACACGGGACTTGACGCAAGAGGTGTCCTTGGCAATCCCGAAATTGATTCAGTCACATTCGAGCAAGGAAGACCTGAACCTATGCAGAGAGACGGAATGTCCAAATATATCGCCGCTGAGATGTGTTACACACTCAACGACCATTGGGGCATCGGAGAAAACGATTTCAATTACAAATCCCCTGCACAGCTTATAGAAACTCTTTGCGCTTGCAGAAAAGTCGGCGCGAATTTGCTTCTGAATATAGGTCCCACGGCTCAGGGTGGAATTGAACCGATTCAAAAAGCGCTCATGGAAGTTCTCGGTAAGTGGATGAAGCTTTACGGTGAAGCTATCTACGAAGGTAAACCGCACAGTGCCACATGCAGTAACGAAAAGAACTTCGTTCTGAAATC
Organism: Oscillospiraceae bacterium; assembly: GCA_015067305.1. GTDB lineage: Bacteria > Bacillota > Clostridia > Oscillospirales > UBA644 > HGM12619. The sequence continues at coordinate 9,133 of SVMT01000039.1, read as the reverse complement.
TGACGATTCCCTCTATTTCTTCATTCATTCTCTGGGAATAGGCGGTGACTCCCATGTTACCGTTGGTCAAGATTGTGACAGCGATTTCATTTTTGACGGCGTAAGCGAAAAGATTGCAAGCGTTGAATGGATGGATAACGGCGAATCTCTTGAATTTACCCAGAAAGACGGAAAATTCAGTCTCTATGCAACAAATTATCCTTACGGAACTTCCACATGCGTACGTGTCGCAAAAGCAAAAATCAAATAAATTAAGGAGCGTTAATACATGATAAATTATAAAGACTATGAACCTGAAACTACTTCCCGCAAAAAAGAAGATATCGAATGGACTATCGCCTATGCCTACGATAATTTTATAAAAGATAAACCGAGAGCTCTTCTCATAGGAGATTCGATCTGCCACCAATACAGTTACAACGTAAAAGAAAACCTTTCAGGTAAATGTATCATCAGCTATTGGGCATCTTCAAAATGTGTGACAGATCCGGATTATTTCAGAGAGCTTGATTTTTATCTTGATGCTTACGACTATTCCGTAATCTCTTTGAATAACGGACTGCACAGCCTTGATTCAGATAGGAACGAATGGGAAACTGCCTACCGTTCCGCTGTAAAATTCATCAAAGACAAGAAACCGAATTCAAAACTATACCTTACACTCTGTACACCACTTCAGGATCCAAGGCTTACAGCTAAAAGTATGGAGCTTAACTGTATCGTGAAAAAAATCGCAGAAGAATTCAATCTTACGACAATAGATCTTTTCACAGCAATGGATAAGAGAGACAGGAATACCGATTGGAGTGATTGTTTCCACTTCAAAGCGGAAGCAATCAAAGAACAGGCTGAAATAATCGCTAAAACAGTAACCGAAGCATTGAATCTCTGATATAACAGAAAATATGCACCCCAAAAGCAAGACACTTTTGAGGTGCATATAATTTTTCACTATAGTTTAATTCTTCAACACGGAAATGATCTCTTCCGCAATGGAATTTGAATCCAATCCGCAATGTACAAGCAGATCATCAAGTTCACCGTGAGGCAGATAATCATCCAAAGCATTGATATGTATTTTTGCGGAAATACTTTCGCATCGCATCTGAGCAACGATCTTCTCCGATACGCCGCCATTTTTTATTCCTTCCTCAACGAAATAAATGAGCTTCTTATTCCTGAAGAAAGGCATATACGCATCAATATTTATCGGACAGATCTTATTCAGCTTCAAAACGCCGACAGATATATCTTTTTTGAGCTTTTGCGCGGCTGAATATGCCTGCTGTGTTATTCTGCCGTATGTAACGATCAAAACATCAGCATCAGAAGCATTCCGCGTAGCAGAATAATGAGAATTGTCAAAAGACTCGAAATCGTTCTGTGCCTCAGCGGGAATATTCTCCGAACCTCTCGGATATCTGATTATGGACACATTATCTCCCGCAAAGGATTCTTTCATTGCCAGAGAAAGCTCCGAATAGCTTTCAGGCGAAAAAATGGTAACATTGGGCAATGTTGAAAAAATCGAATAATCAAAAATACCCTGATGGGTCACGCCGTCTCCGGGGACTATTCCGCTTCTGTCAAGAGCCAATACCAACGGTAAATTCTGAATACAGACATCATGGAACAACTGATCGTATGCCCTTTGCGCAAAAGTCGAATACAGCGCAACAAAAGGCTTCATTCCTGAAGCGGACAGACCGCCTGCAAAAGTTATGGCGTGTTCCTCGGCGATTCCCACATCAAAATATCTTTCAGGGAAACGGTTTGCAAATTCAGTAAGGCCTGTCCCGTCGCACATTGCAGCCGTGATTGCACATATAGAACTATCCTCTTCTGCAAATCTGCAAAGCTCTTTACCCATATAAGACGAAAAGTTTTCCTTTTTACTTATCTTCACGCCTTCATTTTTATCAAAGGGGGCTACGCCGTGGTAAATTTCGGGATGTTCTTCTGCGAACTTATATCCTTTGCCTTTTTTCGTTGTCATATGAACGATCGTTACACGCTGTTTTGTCTTTGCTTCCTCAAGAACAGCGGTCAGTTTTTCAATATTGTTTCCATCAACAGGTCCAAGATAAACAAGTCCGATATTTTCAAACCAGTTATTTTTTACAAACAGCCGTTTAAATAAATCTTTGAACATTTTGCATAGTCCCGCAAGATGCTTTCCAATCAACGGGATACGATCAAGAACCATTTCAAGTCTTCTCTTGAAACGGAAATACTTTTTGCTTGTCCTTATGGTAGAAAAATAATTATGAAGTCCGCCGACATTTCTTGATATTGACATTTCATTATCATTTATCAGAATTACCAGATTAAGCTTTTTATTTGAACAGTTGTTGAGTGCCTCATAGATCATTCCGTTTGTCAATGCCCCGTCACCAACGACAGCAACAACATAAGAATCATTCTTTTTAATTCTATTGGCTTCAGCAATTCCGAGCGCCGCAGATATCGAAGAGCCACTATGGCCTTCATTCAAAATATCGTGTTCACTCTCGTTTTTATTCATGAAGCCCGATATTCCATTATATTTCCGTAAGGTATCCATGGCTTCTGAACGACCGGTTATTATTTTATGTGCATAGCATTGATGACTCACATCAAAAATGAAGGTATCTTCAGGTGAATTAAAAACCTTATGCAGAACAACAGTAGGTTCAACCATTCCCAGATTGGAAGCAAGATGTCCACCGTTTTTTGAAACGGCATCAATGATCCTGTCTCTTATATTCTGAGATAAAGCTTCAAGTTCCGACAAAGACATTCTTTTTATTTTATTTATATCAACGTCGTATTTTTCCGAACCCATTATTCTCCTCCTTTTTTCATTACTTTCCCAATTTTTTATATCTATTTATTTAATTTATTCTCTGAAGTGCTTACCGTGAGGAGAATTCTTCTCCTTCAAACTTTTTTTCAATATATTCGATCCATAGGATACACAATTCGAGCCGAAACAGGTATTGAACACCTGTTTCGACCGCAAATAAAATATCTGTTATCAAGCTTCAACCTTTTAGATCTTTTCAACAACGTCTTTAATGATCCACTCAAGCTCCTGCCATTTGAGTTCAATATCTCTGGCGAGTTCGAGCTGACAACGTGTTCTGACAAGATTATGTTTAGGGTAGGTGCATTTGAAATATTTATCACCCGTAATGTAATCGTCAAGGAATCTTGAAGCAAGTTCTATTGTAATAGAAAATGTCGCTTTTACAAGGTTGTTAAGTTCAACAGGTTCGAGAGAGCCGTGAGTTGCGGAAATGAAACCTTTTGCAAAAGCACGGAATTTTCCTGTATCGAAAAATATCCTTGAAGTATCGGGTTCGTCCTCAACAGCAGTATTTGCAATGAAACGAACAGCATCTGCAAAGTCATACATCGACATACCCGGCATAATCGTATCAAGGTCGATAACAACGATGGGTTTCTTTGTATGTCTGTCAAAAAGCACATTATTGCATTTTGTATCGTTATGAGTAACTCTCTTGGGTATCTCACCATCGGAGAATCTCACACTTAATTCAGCAGCTTTTTCGCGGACAGAAGCTATATATTCGATCTCTTTTGCAACTTCGGATACTCTGCCGAATTCATCTTTTTCTATATGAGAGAAAAGAGTATCAAGCCTCTTTTTCGTGTTATGGAAATCGGGAATAGTCTCATGAAGAACCGAACCGTCGAAGCCTGAAAGCTGTGTCTGGAACTGACCGAAAGCATATCCGCTGGATTCAACAACTCCGAGATCGTCGGAAGCATTGAAAGTTACAGAGTCAACGTAATTTATTACACGCCAGAAAGAATCCTCATCATATATATAGTAGTTAAGACCATCATCTGTGTGATGAAAATGAAGAGTTGTCTGATCGGGATATTTTTCACGGATATAAGATGTTACACGGTCTATATTTTCCATGATCTCAACAGGATTCTTGAAGACATGGGTATTAACTCTCTGGAACAAATAAGATTTCATCTTACCGCTATCCTGAGTATATGTCACCTTATATGTGGCGTTGATATTGCCTATAGTAATAGGTTCGTAAGAATATAATTCACCGGGAAGTCGAAATTTAATCCCCACTATTTTTAATGTATCGTACATTTATTAACTGTCCTTCAGAATATCTGGGGAAACCAATTATTTCCTTTTAATCAAGCTTTATGCAAGCACGAATTTTTTTGCATCTTCGGATGTTTCAATATCAACATTGACATCTTCAGGTGCTTTGAATGTGGGAACCACTTCTTTGAGAACCTTACGGACATAGTCATCGTCACCTGTAAGACAAGCATTTTCAAGTTTTGCAAGCTTATCTTCGATGATCTCGTTGCCCAAAGCTCTGTCTCTTTCAACGAAAATAAGACTGTTGCTTGTTTTATCCAACTCTTCTGTTTTTACCAGAAGTTCTTCGTAAAGTTTTTCGCCGGGTCTGAGACCTGTTTCGAGAATTTCGATATTATGAACACCTGAAAGTCTTATCATGTTTTCAGCAAGATCAAGAATTTTCACAGGCTGTCCCATATCGAGAACGAATATTTCGCCGTTCTTTGCCATGGCTCCCGATTGGAGAACCAACTGAGAAGCTTCGGGAATTGTCATAAAATATCTTATAATTCTCTTATCTGTGATCGTTATGGGACCACCGCTTAAAATCTGTTTTTTGAACAAAGGAATTACAGAACCTGCAGAACCGAGAACATTGCAGAATCTTGTTGCGCTGTATTTCACCTTGCCCGATGTGCTTGCGCTCTGAACGATCATTTCGCACATACGTTTTGTCGCGCCCATCACGTTTGTGGGGTTAACAGCCTTGTCAGTAGAAACCATCATAAAACGCTCTGTGCCGTATTCTTCGCAGACTTCAACGAGATTTTTGCAACCGAATACATTGTTTTCAACAGCTTCAATACAGTTATTTTCCATCAAAGGCACGTGTTTGTGGGCCGCGGCATTGATAACGATATGAGGATGATATTTTTCAAAGACTCTTTCCAAAGCCTTTTTATTTGTAATTGAACAGATCTCAATTCTGATATCGACCTCACCGCTGTATAGGATCCTGAGTTCCTGTTGAACGTCATAAGCGCCGTTCTCATAAATATCAAGAATTATGATGGTCTTTGGGTTCATTTTAGCAAGCTGACGGCAAAGTTCTGAACCGATGGAGCCGCCACCGCCTGTTATAAGAACGACTTTATCTTTGTAATAATCGTTTGTTTTTTGATCGAACATTACGACAGGTTTTCTGAAAAGGAGTTCTTCGATATCAAACTCACGAAGCTGTCTCTTTTTACTTGCGGAAAGCATATGAGGATAATCATATACTTTAATTTTATATCCTGCTTTAGAATAAAAATCGTACTGTTTTTTCTTCTTTTCCCCGTCCATTTCAGGAATAGCAAAAACAACTTCCTGAACTTCAAGTCCGTTCAATTTTTCAAGATTCGCTTCATCTTCAAGCAAAACAGGGATATTATGTATCACTCGACCTGCTTTATCCACATTCAAGTCTACAAAACATCTTGGAACATAAGCGGCTTCTTTATTTGCAAGCAATTCTTCCGCAAGAGAAACACCTACACGGCCTGCTCCGATTATGGCAATCTTGATCTTGTTATCTTTTACGACGACATCGCCGTTGACTTTTGCACCGGAAAAAACTTTGAGAAGTACATTCAGAAATCTTCCGTATGCAGTATTATCGTTAGCGCATTTGTAAGCATATCTGTAGACCATTCTTATAGCCAAAGATGCCAACAAATTGATGCAGAACAGCGAAAGGATATAAAGTACCGTTATCGGCTGAATAATATTCAACGCATTGAACAGTAGTAAGGAAACGGCATAATCAATTATAAAACCTACAGCATCAGCCATAAGCAAACGGATATAGCACTGTATTCCGCCGTATCGCCAGATCTGCTGATAAATATTACCTATAAATCTTACAGCAAAAATACAAACAAAAGCAACTGCTGAATGAATTATCACTTCCAAAGAGGAAAGGTCTTCAAATCCTTCCGAAAGGAAGAAAAGAAACAAATTGATTATTGCAAAAAGTATAATATCATAAAAGACAAGCTGCCATCTAATATTGAATTTCTTCACTTCTTACTCCTTTTTTCAAAGAGAGGGTCTCCCCTGCATATATCATATTATTTACCCAGCATCGACATTCCAAAGTCATTCATACTGCGTAAATATCTCTTCCCAAATTTTTTCTGTATTACCTCAAAAGCGCTGCCGATCTTCGGCGGTCTGGAACTTATATTATGACAGTCAGAGCCTATTGCATGAATAGCTCCTTCATTCAACATCTTCAAAGCCTTACGTTTCTTGAAAAAATCATTGAAGAAACTTGCATTTGCCTGCATCATAATACCGTTTCCGAGCAAATGATCCAGCACTTTATCGGACTGAAAATCCATATATCTGTCGATATGAGCGATCAAGACTTTAAAATCTCTTGAATTTGCAATCTCGACCACTTCACGTACAGTATAATCAGACCATTTTGACATTGGCATTTCCAGCAATAAAACCTTACTGTTCTGAATTCTTAGGAGTTTCAGCTCTTCCATTCTGCTGATGCCTGAATAATAATAAACCTCTGCACCCAATATGATCTCGGGAGAATTCTCCGAGAGAGAATTGCAAAGCTTTTCATAAGCAATTTGCCTGCGCTCAATAAATGAATCTATACGTTCATCATTAGCATAAAAGTGAGATGTAGAAACAACGGTATCAACACTCTGCTCTTTGAGCATATTTAATAAAGAAAGGCTCTCATCAATACTTCCACTACCGTCATCCACATTGGGAAGGACATGAGCGTGACAATCAAGCAAAGACCAGTCGCCCCGTGTGAATTTTCTTTGTAATATTTGTATCTTTTCCCGTAAGTTCTTTTTTGCACAGTATTCTTCACGTACAACAACGATCATACCTGAAATAAAGTTTGAAATGGAAATCGCATCAGAAACGATATTAACAGGAGGCAAGTCAATTACAATGTAATCAAAATTTCACGAAGCCTTCCAGAACATTAGCCATTCTCTGTGAACAGAGAAGTTCGGAAGGATTCGGGGGAATCTTACCGGAGGGAAGAATAAACCAGTTCTTCAAAATATCGGATCTGAAATCCTTCATAGACGCACCGTTGCCCATGAGAAATTCTGTAAGACCAACTTCATTTGCTATATCCAATTTTTTTGCAATGGAAGGAAGACGAAGGTCACCGTCTATCAATAAAACCCTACTGCCTTTTTCTGCAAGAACATAAGAAAGGTTTATTGCCGTTGTACTCTTATTTTCACCTCTGAGAGAACTTGTAACACCGATCACAGGGCATTTTTCATCCTGAGGCAAAGTGAAATCCAAATTTGTACGCAGAAGCTTATATTGTTCTGAGGCAGTAAAATCCAAATTCTGGTGCAAAGTTTTTTCATCTGCAGTATTGGTAAATACATTTTTCTTTTTAAACAAACCCATAATTATCTTTAGCCTCCCCAATTAATCTTCCACCGTAGTCTTGCTTTGATAATATCCGTATTTTGAAGAGCTTTTACTCAACAAATCGGGAATTCTTGCAAGGATCGGATATTCATATGTAGAAAGTATATGTTCTTCATCATGGATAGTATCATCAAGAATATCCAAAACAACGATAACTGCTGCGCAAAGAACAAAACCGAGCATGAAACCTAATACTGTATATTTGGAAATACTGGGCTCAACTTTCTGAGTGTTGGGAATTGCATAGTCAACAACTACCATTGTTACTCCCTTGATGATCTCAGAAACTCTTTCGGGCAAAATTTCAGCAATGCAGTTTGCAATCTGAGAAGCTTCAAATGGGTCTTCAGTTGTAACTGTAACATACATAATTTCCGTATTATTGGATGACCCAAACTTAAGCATTTTGGATAATTCTTTATAAGTATACGGACTTTCAGTTTTCTCAATAACACGTTCCAAAGTCGTTCTGTTATTAAGAATTTCACCGTAAGTTACAACAAGGCTTCTGGAAGCTGAAATATCACCGGAAGAAAGGCTGAAGCTTGCACTTCCGAATGAAAGTGAATTATTATTTGTATAAAGCATTATTGTCGAAGAATATGTAGGAGCGATAATAAACGCAGCGATTGAAAAACCAATACCTGCCGCTACAATACCACAAATTGCAATGAGCCAAGCTTTACGCCATAAGACCTTAAGAGATGCATCAAGTCAATAGAGTACTCTTCAGAAAAAGCATTTTTGTTTTCCATTTACTCCTTTATTTAAATTACTTTTGTTTACAATTTTTAATACAAAATAACGCTTCGATATCAATAACCGACATTTTCAGCCATTGAGCTATATAAAGCCATTATATCTGTAAAGCAATTATACCACAATTATACATTAAAATCAAGACCTTTTCTGCAAACATTTTGCAACAGGGCTAATAATAGGCATGTACACACTTTTTGTGGACTACCAACCACAAAAATCGTGTATTTTCCACATTTATACAGAATTTTTTGCCAACAAAAAGAACACACATCAACAGGTTAAGATCCCATGATGTGTGTTGAATTATTTATATAAAAAATTACGCTTCCAACTGACGTGCGAGGAGCTGTGCGGTGGTGCTGATGAGCTTTATGTCAGTTTCCGCAGGTATTGCACCCATGGGGTCAATGAGCAATATGATCGAGCCTGCAATATCTCCGTCAACGATTATTTTTGAGCAGATTCCAATGTGCATTTTTTCCTCGTCAGAAGTGATCGGTATGCGTTTTTCGCCTATTTTATAAATATATGGCGTGCGCTGGGAAACAATGTTTTCAGCTTCGTGAGAAAGTTTCTTATCCATAAGATCTCTTTTATGCGCTCCGGCTGCGGCGATAACACTGTCCTTATCAGTAATAACGGCAGTAATACCCGTGGATTTGTTGATAGTTTCTGCATAAACACCCACAAAATGAGACAGTTCTCCGACGGGTGAATATTTTTTGAATATGACTTCCCCATCCTTTTCCGTAAATATTTCCAGAGGATCGCCCTCCCTTATCCGCAAAGTACGTCTGATCTCTTTGGGAATGACAACCCTGCCGATGTCATCGATAC
>SVMT01000038.1 GCA_015067305.1 Oscillospiraceae bacterium | reverse complement strand
GCTCTTCTGAAAGAGATTCTCTTTTCAAGATCAAGAGCGATTTTTTCAGCTACGAGCTGAGCGTTGAGATCGGGGCGTTTTACTTCGTAGATAGTGATGAATACCTTGTGGTTGATCATCTTTTCTACGCTCTTTCTCAGTTTTTCGATCGTTTCGCCGCCTTTACCGGTCATAAGACCTGTACGAGCGCAATGAACGTAAATTCTGATTCTGCCGCTGTTATCTCTTTCGATTTCGATCTTCGCAATACCTGCACCGTACATCTCTTTCTTGATGAACTTTCTGATCTTGTTATCCTCTACAAGGATATCGCCGAATTTGTCATCTCTGGCAAACCATCTTGAATCCCAGTTACGGATTATTCCTACGCGCAAGCCGTGCGGATTAACTTTTTGTCCCATAATAATCCTCCCTTATTCTTTCTCGGCAACGATCATCGTAACATGAGATGAACGCTTAAGAATTCTGTCTGCGCTGCCCTTAGCTCTGGGCATTACACGTTTCATCATGCGTGCGGGACCTACATAACATTCTTTGATGTAGAGTTTGGAAACATCCATACCAAAGTTGTGTTCCGCATTCGCAACAGCACTCTTTACCAACTTTTCAAGGGGCAGGCTTGCCGCTTTCGGAGTGTTCTGGAGTATTGCAACTGCTGTGCCGACAGGTTTATTTCTGATAAGGTCGAGCACAATCTTAACTTTTCTGGGAGTTATACGAAGCTCCCTTAAATAAGCTTTTGCTTCCATAATATTACTTAATCCTCCTATGCGACTTACTTACCGGTGTTAGAAGCCTTTGTACCAGCGTGGCCTCTGAACGTACGGGTAGGAGCAAATTCTCCCAGTTTATGACCAACCATGTCTTCTGTTACATATACAGGAACATGTTTTTTACCGTCATGAACTGCAAATGTATGACCTACGAAATCAGGAAAAATAGTAGATGCTCTCGACCATGTTTTTACAACGCGTTTTTCGCCTTTTGCATTCATGTCGATGACTTTCTTCATAAGAGAAAGCTCTACGTATGGTCCTTTTTTAACACTTCTTCCCATTTAACAGCACCTCCTATTATTTACCCTTTCTACGTTTTACTATAAATTTATTGGACTTGTTCTTCTTGGAACGTGTCTTGTAACCAAGAGCAGGTTTACCCCAAGGAGTAACAGGGCCGGGTCTACCGATGGGTGATTTACCTTCACCACCACCGTGGGGGTGATCGCAGGGGTTCATAACGGAACCTCTAACTGTAGGACGGATACCCATGTGACGAGTTCTGCCGGCTTTACCGATCTTCACGTTTTCGTGATCGCTGTTACCAACGATACCGATTACAGCCTTGCAGTTAAGAGCTATCATGCGAACTTCGCCGGAAGGAAGTCTTACCTGAGCGTAGCCGTTTTCTTTAGCCATGAGCTGAGCGCCCATACCTGCGGATCTAACGAGCTGACCGCCTCTGCCGGGGTGGAGTTCGATGTTGTGGATATAAGTACCAACGGGAATGTTGGCGATGGGCATACAGTTACCTACTTTGATATCCGCTGTGTCGTTCATTTCAACTTTTTCGCCGACTTTAAGACCTTCGGGAGCGATGATGTAAGCTTTTTCGCCGTCTTCATACTGAATGAGAGCGATGTTAGCAGATCTGTTGGGGTCGTATTCGATACCGAGGATCACTGCTGCATCTGTTCTGTTTCTCTTGAAGTCGATGATTCTGTACTTTCTTCTGTTGCCGCCGCCCTTGTGACGAACAGTGATTCTACCGTAGCTGTTTCTACCTGCGTTCTTTTTGAGAACTGTGAGAAGTGATTTCTCAGGTGTAGCCTTTGTGATTTCTTCAAAAGTAGATACGGACATCTGTCTTCTTGAAGGTGTCGTGGGTTTAAAACTTTTTGTAGGCATTCAGTATCACTCCTTTACATTAAGCTATCGAAGAATTCGATTGTTTTGGATTTTTCTGTGAGAGTAATGATAGCTTTCTTGAAGGAAGCTGTCTTACCGTGGGTATAACCCATTCTCTTGTTTTTGCCGCGCATGTTCATTGTGTTTACGGATTCAACCTCAACTTTGAACAGTTCTTCTGCAGCTTTTTTGATTTCGATTTTGTTAGCGTCTTTAGCAACAACAAAGGTGTATTTACGCTGGTCACGCATAATGCTCATGCTGTGTTCTGTAACGATAGGCTTAATAATAATATCCTGTGCAAATTTCATTATACGTACACCTCCCCTATTTTCTGAACCGCTTCTTTAGTAACGATGAATTTATCGTATTTGATGATATCGTATACGTTAAGAGTGTTTACATAGAGAGTTTTAACATTGGGAATGTTTCTCGCACTCATAACTACGTTAGCATCGGGAGCGGGGAGAACGATGAGAGCTTTGTCTTCAACCTTGAGGGCTTTGAGAACTGCTACCATGTTCTTTGTTTTCATATCGTTGAAGCTGAGGCTGTCGAGGACGATCATCTGGTCATCAGCGACCTTAGAAGACAATGCGCACTTCATAGCCAGTCTCTTTGCTTTCTTGTTCATGGAATATCTGTAGCTGCGGGGCTTGGGACCGAGTGCTACACCACCGTGTGTCCACTGAGGTGCTCTGATGGAACCCTGACGAGCTCTACCTGTACCCTTCTGTCTCCAAGGTTTTCTGCCACCGCCTCTTACTTCTGTTCTTGTAAGAGTGCTCTGTGTACCATGTCTCTGGTTTGCGAGGTAATTTTTAACAGCTTCGTGGAGGAGAGCAACGTTAACTTCAACACCGAAAATGTTTTCGTTAAGTTCCATTGTACCCTGTTCGCTGCCGTTCATATCAAAAACTTTTACGTTAAGCATTGTTAATTATCCTCCTTCCTTACGCCTTTTTGACAGCAGATTTAACTACTATCAAACCGCCGTTAGGACCAGGAACGGCACCCTTGATTGCGATGAGGTTGTTTTCAGCGTCAACTTTAACAATGTTAAGGTTCTGAACTGTAACCTGTTCGCTGCCCATATGACCCGGCATACCTTTACCCTTCATAACTCTGGAGGGGTCTGTGTTCGCGCCCATGGAACCCTGATGTCTGTGGTAACCGGAACCGTGCGCCATAGGACCTGTGTGGTAGCCGTGACGTTTGATTGTGCCCTGGAATCCTTTACCTTTAGAGATACCCGTTACATCGACTTTGTCACCTGCAACGAATACGTCTGCTTTAATGATATCGCCTACATTCAAAGCGTCGCCATTGTCGAGCTTGAATTCGCGAAGTACTCTTTTGTATGCTACCTGAGCTTTGTTGAAGTGACCTTTAACGGGTTTTACAACGAGTTTTTCTCTGATGTCTTCAAAACCGAGCTGTACAGCAGCATAGCCGTCGTTCTCAACAGTTTTCTTCTGTACTACTGCACAGGGGCCAACTTCGAGAACAGTTACCGGAACAACTGAGCCATCTTCTGCGAAGAGCTGAGTCATACCGATCTTTCTTCCGATAATGCCTTTTTCCATAATTAGATAGATCTCCTTTCGGTTATTGGTTGGTCGTTTACCAACTTGACCTGCATGGCGGTTAGTGCCAGTGGTGTGGAATTTTTAATTTGTTGTTATTTAGCTTCTTACAGTTTAACTTCGATTTCAACGCCCGCGGGAAGTTCGATTCCGATAAGAGCATCGATCGTTTTCTGATCAGGCTTTATAACATCGATAACACGCTTGTGTGTTTTCATTTCAAACTGTTCACGAGAGTCCTTGTACTTGTGAACCGCACGAAGGATAGTGATGAGTTCTCTTTCTGTGGGAAGGGGTACAGGTCCGGAAACTTTAGCACCCATTCTCTTAGCGGTGTCAACTATCTTTTCTGCTGCGCGATCGATAAGGTTGTGATCATAAGCCTTCAGTTTAATTCTGATTTTCTCATTAGCTGCCATTTTTTTTCGCCTCCTGAAATATTATAAAAAATAATTTGATTTGGCGATGAAAAACCGAACACTCGGCCGTGCGTTTCGTGATTTTTACACAAAAAAATTCAGGACAGGGCAAGCTGTTCTGAAACTGCAATACAGTTTTCGGGCATGAAAACTGTGTCGGGATCCGTGTGTTGAGTGGTAGCCCCGACGCTCGACGACTTATACGCAACAGAATACTTGCGAACAGTCTCGTCCTATTGGTCGTCTACATCAACTAAATTCGGTATCATCCAATTTCAAATCGGATATAGCTCCATCGGAATTCCCTGCTCAACTTGCTTGAGATTTTCAGCAACCTCCGACTTCAACGCCTTTTGCCATGCTTATATATTATAGCACAAAAACAGAGAAAATGCAATAGGTATTTGCAAATTCCCTGTTCCACATAAGCGAACTTTTTGTAAACTCGGAATATATGATTCAGTCTTTTATTTCGTTGTACTTTCTCGGATTTTCAGCCTTCAAAGCACGGCTCAAAAGGGAGACCTTATCTGCAGAAAAACCTGACTTCTCAATGATACAGGTCTTCTGCTGATACCCGAAGTAAAAAGCAGTTTCCGACTCAAAGATCAGATTGATATTTGAATAAGGTATAAAAGTCTCTTCATCATAATTTTCTCTTCCCACAGAAAACCCTTTTTCAGTGAGTATATATTTATAAGGTAGAGAAAATTCTTTTTTGTTAGCATTATAGGCAGCTCTGGGCGGTGCAAGGTACAGCATAAGCATGAAAACACCCATAAGAAGAACTATAATGAGGAAAAGAGGACCGATACTATCCTCCTTGAAGATTATCATATCCAGGAAGCAGAAGAACAACCCTGTAAGAAAAATGTACGGAGACGCATTCAGAAAAAATCTATGAAACTTGTTAAGCGCAAGCATACTGTTAAAAAATTTCCTGAAGACCTCAAAAGTCACAACTGTTTCTGTTCGGATCTCGAACTTTTCATTTTCATTCATTTCAATTTTATACCCAGTTCGTCTGCAGTCATATGAACAAAGTCCCGTATCACCACATAAACAGATGATTCGCTCAAACAGTATTCCATTGAAAGAGAGATCGCTGAACGTCCGTATTTTCCAAAATACTCCGAGATCATTTTCAGATAAAAGTCTCCCCGATCCCCGTATTTTGTGCAGAATTTCTTCAAAGCTTCCGATACGGCATAGTGATTCTCCTTTTCTTTGGCAAGATACAGCAGATTCACACGTGTCGGAGATGCAGAATATTCAGCATCATAATTTCTTTCTCTTTCGGTAAAATATTGCCTGATGACTTTGCAAACATATTTCTTTTCAACCATTATACCCGAACCAAGCACTCCTTTATTTTTATAAGTAATTTTTCCCATGATTTAATTATATCACATTTTGTGTTATTTGTCAATAGGGAAAACTTCATAATTTGTGATTTATTTTAAACATAGATATCACTCCGTGAGATCAATATGTTTTCCGTCTTTCAAAACCACGGTGAACCCTTTATTTTCGATATCAGAAGAAGCTTCAACAGAATCGACAACAGACCTTCCATTCTCAAAAGGTTCAAGAACAGTAACGATTCTCCGAAAATCGGAAAACCTACCTTTATTCAAAGCTGTGGGTATAGGATAATGTTCAACATCTCCAACACCAAACTTAGGTAGCCAACCCTGAAATACAGGTTTTTTCACGCCTCGTGCAACAGAAATATTGCCGTCGGAAGATGAGACTGTCATCCCAACGCCATCGGGGAAAACATTCGTAACCGTATTCCTGAAAAGCGTCGTAGGATTATCATGCATATGCCAGATAAGTTCGTAGTCATGAGTCTTATCATCTTTAGCTTTGAATCTATCAATTACAACAAACATAGGTGGAAGACCCGATTCGTTTTTCAGAAAAATCAGTTTTCTCGTCCAATCGACATAAAGTAATTGTTCCTCACCGTATCCGCCCGTATAATCGGATTCAGCCACATCTCTATTTTCGGAAGAAAACCAACGGGTATCGGACTTCACGGAAGTCACACCGGGAACACGTTTATAACTTTTACGCATATTCTGTTCAAGTCCGTCAATTCGGGAACAGTTATGCCCACGGCAAGAAGTCACATAGCGACGCATTTCGGAAGTATCGTAATCAAAATTTCCCGCTTCGATCAAAAGCTCATGACCGTAAGCATACATCTGAATATTATGTCTGTCATCGTGGTGATGTCCGTAGCCAAGCGGTGACGCGTCCATATAAGCCCAAACGGCATTTTCGCTCCAACCGGAACGCATTGCAACGATTCCGCTGTATTCCATAAAACAGGAATCAAATTGAGGAGCTTTTCCCTCAGCGCGATGGGTCGCAAAATATCTGAAATCTTCACGTTCCGGGAAAATCTTGGCGGCAGCGAGCAACTCAACATCTGCCCGAACCCCGTCCCCGTCATTCATTGTAGGACAGAAAAAATCCGGTCGGGAAGTTTTTACGTAAGTGCCATACATAAGCTCCAAAGCCCTGATTACATATCGTGGAGGCTCTTTTCCTGCACTTACATACATATTATATATATCATAGTACCTGTGAAGACAATCATTATGATATGCCATAGTCATTTCATAATGCATACCGTCAGGATAGACCTGAACAGAAACCTGTTCCTCAAGCCTCTTATTTGCATAACAGAGCCAAGCGGAGCTTTCCTTAAAAAACGGATAAAGAAATCCAATCGCCGCAAGAGAACTCATTTCCTGGATCAGAAAATTACGCTCAGAAACCGATTTACTCAGATGTCTGCCATGCTCACAAACACTCTTGAAGAAAACAGTAATTACATCATCACTGACAGACGGAGACTGGGAGAAGATTTCAATATAACCGGGCCAGCAAGTCATCCTTATAGCAGCTTCCAAAGTTCTCCAGCATTTAGTCTCTCTAACACTGCCATTCGGATGATCCAGAACATCATCGGGACATTGAGCCTGGACAGCCCAACTGAGGAACTGTGAAGCCCATTCGAATGCAAAAGACTCATCACCGCTAACCAAATAATAATTGGCAAGATGCGACCAGTCAAAATGACGGTTAAGAACCCAGGGCCACTCTTTATAGTTATTATATGTAGGATTAAACTCCCAATCTATAACATCTCCAAACGTATAAGGAACGCGGCAGGATATGAGAGTATGCCCCTTTACCCTTTCAGCCTCCTTTTTCAACGTATCGTATGAGGGAAGTAACCCCTGCTTCCTCTTCGCCATTTCCGACTCATTCTTAAGAAAATTACGTATATACCCGGCAAACACATGGGTAGCTTCCGAAATATCACCGTTCTTAGCCAAAAACGAAATATTGCTCAATTCCGGAATATCTGTATTGATGCATGAAGAAAAAAATTCAACATCGGAAAGCTTTGTTGTAATCACTGTTATCACCCTCATTTTTTCTAAATTATACCATAACACGCCTCAAAAGTCAACCCATAATATGAAGAAATTCGGAAATCATGATTTTTATCGAGTTTAGTAATAAAAAATTCAAAATAGCATATTGCATTTTCTCTTGAAATGTGGTATAATTGATATACCTTGCATAGAGGTGCTTTATTTTTGTGCGCAAAATCGCGAAAGCACATCTAAATCTTCAAGGGAGGCAATAATATAAGGAGGTGCCGATATGGGTAAGGATAAGGTGGTTTTGGCTTGCACAGAATGCAAACAGAGAAACTACAACACTACCAAAAACAAAAAGAACAGCCCCGACAGGCTCGAAATGAAGAAGCATTGCAGATTCTGCAAGAAGCATACTCTTCACAGAGAAACAAAGTAAGGAGGTACGACTAATGGCAGAAGAAATCAAAAAAGCCGACGCAAAAGGCTCTGAAAAGAAGCCCGTCTCCAAGAAAACCGGATTCTTTGCAAAAATAAAGAATTTCTGGAAAGAAACAAAAAGTGAAGTTAAAAAAGTCGTATGGCCTTCTCCGAAGCAGGTTCTGAACAACACACTCATCGTTATCGCTGTTGTTGTTATGGCAGCAGTTTTCATCGGTGTTGTTGACTTGGTGTTCAAATCCCTCGCAGGTCTTTTGACTCTTTGATTAGCTTCAACCAAACAACATTATTTTATATTAACGGAGGTCAATTATGGCAGAAAGCGGCAAATGGTATGTTCTTCATACTTATTCCGGTTATGAAAACAAAGTAAAAACAAGTATCGAGACTCTTATCGAACTTCGTAAACTGCAGGATCTGATCTTTGACCTCAGGATTCCGACCGAAACCGTTACTGAAGAACGTGAAAACGGCAAAAAAGTAGAAGTTGAAAGAAAGATCTTCCCCGGTTACGTACTCATCAATATGATCGTAAACGACGATACATGGATCCTCATCAGAAACATCCGCGGTGTTACAGGATTTGTCGGTCCTGAAGGCAAGCCCGTTCCCCTTACAGAAAAGGAGATTCAGAATCTGGGCATCAAAAAACTCCAGACATCAGTGGAATATGCTGTGGGCGATACAGTAAAGATCACATCAGGATCTTTGGAAAACTTCACAGGCGTTGTTACGGAGATAGATATTCCCGCAAACAAGGTCACAGTAATGATCTCAATGTTCGGACGCGAAACTCCGGCAGAAATCGAGCTCAATCAGGTAGCTCTCATCTGAGACCGGAAAGACATTGAATAGCTAAGGAGGCTATATAAAAATGGCACAGAAAATTATCGGTTATATCAAATTGCAGATTCCCGCAGGTAAAGCTAATCCTGCTCCCCCTGTAGGTCCTGCTCTTGGTCAGCATGGTGTTAACATCATGGCTTTCACCAAAGAATTTAATGAAAGAACAAAGGGTGACATGGGTCTCATTATCCCTGTAGTCATCACAGTATACGCAGACCATTCATTCTCCTTTATCACAAAGACTCCGCCTGCAGCTGTTCTTATTAAGAAAGCTTGCGGAATCGAAAGCGGCTCCGGCGTTCCCAACAAGAACAAGGTAGCTAAGATCACAAAGGAACAGGTTAAAAAGATCGCAGAACAGAAAATGCCCGACCTCAATGCTAATACAGTAGAAGCTGCTATGGCTATGATCGCAGGTACGGCAAGAAGTATGGGTGTCGAAGTCGTTGACTAACCCCTCAAAGACAAAGTGGGAGGATTATTCCGAACAACCACATAGGAGGATATTATTCACATGAAAAAAGGTAAGAAATATATTGAAAGCGCAAAGCTTATCAACAAGTCCGAACTTTATGATACAGCTAACGCTATGGAGCTTGTATGCAAAACTGCTACAGCTAAATTTGACGAAACAGTAGAAGTACACGTTAGACTCGGCGTTGACTCCCGTCACGCTGACCAGCAGGTTAGAGGCGCTATCGTTCTTCCCCACGGTACAGGTAAGAGCATCAAAGTTCTCGTATTCGCTAAAGGCGACAACGTAGAAAAAGCTAAAGAAGCAGGCGCTGACTACGTAGGTGCTGAAGATATGGTTCAGAAGATCCAGAGCGAAAACTGGTTCGACTTCGACGTTGTTGTTGCAACACCCGACATGATGGGTCTCGTAGGTCGTCTCGGTAAAGTGCTCGGTCCTAAGGGCCTTATGCCTAACCCCAAAGCAGGTACAGTTTCCCCCAACGTTGCTCAGGCAATCAAGGAAATCAAAGCCGGTAAAATTGAGTACAGACTTGACAAAACAAACATCATCCACTGCCCCATCGGTAAAGCTTCCTTCGGTGCTCAGAAGCTCCAGGAAAACTTTGATACACTTCTCGGTGCTATCATCAAAGCTAAACCCGCTGCTGCAAAAGGTCAGTACATCAAGAGTTGCGTAGTTGCTTCCACAATGGGCCCCGGCATCAAAGTTAACGGTGCTAAACTCGGCTAATTCGGATAAACATCCATTGGCTCAAAAAGATACAAAATCAAGGAACCTTCGGATGAAGGTTCCTTTTTTACAAAATATTCAATGGAGAAACACGGAATGAAAACCAACCTCAAAGAAAACAACACCGAATTCTTTTTTGAATCGGAAGACACTGTTGATATTCAAATAAAAAATATTCCCGATGAAAATGTTGAACTGTATAAAATCATTTTTGATTGGAACGAAAAGAAAACTCCGAAAGAAATCAGACTTTCATTTTTCAATCCATGCACGGACGCATATACTCATTGGGATGTAAAGAACCATACTCCGAGATTTTTCGCATGGCACAGGGATAAATCCACAGAGTCAAGACTCGCAAAGTGGATGCCGATCACTCAGCTTGCAGCAAAATCAGGAAAAAACTCCTACACGGTAGCCCTTTCAGATGTAAAGACACCGACAAAAATTGCTGTAACATATCATCTTTACAACAAAAAAGCAGAAACATATATTGCGTTTTTCACAAGTCCCATTGAACCGATATCACATTACGAAGTAACCATCAGAATAGACAAAAGAAACATCCCTTACGATAAAGCAATCATTTCCGCACGGGACTGGTACAGCGAAATGGGATATAAAAACGACTACATTCCCGAAGCCGCAAAAGATTCCGTGTACTCCACATGGTACGCATACTTACAGGACGTAAAAGCAAAAGACGTACTTAAAGAATGTAAAATTGCTAAAAAATTAGGCATGGACACCGTAATTGTCGATGACGGCTGGCAGAACAAAGAAATTCTGAGGGATTATTCAAACTGCGGTGACTGGATACCTGCAAAAAACCGTTTCCCCGATATGCGTAAATTTTCTGATGAAATACACGCCCTCGGAATGAAATTTATGCTTTGGTTTTCAGTTCCGTTTATCGGCTGGGACGCAAAGAACTTCAAAAAATTCGAAGGAAAATACCTCCACGAAGTCCACGGAATAAAAGCAAATATCCTGGATCCAAGGTATCCGGAAGTAAGACGATTCCTTGTAGACACATACAAAAAAGCCGTTACGGAATGGAATCTTGACGGGCTGAAACTGGACTTCATCGACAGATTTCAGGCAAACGACATTGTAAACGAGGAAATGGATTTTCATTCCGTTGAAGACGCTACCGAAGCTCTTTTGAAAGAAATTTCCACGGAACTGCGTAAAATAAACAACGATATACTCATCGAATTCCGCCAACCCTACATGGGACCCGTAATCACAACTTACGGAAATATGATACGTGTATGGGACTGTCCCAACGACAGCTTTACAAACAGGATATCAATAACAGACCTCCGTCTTACTGCAGGAAAAACAGTTGTCCACGGAGATATGATAGTCTGGAACAACGAAGACTCCAACGAAGGAGTTGCCGCTCAGCTTTATTCTTCACTATTCGCTGTACCTCAAATATCCGTAAAATTAAACAAAATAAGTCCGGAGCACAAAAAAGTTCTTTCAGAATTCCTTAAATTCAGAAATGCACACAAAAAAACTCTTATGGACGGAGAATTTACAGCAAAAGGTCCGGAAGCGAACTATTCATACACAGAAACTGTTCTTAACGGAGAAAGAGTATCTCTTTCCATAACAACGCCTGTCATAAAACTTCGCGAAGACATAACAACCGACTGTTTTGTAAATCTCTCCGAAGAGACTGTCGTGCCTGTAACAGGAGATAAAACTGATCGGAAATATGAAATAACCGACTGCACAGGAAAAATCCTTGCAAGAAAGAAATTCAGAAAAAATGATGCTTACGTAGATATTCCATACTGCGGAAAGATAAAAATTTATAAATAAAAACCAAAGGGGACGACTCTGTCAGGCAAAAAGGCTTTATATGGCTTTTGATTTGTGCAAAAAGAGCTGACCCCTTTAAAAAATATTTACAGCAGTCGGCTGGACAGATCTTCTTATCTGAAGAAAACGTTCTCTCAAAAGCGATGTAAACAAAACCGCTTCGTCTCGTTCCCCATTAAAAAAAGCGGTCCGAATCTCCACCATTTGAATCCTGAGTTCCTCAAGCACAGAATCGTTTATAAAAAGCGAAATAAAAGCTTCATTTTCATAAAAATCATTTTCAAATTCATAAAAAGCCTCTATTCCGGATGAAATATCAGGCGCAGATATAAGGTCCCCCGTTTGGGAAATGAAATTTTCCACAGTATCAACAAAGCGGCTCATTCCAAAAAACATGACCGAAAAGATCACCGCCAATATCAACACCGCCGCAAATATTTTAGCCGTCACAGAAATCTCCCCCTTTTCGCACCGCAGTGATCCGTTCTTCCTCATATAAAAGGATAAGAAGGTCTCCGATCTTCAATCCGTATTTACTGTTTACAAGCTTTTCAAGGTCTTTGCGTGTGATCTCCATGCGCTGCAAATTATTTTTCACAGGCTTTCCGTCAGAAATGAGAACCAGCGGAAAGCTGTTCTTTTTAGCCTTTTCTTTAGTAAAAACGCTCATTTTACCGCTTGTTTCAAGGACACAGTAGCGAACCTCCTCAGGATTCAGAACCCCATTCTGTCGCAGTTCTTCCATAAGCTCGTCAACCGTAAGCTGAACCCGTTTCATTTCCTCAACATTTATTTTTCCTTCGTCAATGAGTATACTGTATTTTCCTGAAACGGAATGTCTCATCGACTGACTTTTCAACGACAAAACAGAGATCAGAATTTCAAGCCCGACCAACGAAAAAATAGAAATGAGAGTATTCACTATGGGAGAATCAAGGTCCTGTATCGGCATTGTCGCAAGCTCTGATATCATAATAGTCACAACAAGCTCTGTAGGTTCAAACTGCCCGATCTGCCTTTTCCCCATGATCCGCATAGCGACCATGGTTGCAAAATAAAACACCGCAGTACGGATAAATGTTATGATCATAATTATTCCTTTAAATCTTTTTTCTATATTATCCCACAGTTTAAAATAATTATACTCAATTTTGAACAAGAAAATTTATTGACTTTCAGAGCAAATTATGATATAATAATTGCAAGCAATTATCATATGCTTGATTCTATACGCATTCGCCGCCTTTACAAAGCGGTAGCGGCGAAATTGCTAATTATATCATAAAATACTCATTCTTCGTATTTATGATATAATAATTGCAAGCAATCATTATATATTGATTAAAATACGCATTCGCCGCTTTTACAAAGCGGTAGCGGCGAAATTGCTAATTATATCATAAAATACTCATTCTTCGTATTTATGATATAATTTAATAGTATAATTTATATAAAGGAAGACCCACATGAAAAAACACTTATTATCAGCTTTAATTTTACTTCTCTTGACCTTGACAGCATGCGGTCCGAGAGTTTACACGGAAGAAGACATCCTCTCACTTTCGCTGAAAAGCTCCATGGAAACTGTAAAGTTGGGCACGGGTGAAGTCGCCTTTTTCACAGTTTCGGGACTTGCAGATGACGGAACAGAGATCCCCTGCGAAGCGGAAATTTTCTGCAACGGTGAAAAGCTTGACCATTATTATTTAGAGACAGGCATTGCGGGAACTTACGAGATCACGGCGAAATACAACGATATCGTTTCAGAACCGATCTCCGTTGAAGTTCTCCCCGAAGACAAAGGAAGAATTTTTCTGACTCCTTTCAGAACCACCATCGCAAAAGGAGCAAGCCTCACATTGAAATCCGAAGCTTATTCTGCAGACGGTGCAAACCTCAGCGACGAATGGACTCTTTACTACCTTGACGGTGAAGTTATTCCAAACAACAAGTTCAAATCAAAAGAGCCTGGCGTTTACTTTGTAACTGCTAAGTCGGGAATTGCAGAAAGTGAACCTTTCGCAATAGGCGTCGCAAGCCAGATCAAATTCAATATGTCTCTTGAAGCCTCCAAAACGGAGATACTTCTCGGCGAAAGCGTTGAGTTCACATACTCCGCAGAGCCTATGATAGATATGTATGCAAATGAGACTTCCACGGTAAAGCTTTACTGCGTACAAACAGGTAAAGAAGCTGAAGATATCTTCACACCGACGGAAGCAGGAATATACTCTTTCTACGCTGAAAGGGACAACCATGTAAGCAAGACCATAGATATCACCGTTTCCGAGCCCAAAACAGTGGAAAAAGCGGATCTTACAACATTCCCCGGTTACGAATCGGAAATCCCCGTAATCATCATTGACACAAACGGTGCTGACATAACAAAAGAAAAGTCAACCGCTACAATGTACATTTACGACAAAGAGATCAACAAAGCGGGCGACGAACCCGACATCGTAACCCTTATAGACATCAAATTAAGAGGTCAGTCCTCACTTTTATTCCCCAAGAAGCAGTACACAATCCACACCAAAAATGACGACGGTTCAAACAATAATCTCTCGCTTCTGGGAATGCCTGCGGAAAACGACTGGGTACTCAACGGTTCTTATGCCGACAAATCCCTGATCAAAAACAGCCTTATGTTCGACCTGATGGGCAAAGTTACTGATTATTCCGCAAGAAATGAATTCTGCGAAGTTTACATAACAAGACCTGACGGAACATTGAATTACATGGGTATCTACTCGCTTATCGAAAAGATAAAAATCGACGCAAACCGTGTAAATATCCACAAAATGACACCTGAAGATGAAAATATCACAGGCGGATACATAGTTTCCATAGATAAGATCGTTGCGGACGAAGTAGTTGTTGAGACCTCACTTTGGGACATGACCGTGGTCTCCCCCAACGATAAATCTCTGACAGATGCGCAGTACGAATATATCAGTCAGTATCTTAAGGAATTCTCCCTTGCGCTTGAAGGCGAAAACAGAGCTGATCCCGAAAACGGTTACAGAAAGTATTTTGAACCTGAATCTATTGTAGGTCAGTTGCTCCTTGACGAGTGGATAAGAAATATAGACTGCATGAGATTTTCAGCATATTTCTACAAGGATCAGGACGGAAAACTGAAATTTGGTCCGCCATGGGACTTCGACATTACCTGCGGACGCTGTGACTACGGCGACGGCGGCGTTGTTGAAGGCTGGGAAATGGGTTCAATGAATGACCTTTGTTGCCACCTGATGTGGGATCCGACTTTCGTCCAGATGTTCGTGGACACTTGGAAAGAGTACCGAACCACGTTCCTCACCGATGAGCTTATCGTGCAGTACATCGACGAAAAGGTTGCAGAGCTTGGCGAAGCACCTCTCGCACGTTCTTTGGCGCGCTGGAGCAACCAATGGGACGGTAACACTTACGTTTGGCCAAACCCTGTCGGAGACCTGTACTCCAACAACCACGCCGAAGAGATTCAGTTCATCAAGGACTTCCTCCTCGCAAGAGCAAAATGGATAGATGAAAACATCGACGACCTCCTTGTGGGAGATATAAAAGAAAAGATTTGGTAAGGTAATAGTTTAATTTTAAGGGGAAGGAACTTCTTTTCGTGTGAAAAGAAGTTCCTTTCCCTTTGACCCCAACCTCAAGAAAAGCAAGTTTGGGAAACTCAAATAATATCAACTACCCCAATCTCGGTTTTCCGGGTGGGGGTTTGGGGGCGGGTACCTTTTTCCGCGAAAAGGTACCCGCCCCCATATTAACATTTAATTTTTAACTTAACTTACACGGGATGAACCATGTTTTCCTTGTCGGAATGGCTGTTGTCAACAGCATATTTTGCGGACTGGCGAGCTTCAAAGAATTTTGTAGCAACCTGTTCGAAAAGTGCGTAGCTGAGAACGTCTTCATCCTGTTCAACATACTGAGCTGCAGCCTTCTTGAGCTTTTCGATTTCGGGCTCGATAAGGTCTGCGGGACGGCATGTGATCTGTTTTTCGTCGCCGATGATCTGCTTAACGAAAGCGGGATCAATGGGAACGGGTGTTTTGCCGTATTCGCCTCTTACGAGAGCTTTGAATTCCTTGGAGATATTCTTATATCTGCCGAAGAGTACGTTAAATACAGCCTGTGTACCAACGATCTGAGAAGAAGGTGTTACGAGAGGAGGATAGCCTGCGTCTGCTCTTACGCGGGGAACTTCCTGGAGAACTTCTTCGAATTTATCTTCCTTGCCTGCCTGTTTGAGCTGAGAAACAAGGTTGGAGAGCATACCACCGGGTACCTGATACAAAAGTGTGTTGATGTCAACGGAGAGAACTTTTGTATTGAGAAGACCGGATGCAAGGTATTTTTCTCTGAGGGGTGCGAAGTATTTGCGAACTTCGTTAAGAGCGTCAAGGTTAAGACCTGTGTCTCTGTCAGAACCCTGAAGAGTAGCAACGAGGGATTCTGTTGCGGGCTGAGATGTACCGCCTGCGAGGGGAGAAATAGCTGTGTCGATGATGTCACAACCTGCTTCTGCCGCTTTAAGGCAAGTCATTTCAGCAATACCTGCTGTACAGTGTGTGTGAAGTTCGATAGGAATTCTAACGCTTTCTTTAAGAGCTTTTACGAGTTCGTAAGCGTTGTAAGGAGTGAGAAGACCAGCCATATCTTTGATACAGATGGAGTTTGCACCTCTGTTTTCCATTTCCTTTGCGAACTGAACGAAGCTTTCTGTTGTGTGAACAGGGCTTGTTGTGTAAGAGAATGCCGCCTGAACGTGACCGCCTTCTTTGATAGTAGCCTTAACTGCTGTGTCAAGGTTTCTGGGGTCGTTGAGAGCGTCGAAAATTCTGATGATGTCGATGCCGTTTGCGAGGGATTTCTGAACGAAATATTCAACTACGTCGTCAGCATAGTGGCGGTAGCCGAGAATGTTCTGACCTCTGAAAAGCATCTGGAGTTTCGTGTTGGGAGCGCCTGCTCTGATCTTGCGAAGTCTTTCCCAGGGGTCTTCGTTAAGGAAACGGAGACAAGCGTCGAATGTAGCGCCGCCCCAAACTTCCATAGCGTGGTAGCCCACTTTGTCGAGAAGTTCAAGAGAGGGAAGGATTTCATCTATAGTCATTCGTGTTGCGATCAAGGACTGATGTGAGTCACGAAGAACTGTTTCTGTAATTTTTACGGGATTCATTTTAAGTTACAGACTCCTTTCGTAAATTATTTAAAGAGTGTGAGGAACACGCCTGCGGCAACTGCAGAACCGATAACGCCTGCAACGTTTGGGCCCATAGCGTGCATAAGAAGGAAGTTTCCTGGGCAGCACTTCTGACCGACTGTGTTGGAAACACGTGCAGCCATAGGAACTGCGGAAACGCCTGCGGAACCGATGAGGGGGTTAACTTTACCGCCTGTAAGCTTGTACATAAGTTTACCGAGAAGAATACCACCTGCAGTTGCAATACCGAATGCGCAAACACCCATGATGACGATCTTGATAGTATCCCATGTAAGGAAGTTTGCAGCGCTTGCGGTAGCACCTACTGTTGTTCCGAGGAAAATTGTGATGATGTTACAGAGTTCGTTCTGAGCTGTTTTGCTGAGACGGTCTGTAACGCCGCATTCTTTGAAGAGGTTACCAAGCATAAGAGGACCTACAAGAGCAGCGGAATCGGGAATGATAAGAATGATAACGATAGCCGCAACAACGGGGAAAAGGATCTTTTCTTTCTTGGAAACGGGACGAAGCTGTTCCATTTTAACAGATCTTTCTTTTTCTGTTGTAAGAGCCATCATGATGGGAGGCTGAATAACGGGAACAAGCGCCATATAAGAGTACGCCGCAACAGCGATAGAGCTGAGGAGGTGGGGCGCAAGTGTTTTTGTGATAAGGATCGCGGTAGGACCGTCAGCACCGCCGATGATACCGATGGAAGCCGCTTCAAGAGCGTCAAAGCCAAGGAATATAGCAGCAATGAAAGTAACGAAGATACCGAGCTGAGCAGCCGCACCAAGGAGAAGGCCCTTGGGGTTAGCGATCAGGGGACCGAAGTCGGTCATAGCACCGATACCGAGGAAGATAAGGGGCGGATAGATACCGCACTTAACACCAAGGTAAAGGATGTCAAGTAAGCCGCCGTGTGACATGATCTCAGCGATGTCAAGGTCACCGGTTGGACTTGCGAAATATTCCGAATGCATAAGTCCGGACAAGGGAAGGTTTGCGAGAAGCATACCGAATGCAATAGGCAACAGGAGAAGGGGTTCGAAGCCCTTACCGATAGCCAAATAAATAAGGACGCAGGATATGCCAATCATGACGAGCTGTTTGAAACCTTCAATAGAAGTAAACAGCTGAGCAATACCGGAGCTTACAGCGAAATCGGAAATAACTTGTAATATATCCATTTTCGTTTGTCTCCTTTCTTAATAACGATTCTAAAATTAACCGATCGTTACAAGAGGAGCGCCTGTTTCAACAGAAGAGCCTTTTGCAGCCTGAATTGCAACAACTGTACCGCTGCAGGGAGCCTGAATATCGTTTTCCATCTTCATAGCTTCGAGAACGCAAAGAACGTCGCCCTGTTTTACAGCCTGACCGTTGGAAACCTTAACATCAAGGATAGTACCGGGCATGGGCGCGGAAACTGTTGTGCCGTTAGCGGGAGCTGCTGCAGGTGCGGGAGCAGCGGCAGGAGCAGGTGCTGCGGCGGGTGCGGGTGCTGCAACAGGAGCAGCTGCAGGTGCGGCAGGAGCTACAGCAACAGGTGCGGAAGCAGCGCCGACTTCTTCTACTAAA
>SVMT01000037.1 GCA_015067305.1 Oscillospiraceae bacterium | reverse complement strand
TGCTGCCGCGTAGCGGAAACAGTTTCTCTGCCAAGTTCGCTCATCATGGAACAGATGTTTATAATTTTTCCGTGTCCCTTTTCAATCATTGCGGGAATTACTGCTTTTGCGCAGATGAAAGGCGCATTGAGGTCTACATCAATTACTTTTCTGAAATCTTCCGCGCTCATTTCCGTCATGGGAATTCTTTTGATGATCCCCGCATTATTTACGAGAATGTCAATAACTCCGACTTCCGCTTCTATTTTTTTAACGAGAGCATTTACTGCGTTTTCGTCTGTAACGTCACAAACGTAACCTTTTACGTCGAGACCTTTTTCTTTGTATGCGGCAATACCTTTGTCAACCAGCTCCTGATTGATGTCGTTGAAAACAACTTTTGCGCCGCAGTTTGCGTAAGCTTCTGCTATTGCAAAACCTATGCCGTATGAAGCTCCTGTTACCCAGGCAATTTTACCTTCAAGGCTGAAAGCGTTTATGTTCATTTCGGTCTCTCCTTATCTCAATTCTGTTGTGGGAATTGTGTCCATATCATCAAATGCCTGATTTTCGCCGCCCATAGCCCAGATGAATGTGTAGTTTGATGTGCCTGCGCCTGCGTGAATACTCCAGGAGGGACTGATAACAGCCTGTTCGTTCTGCATTACGATGTGTCTTGTTTCGTTGCCTTCACCCATCATATGGAAAACGACATTGTTTTCGGGAACTTCAAAGTAGAAGTACACTTCCATTCTTCTTTCGTGTGTGTGGGCAGGCATGGTATTCCATACGGAACCTGGGTCAAGGACAGTCATACCCATTGAAAGCTGACATGTTTTAAGTACATCCGGGTGAATGAACTGATTGATAACTCTCTTGTTACTTGTTTCCAACGCACCGAGGGGCTTTTTAGCCGCATCTGCGATCTTTATGAGTTTTGTTTCATAAGATGTGTGCGCGGGCGCAGAAACGATATAGAATTTTGCGGGAACGTCAGCGTTGTCTGAAGAGAAAAGAACTTCTTTTGCGCCCATTGTAATGTAAAGGCAGTCTTTGTAACCAAGCTCATATATTTTACCGTCAACGGAAACTTTTCCTGCACCGCCTACGTTGAACATACCGAGTTCGCGGCGCTCAAGAATATAGTTCGTGCCGAAAGTCTTCCATACGTCAATACCTTTATCGATGGAAACCTTTTCGGAAACGGGCATGATGCCGATAGTAACCATTCTGTCCACGTGACTGTAAACAGCTGTAACTTCGTCAGCTTTGAAAAGGTTTTCTATAAGAAATTCTGCTCTTGTTTCTTCTGTTGTGTAGCGCTTGAAATCGCGCTGATTGCATGAATAACGAATGTCCATTTATTTTTCTCCTGTTATTTAATTAAATACCGCATACGATCTGCGTGCCTTCTGCGTTGTAACCTGAAGCCATCAGTTTCTGCATAAATTTGTGATAAGGCAATTCGTAGCGTTTTTTGAATTCGGGGGATTCCACAGCATCTGTGTCTGCCCAGATCTCAACAGTATTACCCTTTACGATCATAAGGTGTTCACCCGGAGCATCAGCCATTTTACCGAATCTGCAGGTCCAACCGGGAACTTCTGCGATCTTATTACCTTCGCAGTCGTAGATTTCTCTTCCTTTTACGAATTCCGAATATCCGTCACCGTTTATATCTATCGGCCAAGCCTGATTACCTTCAAAAGGATATTTAATATCAAGCTGTTCGCCTGTAAATGCGTCGAAATAGAGATCATCTTCAAGCTCTTCTATTTCTGCGCCGCATTCATCGTAAACTGAAATACGTCTTCTTGTCATTGCAATCTTTTTGTGGTCGCCTTTTATATTTGCGATCCAGTTTGTGTGCATATGACCTTTGTCAATGGCAGTCCAAACCACTTCTCCGTTGTTTTTGAAAACATAAACACGGTTCTGATCTTCTCTTTCATCGCCTTCACGTGCGGTAAATATGTACCATTCTTTGCCATCGGGACTGTAATAAGGAACGATCAGGTCAGAATGTCCTTTATAATTTGGTGCAAGGTCTACGATCTCATGACCGTCATCGAGAGAAAGAAGCCTCTCGCCCCAGAAAAGTTCGTCAATTCCGTCTTCGTTGATGTCAATAACCGGAGTTACATGGCTAGCTCTTGGACCGGGATCTTCATCTTTGATAACGATCTCCCAGCGTTTTTCCATGTTTGAATTCCAGCCCTGAAGATACATATCGCCGTAAGTTCCCTGACAAGTAACAAGTACAGGTTCGCCGTGAACGTAGCCTGCAACGAGATAATATCTGTAGCAGAGAGACATTCTGTCGTGGAATGTGTTCATTGACCAGGGCCAAACGCCTGTGACTTCGCCTGTTTCAGCATCAAGTCTTTCGAGCTTTCTTCTTGTCATTGAGAAGGGTTTACCGTAGTTATTGATGAAATATATCTCATCTGCGCCGTCTTTATCCATGTCGAAGGCTATTGCGGGAACCCACCAGATACCGGGGAGAACGCCGTAGGGGAGTTCTTTTTCCCAAAGCTTGGTTCCGTTCACTTCAAACATTGCCATACGCATTGGTTTAATTCCTCTGTGGTCAAAGAGTTCTTCGCCGGGGTCAACGCCTGCACCGTCTGTGTAAACAAAGAGCATACCTTCACGGTCTTTCAGCTTTACACTGCATGAATGACCGTAACTGTAATTCTTTTCAAGTTCAAATTTTGTAATACATTGCATGTTCATAGTGATTTTCCTCTTGTTTTTCGTTTTTCAGATACCGCAGGAAACGTGAGCTCCGCAGTGGTTGTAACCGCTTGCCATGAGTTTCTGCATGAATCTGAGGTAAGGTCTTTCATAACGTTTTTTGAATATGTCGCTTTCAACAGCATCTGCGTCAACAATTATCTGAGCTTTTGAGCCGTTCTGAACCATTACGTGTTCACCCGGCAGATCCATAATTTTACCCATTCTCGTTCTGCCGCCGGGGAGCTGACCTACTTCGTTGAAATGTCTGTCGATTATCTTTCCGTCGGGACAGATAAATTCATGGTATCCGTCGCCGTCCATGTCGATAGGTTCAACTTCGTTGCCAGGGTAGGGGAGATTGAATTCAACTTTTTCGCCCGTGAATGCTTTATAATAGAATACACCGTCAATTTCGTGGTTAAGTCCCGAATCGCTTGGAACATAATGCTGGCTCATTGCCATACAGATCTTTCCGTAACCGTCAAGAACATTTGCCGCCCAGCCTGTGTGGATATGACCTACTTCACGGTCTCCCCAGACTTTTGTGCCGTCGACCTTGAATGTTACGATTCTGTTTTGAGTGCCGCCTTCAAGAGCTTTTCCGCCGCCTTCTCCGCCTTCACGGCAAGTGTAAATATACCATTCATTTGTATCGTAGTCGAGGAGGGGAAGAATAACATCTGAATGTCCGTCGTAATCGGGAGCAAGGTTTACAACTTCATGACCGTCATCGAGGGAGATAAGTCTTTCACCCCAGAAAAGTTCATCGATACCGTCTTCATTGATGTCAATAACGGGGGTTACATGGCTTGCTTTAGGGCCGAATTCATCAGCTTTAATAACGATCTCCCAGCGTTTTTCCATGTTGTTGTTCCAACCCTGGAGATACATATCGCCGTATGTTCCCTGACAGGTTACGATTACAGGTTCGCCGTGAACGTAGCCTGCCACGATGTAATATCTGTAAGCAAGGGACAGTCTGTCGTTGAAAGTATTCATTGGCCAGGGCCATGAGCCTGTGCATTCTCCTGTCATTGCGTCGAATCTCTGGAGTTTTCTGTGGAGCATAGAGAAAGGCATACCTGTATTGTTGAGGAAATAGATCTCGTCCTGACCGTCCTTATCCATGTCAAGGGCAATGGCAGGACAGAACCATATACCTGGGAGAACACCTTCTGGCATTTCCTTTTCCCAAAGAAGAGTTCCGTCGATTCTGTACATTTTCAGCCAAACGGGCTTGATGAATTTTGTTCTGAAAAGCTCTTCTCCGGGGTCGCACCAACCGCCTTCGGAAACTACGAAGAGCATTCCCTGACCGTCTTTGAGCTGTACGTTTGTGGAAACACAATGCATAGGGTTAAAACCAAGATCGAATTCAGTAGCTACTTTAAGATTCATAATGATCTCCAATCTGTCTCTGTTTGAGACATAAGTATTTGTAAAAAATAAATTTTATCAGTTATTGAGCGCAGCTTCAAGAGCATTACCCATTTCTATTCTTGCTTTATTAAAGTTTTCAGAATCTCTGCTGTATTCTATTACAGAGGTCGTCACCTTATTTACGAATTCCATTGCCTTTTCCGCACCAAGGGTTTTTTCTACCATTTTAATAAGCTCGAAATCCTCAACGCCGTCACGGCAAGCTTCAAGCCTTACAGAGCCGCAAGGACCGTTGATTCCGTAGGGCTCTCCCGGATAGAGCAGTGAACCGTCACCATAGATTTTGAATGTTGCCCATGTGATCCACGGTACGGTTTCAATATTCTTCCAAGGGTCACCGTCGACATACTGCCAATGGGTTGCTGACCAATATAGGAAGCCCGTTGATCCAACAACATATTGTTGCCAGAAAAGAATTCTGTGATCTATACCCGATTCGTTTACGTAAAGATTCATGTATGGATCACCGGGTTCCCAACAAACATATGACCAAATATCTTCATTTCCGTATTTTTTACAAAATTCGGCGAGTCTGTCTTTAAGCGATCCGTAAATTTTTCCGTAACCTTTTGTTTGGAATTGGGAAGAATATATATAGTCATCATCGAACAGTGCAAGCTTTGCGCAATATATATCCATATTAGCACCGAACATCTCAACGGTGTCTATTCTGTCTTTGATGTTGTAGTGGTCATCTGCTGAGAATGGTGCGATTAACCTTAAATCGGGGGCAATGCTTTTTACGTTATTATATTGTTCTATTAGTTGATTTGTACCTTCCGATCCTCTTGGTTCATCAATTGGGTAAGAATATGCCTTTGATAACCATTCGGGATTTGACTTGAGCTTTTTATAGTATTCGTCATTTGCAGTAATCCTGAACGAGGAGACTCTCGGGTCTGACATGTAGGCATTAGCTTCGTCGCTTAAGATATTGTAAGGAATATCGTATGCTGAAATTTTCTGGTCAAGTAAGAAGTCATAGTATTCCTTATAGTTGTCTCTTCCGTCAATTCCGAATGCTGTTTTCAGAGCGTAATCATCAGAGTATGTGAAATTCCAGATGTGAAGATCGACCGTCAACGTTGAGAGTACTTTTCCCTCGGAGTTTATGATCACAATAGGTATTTCATAGTTTCCTGCAACGGTATTTTTACCCACATTAAAGCGGATAAGAATGTTTTGCAGTTCATTTTCGTCGAGGTCAACTGCTTCGATTCTTATGGGAAGAAGTCCGTCAGGCCAATTTTCTTCTTCGATACGATGTGTTTTTTCAATGAAAATCTCTGCTGTCACATCTTCGGGAAGAGTTCCGATTTTAAATTCAAGCCCCTCTTCCGCAGAGTTTGCGAAAAGGGATGCAACGATGCTTTCACTTTCGTTTTTAGCCGCATAGACGGCAATATTTTTTGAAGCACCTGCATGCTGTTCTGTTGAAAGAATCTTTTCATAGCCCGAAAAAACGTAGGCTTCAACAGTTTCTTTCTTTTCCGCTGTCAGATATGAAGAAATGTCTTCTCCGTAAACAAGATCTTTTTCAACGGAAAGCTCCACGAGAGGATATTCTTTCGGAGTATTTGCACAGGATGTCATTAGAGGAATAGTTATTGCTGCGGCCAACGCCATAGCGGAAAATCTCTTGAAAATATGATTCATGTAAATACCTCCGAGGATATATTAAATTGTTGCTTATAAATTTTCAGCTTCGAGGAAGAAAAGGAGAGCTAATGACTGACCGTAGGGTTCGTGGCCGAGTCTGATCTTTCTGTATTCGTCCAGATCGTAGTAGAGGCAAGTACCTGCTGAAACTTCGTCGCAGAAGCCTTCTTCATTGATAAGACCGTTGATAGCGGGAAGTGCTTTAAGTGCGCATTCTTTGTATTCTTCGGGGAGAATTCCCAATTTAGCCGCTTTCAGCATACCGTAAGCGATACCTGAGGTTGCGGAAGCTTCTGCGTAAGAGCCTTCAACATCATCAACAAGAGTGTGCCACATGCCTTTATCGTCCTGATATTTTTTAAGTGCAGCCGCATGAGTTTCAAGAGTTCCGATAAGGTACATTCTGATACATTCGGGGAGTCTGTCGCCGCTGATATTCAGCATATCAACTATACTTGCAATGATCCACGCATTACATCTGCCCCAGTGAGCTTTAGCAAAATGATGTTTGCCGATGAAGTTGTAGCCGTGGTAGAAAAGACCTGATTCCGTATCGGAAAGGTATTTGATATGTACAAGGAACTGTCTGATGCTTTCCTGCATATAAGAGTCGTTATCCTTGATGATAGCCATTCTTGCCATGAAGAGAGCTCCCATGTAAAGGGTATCGCCCCAAAGCTGAACGTCGTTATTGCTGTCTATGGTAACGTGCTGGAAGCCGCCTTCTTCAGTTCTTATGAGTTCTTCCGTAACGTATTTTACGCCTCTTTCGCAAAGTTTGAGATATTCCTCTTTGCCGGAGATCTCATAAAGATAAGTGAGTGTAAGCAGGGGAGAAAGGCTGTTTACGTTCCATCTGATAGCATTTTTTTCGATCTGTTTGTCGAACCATGTTGTCAGATAGTTGTACACCTTTTCGTCCTTGGTCTGGCTATAGTAAAGGTAAAGTCCGTAAAGACCAACGCCCTGATACCAGTCCCAGACTTCCATCTGTTTTTTGCCGCTTTCTGATTCCGTCAATGCGGAAATTACTTTTTGAATATTTTCGTTCATAATAGATATCCTCCTGAAATATAGGTTTTATCTCTCTTTTTATTTTATTTAATTATATCGCAGAAAAAAGGATTTGTCAAGTGAAAAACCAATATTTTATATTTTTATTTGGTTTTTTTTATTTTGGAAAAACTATTGACAAAAACTGCGATATGTGGTATAATGTACATGCAACACAAACTGAATATTTTTTTTCGCAAATAGGAAAATACCTTGGTAAAAGGTGTTTCCTTTATCAATCATTCCTATTTGTGAAAGACGTTTGTGTTGCAGCTTACGAAGGGATACACTTTTTCGTGCGTCCTTCGGGGCGCATTTTTAATATCTAAATTTAAAACGGAGGTATCCAAAATGGCAAAAAAACTAGTAAGTATGTTGCTGGCACTGTCCATGATGTTGACTATGCTTGCGGCATGTAACAACGACCCTGTTGATCCTGTGGGAGATCCCAACGACCAACAGCAAGAAGAAAACCAAGGAAATGAGGGCGAAGAACTGGTATCTGATGTACTTAACCTTGTGGTTGACGGTGTGTCCGATTACGTTATCGTAAGAGGAGAAAACGCTTATATTTCCGAAGTTACCGCATCTACAGAACTTCAGAAATACTTGAAACAGATCAGCGGTGTTGAAATTCCTATCGTAACGGATTCAACTGCACCTGTTGAAAAAGAAATCGTAGTCGGTAAAACAAACCGTGAAGCCGACGGCGAATTCGACAGAGACGAGCTTGGTGAAGACGGTCTCGTGATCAAGTCTAACGGTCAGAAACTTTTCCTTGTTGGCGGCGAACAGAGAGGTACACTTTACGCTGTTTACGAATTCCTTGAAGCTTATCTC
Organism: Oscillospiraceae bacterium; assembly: GCA_015067305.1. Taxonomy (GTDB): domain Bacteria; phylum Bacillota; class Clostridia; order Oscillospirales; family UBA644; genus HGM12619. Next base: position 11,476 of record SVMT01000037.1, on the reverse strand, counting down.
GGTTGTCGTTTTTACACAGTTGATGTCGAAAAGATTCCCGAAATGAAAACTATCATTCTTGACAAGATCGAAGAGGATAAACAGATTCCCGTATTTGAATACAGGGAGATTGACTGGACTTGTTACAGCAACGGATACCTTTGTGCGAAGAGAAAAGTAAATGGTGACTTTGCCCACGGAAATGTTGAGCAGTATAACAGAATTTATGAAGAAGTTGGCGGTCCGTTCTTTACACCTGCTGATGACGGTCACAACTTGCAGAGAATTATTCCTGCATCTATGTTTGCAGAACATCCCGAATATTTTGCTTTAAATGAGAATGGAAAAAGAACTACAGATCAGCTTTGTTTCACAAACCCTGATGTTTTTCAGATTACAGTTGACTATCTCAGAAATTTGAAAGCAAAATATCCGTATTCAACATTTATTCCCATTTCTCAGAATGATACCGGTGGCTATTGCCATTGTGATGAGTGTGAAAAGGTCAATCAGGAAGAGGGCGGCGTAAACTCCGGTCCTATGCTTCGTTTTGTAAATAAAGTTGCGGCAGAACTCAAGGATGAAATGCCCGATACTTATGTTTGGACTTATGCTTATCAGGGTACTCGTGAAGCTCCTATCAATACTGTTCCCGAAGATAATGTTATAATCTGGCTTTGTACTATTGAATGTTGTTTCTCTCATACATTTGAAGAGTGCTCCAAGATTGACCATGCCGAGAATAATGATCAAAAGAGTACAAAATCTTTTGTTCAGGATTTGAAAGATTGGTCTGCTATAACAAATAAACTTTATATCTGGAACTATTCAACAAACTTTTCTAACTGGTGCAATACTAACCCGAACTTTGATGTCCTTCTTGAAGATATGAGATTCTTTGCAGATAACGGAGTTTCTGGTATCAACGACCAAAGCATGTGGGGACAGGTCGGTGGTGAATTTGAAGAACTCAGATGTTATCTTCTTTCAAAGATCATGTGGAATCCTTACATGACAAAAGAAGAGTTCTATGCTCACATGGACGACTTCCTTGAAGGTTATTATGGTAAAGGCTGGAAGAGTATTAGAGAATTCATTGACCTTGCCGAAGAACTTTCAGAACCTTACTGTTGGGGAATTTATCCCGATGCGGATGAAGTCTTCCCTTGGCCTGAAATCATTAAAACAAATGATTCAAAATCTTATCCCGAAGATATTACTGCTGATATGTTCAGAAACTACGAAACTGTAGATTGGTCTTCTTATTGGCATTGGTTCAAAGATTACGAATTTGTACCTCAGATAATTACTGAAGGCGAAAGACTTTTTGCTGACGCATTAGCTGCGGCAGAAACAGACCAGCAGAAGTTTGCAGTAGGAAAGAGTGCTCTTCAGGTAGAAGTTATCAGATCCTATTTTGAAAACAAGAGGCTCAATACAGGCTCACAAGCTATAGGTAATATATTTACAAACTTTAATAAAGCTAATCCCGGAGTGTTAACTGATGATGAAGTAAAAACATTGAGAATCCCAGTTATCAGATTTGCAAGCCAACAGGTACGTAACGCATATGCAGAAAAGAATAAAGCTTTGGTAGAAAAGCTCAGATCTTACGGTGTAACTTCTGTAAGGGAAGGCAGATCTATAATGAATATTGATATTCTTGATCTTACACAAGCTCCCGCTGATTGGCAAGATTAAGATCTGTATATTCATAGTTGTACCAACCTTGTAAAACTCAAAACGAAACTCTTTCAAAATAACATACACCCCAAAAGTTAAAGCTTTTGGGGTGTGCGTTTTATAAATGAAATCTTTTTTCAAGTTCTTCTTTCATGTTTTTGCTGTCAAAGATTATCATTGCCGCAAGGGAGATTATTCCGCTTGAGAAGCAGATTATTGACGGTATAACTATGTTTGTGATATCGAGAACATAGAATACTACCGTGATTATACTGAATGCTATTACCATGAAAAGATACAGCAGATAGTCTTTTTCTTTCATCTTCAGGACTCGTGCTACGATAAATAATCCCAACATTGCAACGGTGAACATTATCGGCAGAACAAAATCTATTGACCATCCGTACCAACCTGTCCACAGATCCCATATTATGCACAGAACTGCGGTTATGAAGACCTGATTCATTATCGCTTTCGGTACGTTTCTTCGACGCTTGATTATGTGGAAAACCGAAACCCATATACAGAATATTCCGAATACCGCATAGTGCCACCATGTGCCTGTTTCGGGAATTATCAGATTTATTGCAATACAGGAGATACCCACCGCGATAGATGCCATTATCCATATCTTGAAAAACAGTTCAAATTTTTTGTATATGGTCGGTATCGTAGGGTAGAGGACTGAATCGTCTTCTCCCGTGAGCTTGTTCTGGCAAAGGGGACATAGGTCGGAGTTCGTCCGTACGTCAAGTTTGCATTTTGAGCAATGCTTCATTTCGTTTCCTTTCTTCTTGCCTTCAGGCAAAAGTGTCTGTATTTGAGGTTATTTCAATGTGGATACCCATATCTGTCAGTTTACGGAAAAAGGCTTTGGGAATGTCGTTGTTGTCGTAGCATGATGTGAAAGAAACTGAAAGCGTGTTTCTGTATGATGCTGCACAGACTTGTATCTGCTTCGTTGCGTTGTAGAAATCGAAAGATCTGACATGGTCTTCGATCTCTTTTGGAAGTATCGCCTTGCCGATATTTGAAAATGTTCCGCTTGTTTCCTGCATGCTGTAATCGTGAGCCACTTTTAAACAAAAATTCTTGAATCCAAGAGGCGCAAGTCTCACGAAAAAGTTGTTTTCTATGGCTGTGTATTTGGTAATAAGGTGTTCAAGATTGTTCTGCGAAAGATTTCTTTTGAGGTCTTCTGTTACAGATCTGACCACACTTTCAAAGTCGTTTGGGGCTTTTTTGAAATTGTAGCCGATGTTTACAGTTGCAAAAAAGTTTCTTGCAGAAGCGGAAGGGAAATGTTTCCTTAAATTGATGGGGATCGTCATCACTATGGGCATTTTTTTTGAGCGCCGAGGCATGGATTCCCCGATTGCGCAGAAAAGGAGTGCTGTCAGATATCCCGTCACCGTTGTTTCGTTTTGGTGTGCCGCCTCAAGTATCGGTGCAAGGTCGATATGCCCTGTAATTACGCTGAGACGGTCTTCGGGAAAACGTGTACCGTTACGGAATTTATATGCTTTGCGGCGTTTTTTTGCTGATTTCTTTACCTTTTCTTTTTCTTCGTAATAGTGATAAAAGCTGTCGTTTTCCTTTTCGTGGTTTGAGGCATCGTAGGACAGTTCAGGTTCGGGAATTCCGAGTTTTTTGGAAATATATTTGTTTACGATACATTCAAGCATCATAAGTGCGCCTGTACCGTCTGAAAGCGCATGGAAAATTTCAAAATTTATACGTTTTTTATAGTAAGTGACTTCGTAAAGGAGTCCCTTTTTTTCTTTGTTGTAAAGCTCGCCGCAAATGGGCTTGTATTCTTCTCTGACAATGGGACGCAGGTCTGATTTTTCAAAATAGTACCAGAAGAGTCCCTTTTTTATGATGTAGTTGAAGACATCAAAGACTTCAGCCGCTTCCGCTACTGCTTCTTTGAGTATTTCAGGGTCAACATCTTCAAAAAGTTCGCATGAAAATCTGAAAACCTTGGTGTCAGGACCGCTTACGGTCGCAGGGAATATCTTTGCGGCATTATCGAGTTTTATCCATTTATCGTTCATCAGCGGCTCCTTTTTGGGTAGTTTTTAAAAATTTATTTATTATTTTGTACGCCTGTCTTACGTGGGAATATCTGAATGGAAGAGAGAAAAATCCATGAAGAGCGTCGTGGATTCTGTGTACTTCCGCATAGTTTCCGAATTTTTGCAGTTTCTCTCCGTAGGCTTCGCCTTCGTCTCTCAGCGGGTCAAATTCTGCTGTGATTATGAGGGTATCAGGTTGATCGGAAAGGTCTTTTGCGATATACGGTGCGAAATATGGATTGTATTTGTCCAGCGGATCGGAGGCGTACATGTCAAGATATTCACAAAGACGTTTTGATGTGAGCAGATAATCTGTACCGTTTGTTCTGACGGATTCAAACTGAGAGTTTTCTGTGTGGTCGTTATTTACCGCAGGGTAGATGAGTATCTGTCTGTTGATCCTGAATTCACCTCTGTCTCTTGCCAAAAGACTTACTGCCGCGGCAATATTTCCGCCAGCACTGTCTCCTGCGAGGATTATATCCGAGGGTTTTGCTTCAAACAGGGAGTTTCTTAGAATTAGTTCTTCGGCAACACCGTAGCATTCTTCCACTGCATATGGGAAAGGATGTTCCGGTGCAAGAGCGTATTCCACAGACACCACGCGTCTTCCTGTCATTTCGCCCAAAAGGTCGCAGGTTCGTGCGTAGCTTTCAACAGTTCCTGAAACCCAGCCGCCGCCATGGAAAAACAGTATGACCTCATTTGAGGTTACAGTCAATGGATAATAGATCACCACAGGAACAGCTTTTTCATCATTGATCTTAACCGTTCTTTCGAGGTCGATCCTCAGGTCGTTCATGGGGTTCTTTCCTGTAAGTTCTTTTACGTCGCGTTCAATTTTATAGTTAATATCTGCGTATGATATGGCTTTAAGTGCTGCTTTCATGTACTTGTTTATTGCCATTTCTATACTCTCTTTCCAAAAAAAGTATGCAGAGGGCACGATTCGGCAGTAATTGCCGAATTTTACCCTCTTTGAAATTTATAAAACGTCGTTTTTGATTATGTCTTCGTATGTTTCACGTTTAATTATAACTCTCGCTTTTCCGTTATTTGTCATTATTACGGGTGGGCGAGGAACTCTGTTATAATTTGAAGCCATGGAGTAGTTGTAAGCACCCGTTGCATAAACAACGAGAATATCTCCTGCTTTGGGATCCTGAAGTGCAATGTCTTCCTGAATAAGGTCTCCGCTTTCGCAGGCTCTGCCCGCAATAGTCACGATCTTATCCTTGGGTTGCCCCAACTTCGTTGCAATATCCGCAGAATAGGGTGCTTTATAGAGCGCATATCTGGGATTGTCGTTCATTCCGCCGTCAACGGAGACATAAGTTCTGACATCTTTGATCTCTTTAACGCTTCCGACTGTGTAGAGGGTTATGCCCGATTCTGCAACAACGCTTCTTCCGGGTTCAACGAGAATGAAGGGGAGGGGAAAATCTTTTTCTTCGCAGACTGCTTTTACTTTTGCAAAGACAAGTCTCATGTATTCATCATAAGCTTTTGGATTGTGTTCTGCGATATATTTTATGCCGAAGCCTCCGCCAAGATTCAGTTCTGTGATCGTGATGCCGAGCTTTGAGCGAACCTCGTTTGCGAAATTGAGCATAACTTCAGCCGCAAGTTCAAATGGGTCGGAATCAAATATCTGAGAACCGATATGGCAATGTATACCCACAACTTTAACGTTGTTCAGGGCAGACGCTTCCTGAATGATGTCGAAAGCTTCACCGTTTTCAAGAGCTACACCGAATTTTGAATCTATTTGTCCTGTTTTGATGAAATCATGTGTATGAGCGTCTATACCTGGTTTTATTCTGAAAGATATTTCAGCTACTTTGCCGTGTTTTCCTGCGATCTTGTTGAGCATATGAAGCTCTTCTTTATTATCGACGACGATTCTTCCGACACCGCATTCTACAGCCATTTTCAGTTCATCGGAAGTTTTATTATTTCCGTGAAAGTAGATTTTAGAAGCAGGAAACCCTGCTTTAAGGGCAGTGTAAAGCTCTCCGCCCGAAACTACGTCAACACCGAAACCTTCTTCGTTAACTATTCTGTATATTTCGCAGGCGGAAAATGCCTTACTGGCATAAAGAGGCATACCCTTACCTTCGTAGAATTTGTCAAAAGCGCCTTTATAGAGTTTGCAGACGCTTCTGATGTGGTCTTCACTCATTACATAGCAAGGTGTGCCGTAATCTTCGGCAATTTTCTCGACGGAAATTCCGTCAATATGGAGAACTCCGTTATTTTCGGATAACATATGCTGATCTTTCCTTTATTCTTCTTTATTTTCTTCTTGTTCTTTCAGGTATTCTTCCGTAACGTCTTCGATTATTTCTCTGACGGGCTGAACACCTTTACCGTCTTTTGAGGAGAACGGGATAACTCTTACGAGGAACTGTCGTGAAACTTTTTCGATTTGTTCTTCGATCTGTTTTGCTGAGATCTTGTCAGCTTTTGTTGCTGCAATACAGAAAGGAACTTCTCTTGACATGAGAAAATCGTACATCATAATGTCGTCTTCCGTTGGCTCGTGTCTGATGTCGATAAGGAAAATTACCAGAGCAATATCTCTGTCGCTGTCGAAATAATCTCCCGTCAAGCTGCCCCAACTGCGTCTTTCAGCCTTTGAGCGAAGTGCAAAACCGTAACCCGGAAGGTCTACAAGATATATCTTTTTCCCTACATCGTAATAGTTTGCCGCCGCGGTTTTTCCCGGTTTTTCGCTGACTTTTGCAATATTTTTTCTGTTGAGGAGCTTGTTTATCATGGAGCTTTTACCCACATTGGAGCGTCCGACCATGACTATCTCAGGTCTGCGTTCCTGTGGAGCGTTTCTTACATCGTATGCGCTTGTGATGAAATTTGCATCGTTGAAATTTATATTCATGGATTATTCCTCAATAGCTGTTTTCAGCACGTCGTCAAGAGTTTTTGCCGCAACGAACCTGATGTTTTCTTTTACAACGTCTTCAACTTCGTAGAGGTCTGAAATGTTATCGTTGGGGATAATGACTGTTTTTACGCCTGCTTTGAATGCCGCCATTGTTTTTTCTCTCAGACCGCCGATGGGGAGAACATTGCCTCGGAGAGTGATCTCTCCTGTCATAGCAACATCTCTTCTGACTTTTTTGCCTGTCAGCTCGCTGTAGATAGCTGTAGCCATTGTAATACCTGCGGAGGGACCGTCTTTGGGAACAGCTCCTTCTGGAACGTGGATGTGGATATCTTTGTTTTTATAGAAATCTTTATCGATTCCGAATTCTTCGGCTCTTGAACGAATATAGCTTACTGCCGCACGGGCGCTTTCTTTCATTACATCACCGAGAGAACCTGTAAGTTCGATCTTACCCGAACCTTCCATTGCGGAAACTTCGATTGGCATTGTTTCGCCGCCGACAGTTGTGTATGCAAGGCCTGTAACTACGCCGACTTCTGAATTCTTGCGAATCTCCTCCTGCTTGAATTTCGCAGGTCCAAGATATTTTTCGAGATTTTTCGGCGTGATTCTGATAGTCTTACGTTCATCTTCAGGCTTTGTGAGCCATTCTTTTGCTGCCTTTCTGCAAAGAGACGCAATCACTCTTTCAAGAGATCGAACACCTGCTTCGCGAGTGTAGAGGACAATAAGACCGTTTATTGCGTCGTCGTTTATGGTGAGCATTTTCTTTGTAAGACCGTGCTTTTTCAGCTGTTTTGCTATAAGATGCTTTTTTGCAATGTGGAATTTTTCTTCCTGGGTGTAGGAAGTTATTTCAATGGTATCCATTCTGTCCAGAAGCGGGCGGGGGATGGTATCCATATCATTTGCTGTTGTGATGAACAGGACATCGCTGAGGTCGTATGGCATGTCCACGTAATTGTCTCTGAATGTTTTGTTCTGTTCAGGGTCAAGGACTTCGAGAAGAGCCGCAGATGGATCTCCTTTATAGTCATTGCCAAGCTTGTCTATTTCGTCAAGAAGCATTACGGGGTTGGAACTTTTTGCTTCTTTGAGCGCCGTAAGTATCTTACCGGGCATTGCGCCGATATACGTTCTTCTGTGACCTCTGATCTCAGCTTCATCGTGGACACCGCCGAGGGAAATTCTGACGAATTTTCTGTTCATTGCTTTTGCAACTGACATCGCCACGGAGGTCTTACCTGTACCGGGAGGGCCTACGAGACAAAGTATCTGAGTTTTCAGTTTTTCTTTTTCGTCGCCGTTTTCTTCGAGAAGTTTTCTGACAGCGAGCATTTCGATAATTCGTTCCTTGACTTTTTTCAGACCGTAGTGGTCAGCTTCCATGATTGCAGACGCTTTTTCTATTGTGAAAACGTCCTTTGTAATATTGTTCCATGGGAGTTCGAGGCAAGTCTCTATGTAAGTTCTCAAAACTACACCGTCCTGAGAACCGATAGGCATTTTTGAAAGTCTGTAAAGCTCTTTTTCCAGCTTTTCTTTGATCTCATCAGATGCATTCATTGACATTATGCGGTCGTAAAGCTCTTCGTCTTCTTCGTCACCGAAAATATCAGCACCTCCGTCACCGAGTTCTTCCTGGAGCGTTCTGATCTGTTCGCGAATAAAATAATCTCGCTGATTTTTGCGCATTTTAATATTCACAAGGGTTGAAACTCTTTGCTCGAGCATCAGTATCTCGGTCTCTTCACGGATCGAAGCAATAACAAGGAGAAGTCTTTCGTGAGGTTCAAACTCTTCAAGGATCTTCTGTTTGATGTCTGCCTTGAAGGGGATATTCTGTGCGATATAGTCTGCAAGTTCTCCCACATTATTGATCTTTTCAACATTTCTGTTGATCTCCGGAGAAAGTTTGTCCATGATCTTTATCATTTCCGCAAATGTTTCACGGGCTGTTCTGAGCATCGCAGTTTCTTCGTCTTCGGACCAGCCTTCAGATATTTCGTCTTCCGTGAGGGAAACAAATGCTGATGGGTATTCACTTCCGTTTATTTCGCCCGTTATCATGCCTCTTGCAAAAACTTCAAGAGCAGCTCTTTCTTCGCCTCCGGGGGCTTTGAGAAGCTGTTTTATTCTGGCGATCGCACCTATGGTATTTATGGACAGATTTCCGGACTCTCTGCCTGCTTCGATATTTTCGAGGGCAAGGAAAATGAATCTGTCGTGCTTCATTGCATCCTGAACTGCGGCAATATGTATCTTTTCAGTTATGTCAAGATGAATGAGTGTCTTGGGAAAAGTAACAAGCCCCCTGAGAGCCAGCACGGGCAAAACCGCGCGGCCCTCATAAAGGCTCATAAAATCGAAATAATTATTCATTATAGGATGACTCCTAAACTGTTTCGTTTCTGGTTATTACCGCAGGCTCGGTTCCTTCTACGCAGCCTTTTGTAATAACGACTTTTGTTATGGTCTTATCTGAAGGAACATCAAACATGAGCTTCGTCATGAATTTTTCCACTACAGTGCGGAGACCTCTTGCTCCCGTATCTCTTTTTGCACAGGTATCTGCGATCTCTTCGATCGCTTCGTCTGTAAATTCAAGTTCTACATTGTCTATCTTCAGAAGCTTCTGATACTGTTTGATTATGGAATTTTTCGGCTCTTTGAGGATTTTTACAAGCGCTTCTTTGTCAAGATTGTCAACCGAAACAATGACGGGCAAACGTCCCACAAGTTCGGGAATTATACCGAATTTTATAAGGTCATGAGATTCGCACTGTTTGAGATAATAGCTTGCGGGCAGTTCTTTTTTTGTTTCGATCTTGGAACCGAAACCGATGGCAGTTCCCGAAACACGCTTTTTGATGACATTTTCAAGTCCCGCAAAAGCACCGCCGCAGATGAAGAGAATATTTTTTGTGTTGATCTGAATAAATTCTTGATTGGGGTGCTTTCTTCCTCCTTGAGGGGGAACATTTGCAACCGTACCTTCAAGAATTTTCAATAACGCCTGCTGAACGCCTTCACCTGAAACGTCTCTTGTGATAGAAGGATTTTCGGATCTACGGGAGATCTTATCTATTTCGTCAACATAGATAATACCTTTTTCAGCAGCTTCGACATCGAAATCTGCCGCCTGTATAAGACGGAGCAGAATATTTTCAACATCTTCACCCACATAGCCCGCTTCAGTTAATGTGGTCGCGTCAGCGATTGCAAAAGGTACATTAAGTGTCTTTGCCAACACCTGCGCCATAAGTGTCTTACCTGAGCCTGTGGGACCCAAAAGGAGAACATTGCTCTTGACAAGCTCAACCTCGTCGTCGGATGCGTCCATTATTCTCTTGTAGTGGTTGTATACCGCAACGGCAAGGGCAACTTTTGCGTCGTCCTGACCGATAACGTATTCGTCCAGTGCTTTTTTGATCTCTGCAGGTGTCTTTATCTCAATTTCGGTATCTTTACCGGAAGATTTTTTAGCCGCAGGACCTTTCAGTGCAGACATATATTCAATGCAGGTCTCGATGCAGTTTTCGCAGATATAAACGTCTTCAGTAACACCTGAAAGCATCAAAGTGCTTCCGTCAGTATCTGTGAAGCCGCAGAACGAACACTGTCTTACGAGATCTGAGCTCTTTTTTCTGGGCATTTTGTATTCCCCTTATTTATCTTTTTGTGATAACTTTATCAACAAGACCGTATTCCATAGCCTGGGCTGCGGTCATGAAGTTATCTCTTTCTGTGTCTTTTTCAATGATCTCAAGGGGCTTACCTGTGTTTTCAGCAAGGATCCTGTTGAGGTCTGCTTTGATCTTAATGATTCTGTCTGCGTGGATCTTGATATCTGTTGCCTGACCCTGGAAACCGCCGAGAGGCTGGTGGATCATGATCTCACTGTTGGGAAGCGCAAATCTCTTACCTTTCGTACCGGAAGAAAGCAAAAATGCACCCATGCTTGCAGCCATACCGATGCAGATCGTGGAAACATCGCATTTGATATACTGCATTGTGTCATAAATTGCCATACCTGCGGTGATTGAACCACCGGGGCTGTTGATATAGAGGCTGATATCCTTTTCGGGATCCATAGCTTCGAGATAGAGGAGCTGGGCAACGACAAGATTTGCCGTTACATCGTTGACTTCGTCGGCAAGAAATATGATTCTGTCATTAAGGAGTCTTGAAAAAATATCGTAAGAACGTTCTCCTCTGCTTGTTTGTTCTACTACCATTGGGACTAAACTCATAGTTATTACCTACCTTTTTATTTTATGTAATTTTTGAATGATGCTTTTTAATTTCGTATCGGCGCGACAAACTTTTAACGGTTTCTCACGCCGATATATCATACGTCAAATGTTTAAATCTTATTCAGCGGATTCAGCAGTTTCTTCAGGTTTTTCTTCTGCTTTTTCAGCCTTTTTTCTTGTTCTCTTCTTGGGTTTTTCTTCAACAGGAGCTTCTTCAGCGGGAGCTTCAACAGCTTCAGTTACAACAGCGTTGTTTCTTACAACTTCGAAAGCTTTTCTGAGAGAAAGATCTTTGATGATGCTTTCTGTTACGTAGTCGCTCTTGAGCTTTTCAACTTCAGTACCTGTTTCCTGAGCGAACATTTCGTATTCTTTGTTTACATCTTCTTCTTCGATGATGATCTTTTCGATCTCAGCGATCTTTTCGAGAGCAAGACGGATCTTAACGTCTCTTTCAGCGTTTACTTTGAACATATCGCGGAGGCTGTTGTATTCCTGACCTGTGATCTCAAGATATTTCTGGAGAGAAAGACCCTGCTGCATCATTCTTCTTTCAAAGCTCTGCATAGCGG
>SVMT01000036.1 GCA_015067305.1 Oscillospiraceae bacterium | reverse complement strand
CCCGAGGGCGCATTCGACGAGGATAACATTAAGAACTTCTTCAGATACGAATTTGACCTTGCCGACTATTGTGAAATCAAAGATAATCCTATTATATACAACGACTTCAGCGATTTCCCCGATTGGCACAATGGTGACTTCAGCATGAAAGAGAACTCCAAAGCAAAAGAAAAAATTCCCGGTTTTGAAAATATTCCATTTGACAAAATGGGCAGAATTGACTGAATCAAATAAAAACAACTCCCAAACTTTCGAGCTTGGGAGTTATTTTTGTAAGTGTTTATTTTACAGCATCGAAGCCGATGTCGTAAAGTTCTTCGATAGCTTTGTCTGCATCTGCGTCTGCAACTTCAACTGTCTTGCTTGCGAGGTCAACTTTGCATTCAATGTTTGCCGCCGCCAGCGCCTTGGAGATCCTTTCAACGCATTTTGGACAGTGCATTCCGTCTACTTTTAAAATCATGTCAGTCTTCCTTTCATAATTGTTTTTTATATTGATAGAATCAAGTATATAATAATTGCTTGCAATTTGCCTACAATTATTATATCATTGTTTCGACTTTTTGTCAAGGGATATATTTGATTTTTATGCTCAGTGCCCTAAAATTCGGTTTTGTTGGAAAGGGTTTGGGAAAACCTTATTTTTTCGTGAAAATAAGGTTTTCCCAATAAAAATTACTTTAATTTCTTTGTTTTAAGTCTGAGTGCATTTCCCACAACGAAGAGGGAACTGAGACTCATTGCTGCCGCACCGATCAAGGGGGAGAGGAGTATCTCGAAGAACGGATACAGAACTCCTGCCGCAACGGGAATCCCGAGAGAATTATAAAGGAACGCCCAGAAAAGGTTGAACTTGATGTTCTTTATGGTCAGTTTGCTGAGCTTTATAGCCTTTACAACGTCGTACAGATCGTTTTTCATCAGCACTATATCAGCTGAGTCTATGGCAATGTCGCTTCCGTTTCCGACCGCACAGCCCGTGTCAGCTTGCACAAGTGCAGGTGCGTCATTGATGCCGTCACCTACCATCATTACCTTTTCGCCGTTTTGCTGGAGTTTGACCACTTCTTCTGCTTTCTGCGTTGGCAGGACTTCGGAAATCACGGTGTCTACACCTGCGGTGCGTCCTATGTAGTCTGCTGCCGCTTTGCTGTCACCTGTAAGGAGAACTGTCTTTATACCCATTTTTCTGAGTTCTGAAATCACTTCCGCAGCTTCGGATTTAATTGTGTCCGAAATTCCGATTACTCCGAGAACTTTGTTTTCTTCGGCAACAAACATTGTCATTTTACCGTGAGATGCAAGTTCAAGGGCTTTTTCTTTGAATTCAGATATATCTATACCGTTTTCTTCACAAAGTTTGCGGTTTCCGACGCTGATCTTTTTACCGTTAACAATGGCTGAAACACCCGTGCCGCTGAAATTCAAAAAGTCTGAAACTGTGGAAAACTTTTTGATTCCGCGTTTTTCAGCTTCTTCGCAAACGGTTTTAGCCAGAGGATGATCTGAAATACTTTCAACTGTATATGTCAGCGCAAGAAGTTCGTTTTCGTCAATATTTGTGATTATGTCAGAAACAGAGGGCTGACCCGCGGTGATAGTTCCCGTTTTATCGAAAACTACGGTCGTCGTTTTTGAAGCAGTTTCAAGGGCTTCTCCGCTTCTTATAAGGATTCCGTTTTCTGCCCCGATTCCCGTTCCCACAATGACGGCTGTTGGAGTAGCGAGTCCCATGGCGCATGGGCAGGCAATAACCAGAACAGAGGTGAATATTTTAAGTGCAAAGGAGATATCCTTGCCGCAAATAAGCCAAATTACTGCGGAAATTATAGATATTGTAATTACGATAGGTACAAAAACTCCTGCAACTTTGTCGGCAATTTTTGCAATAGGTGCTTTATGCCCTTGAGCGTCTTCCACAAATTTGATGATTTTTGAAAGAGTTGTGTCTTCTCCTGTTTTTGTAACTGTGACGTATAAAGCTCCGTTTACGGAAACACTTCCGCCGATAACTTCTGAACCGATATTCTTTTCAACGGGAAGACTTTCACCCGTAAGCATTGATTCATCAACGCTTCCCGTACCATCGTAAACAATTCCGTCAACTGGGATCCTTGCACCGGGTTTTACGAGTACCTTATCATCTGTCTTGACTTCCGAAACGGGAATCTCCCTTGTGTTTTCACCTTCAATGAGAAATGCTGTGTCGGGAGTAAGGGACAAAAGTCCTTCAACAGTGCTTTTTGTTTTTTGCTTGTTCTTTTCTTCAAGAAATTTACCCACAGAGACCAGAGTAACAACAACAGCCGCAGATTCAAAGTAGAGATTATGAATATTATGCGGGTTATCTGTCATTAAGAATGTCATTACAAGGCTGTAAATAAATGACGCTGTTGAGCCGATGGCAACAAGTGTATCCATATTCGGGTTCCCGTGGAAAAGGGAAGTAAAGCCTCCGATATAGAACTTCTTGCCGATGAACATGACGGGTATCGCCAGAAGCATCTGCACAAGTGCCGCGTTTACAGGGTGTGTGTGCGGCGAGATCAAATCAGGCAACGGCATATTGGGGAACATCATGCTCCCCATTGAAAATGTCATTAGAAGTGCTGAAAAAATGCAGGAAGCAATCAGCATTTGCAGTTCTTTTTTTATTTCCTTTTCACCGTCAGTCTTTTGTTTCTTTTCTTTTTTATCTTTTTCGATATGCAAGGTCGCAGTAAAACCTGCTTTTTCGATTTTGGCTATTATCATTTCGGGCGAGGTTTGAGTTTCGTCGTATTCTATGGAAAGCCTGTTCATTGGAAGATTGACTTCGCTAACGGTAACCCCGGGCAACTTTTTTGTGACTCTTTCAACTGCCGCAGAGCAAGCTGCACAGTGCATTCCACCGATATCATAAATTTCTTTTTTCAATTTTTTACCTCTTTCCGAGTTTTTTATGCTGCATTTTGTAGCAAACTTTTGCTGTTATTCCTTCAGGTGCCAGCTTACTTGCAATACGCATTGCTTTTATCCCGAAACCGGGAACGATTACTTTTTTCTTTTCAAACATCTTTTTTATTGCGTAATTTGCAACAAATTCACTTGTCTGCATTCCAATGCTGAATGATACATTTGCTACTTTATCGAAGTTAGTTGCGGCAGGACCTGGACAAAGTACACCCATATAGACATTCGGTGCAGTTCTTCTCAATTCTTCCGCAATGGAGAGAGTCAGTTTGTGAACATAAGCTTTTGACGCATAGTATGAGGAGAAAAGCGGTCCGATACCGTAAGCCGCAATGGAAGCGACATTCAAAATGTATCCGCTGTTTCGTTTTTTGAAATCGGCAGCGAAAAGCTTTGTGAGAATGTGTACTGCAGTGATGTTCAGGTCTATAAGTCCTAATTCTTTATCAATGTCAGTTTCGTCAAAGGCTCCGAAAGCACCGAAACCTGCATTGTTTATAACGATGTCGACACTTTTGTTTTTAACTGCTTCATAGAGTGCAAAGCAGTTTTCTCTTACACCAAGGTCAAATGGCAATATTTCTGCAGATATTTTATACTTTGATTCCAATTCATTTTTAAGTTCTTCCATGGGTTCAACGCTTCTTGCTGTAAGAATCAATGAAACTCCTTTTTTTGCCAGAGCACGAGCCATGTCTCTTCCGAAACCTGATGAAGCGCCCGTTACAAGTGCTAACATAATAGTCATTCCTTTCAGTTTTTTGAATTCATACTAATTATATACCAATTTAAATAAAAAGTCAATAGATAATATATTAAAAAGTGGGAACATTTAATTCCCACTTTTAAGTTTATTCAATTTTTATCTGTTTACTCTTGTTTTTGAGCTTTAAAATAATCTTAACAATGGTATAGCATATTTGATAGACTGCACATGTCGGAATTACAGGGAAAAACAGAAGTGTCAAACCCAAAACGGTTACCGCTTCAAGAAACGCATCAAGTCCGTAAAGTGTTTCAACATAAGTCGGAAGTATAAGTGTATAAACATCATAGCCGAATATTGCACTGTAAAGCCCGTAACCGAGAAGTACGGCATAGGGGATAAAAGATATAAGTAAAATAATAAAAGGTATTTTTTTCATTCTATATTCATCACTTTTTCTTTTAATATAACGATTGCTTGCAATTATTATACTACATTATTGGTGAAATGTCAATATGTAAAATAATATAACGAAAAATATTTAGTCTGTATTACTTGACTTTTACATATTTTTGTGGTATACTAATACAGTAACCATCCTTAGCTCATTTGGATAGAGTACCGGATTCCGATTCCGTTGGCGGTGGGTTCGAATCCCGCAGGGTGGACCAAACAAAAGAGGCATACGTTTGTGTGCCTCTTGAATTTTATCATATGAGAATTTCGAAAGGCGAATGTTAGAAAATCTGCCAGTGATAGAAATTTATACAAATATATGTTATAGTGTAAGAATTTCGATAAAATTGAAGTTACTGAGGTAAACATAATGCATATTGAAACGGACAGAATGGTTATTCGTGATTTTAAAATGGATGATTTGAAAGATTTATACGATATTTTGGGTGATGATGAAACAATGAAGAATTGTGAACCCGCATATACCATAGAGAAAACGGCTGATTTTTTGCAGAAGTTCTGCATAGATAAAAAGGGCGCTATTGCTGCAGTGCATAAAGAAACCTACAAAGTTATAGGCTATATTCTCTTTAAAGAGTATTATGAAGAAGTGTATGAAATAGGCTGGATTTATAACAAGGATTATTGGAGACAAGGTTATGCCTTTGAATCTTGTAAGGCTATTATTGATTATGCTTTCAATAGTATGAATATTCATAAAATATTTGCGGAAGCGATTGATGGAATTAAATCCGTTGGGCTGATGAAGAAACTTGGAATGAAATTAGAAGGAATACAACGGAGTCAGACGAAGAATGAACTTGGAGACTGGGTAGATTTATACTTTTATGGTATACTTGCAGAAGATAGGCAGTAATACAAGTTCTGATATGTCAAGCAGATTAAAGTTGCAAATATATTTCCAATTTGATATGTACAAAAAATGGAGGCAATGCGCCTCCGTTTTTATTCTATTCATATTCACTTACAGTTACATCGTATCCGCTTTCGTTGTGCATGATGCTGTGGACCTTATCTTTGGAGTTTTCCGAGGTCAGAACTGTCAGCTGACAGGTTTCTCCGTAGTCAAGACCTGAGTCTCTTGTGTTATCTGTGATGAACTCTTCCGTGAAGCTTTCAGGTGGATAAATAAGAGCTGTATTTGAAATTACCGACATCATAGGCGGAGTATATAAGATATTATTCAGAAGTCCCACATCTTCGTCTCTTGTGAGATAATTCATTCGTATTTCATAAATGTCGTCAATACTTGAATTTATACGTCTTGCTGCAGATTGAGCCTCTTCTGTGTTTCGGAAATTCCCCGATATTTTATATATCATGATCTTTTACCTTTCAAGAGTTTTTTGCTCGTTGATAGTATTTCTTGATCTTGAAATGATATTCTTTATTTCCGCTACGGAATATATTACAAAGGGAATTATAACCTGAAAAATAAGGACTATATACTTGTTTATGCTGTGGAATTTGAACATATCCATTGTGCTGCCAAAAGCAAAATAACCTCCTGTTATGACAGCCGCAGTTGAGAACAGTAATATACTGTTTCTTTTTTTCAGACCTGTAAGACTTGCTGTACCTTCCGAAATTGAAAAGATGCAGACACTTTCTTTTACAAGAACACACAACAGAAATGATATTATGGAAATAACCTCTATGTGGGTTATAAAATCTCCTACATTTATGATCGATACTGCTTCGTAATTTGGAAAATACAATATCGAACTGATATTTGTTCCGAGAATAAGTTGATTGGACAGTAGTTGTATCACAATAAAAGCTGTTCCGAGTATAAGACTTATCAAAAATAAAGAATATTTTTTTCGTTGACTACAATCTGTTTTTTTGAGGAAATTTATGGTAAAAAGAACTTCACCAAAACTGAAAGACGCAATACTTAATGCCGCATCGGAAAACGATGCGATACTTTCATCTGATCCGGGACGAAGATTCGAGTAGTCATAAAAACCGAATGAACAGAGAATTATAAAAATAAATATTGCCAATACGATCGGTAATATTAGTGTGCTGAGCTTTGCCAGAATATGCGGACCTTTGAAAATTATATAACCGCAAAGAGTACCGAAAAATATAAGAAGTATCCATTGCGGAGTTTCATTCATTGAGGCGACCTGAATAAACTCTGTTAGATATCTTATTATAACGGCTCCGATATATATGGCGTACATCGTATATAAAAAACAGAATATTTTTCCAAAAAGCTTTCCCGTGACTTTTTCTGTTATCCCGAAAATATTATCGTCGGGATATAGGCCTGAAAGTCTTGCAAACATGAGCAGTACAGGAATAGAGCCTATTGCTCCGGATATCGCCGCAAACCAGATATTTATTTTACTGTTAGGGTAAACATTTATTACCTGTACGCTTGTTATCATGAATAATACACAGAGTGAAATAAATTGTCTTGATGTGATCTTTGAGTTCATATCAGTTGCCTTTATATATTCTGTCATTTGTAATACCGCTGTGTTTTATTTTGATATTACAATCGACTGTTATTTTCAGATTTTTTATTATTTCGTCCCATCGTGTTGAATTTTCTCTGCTGAATTTTCGGTGTTGGGTTTGAAGTCTTGAGCTGAAACCAAATATATCTGCTTCGTATCTGTTCAGGGTATCTGTTATTGTGCTGTAGATATTCGTTTTGATATAATTTGAAATATCTTTTTGAATGATAGTATTCTGAATGTCCTCCTTTACAGATATTTTTGAAGGTATTTCGGGTAATGATAGTTCAATATCGAATTTTAATTCGACTCCCGCAAAGTTTCCATCAATCTCTGTTTTTATTTTACGTTTACACTCATTTATATGGATCGTCATAAGTTGGTCGTGGGAGGGAATATAACATGAAATAGTTCCTTCGTTGAATTTTCCTGCTGCCATGAGACAGAATTGACTTTGCTTATTTTCCGTGTATCCAACCATTTTTCCGTTTTTGAATATTGCCATGCCTTGCAGGATATTCATTTTTTTATCGGCTATGTCGTCTACCAATGTATACGCAGGCGAAGTTCCGCTTTGAGAAAGGTCGTTTAAGTGGTTAAGCAGAGTAAAGACCTCTGTTTCCGACGCAAATCCTATATCTTTTGTATTGATCTTAACTGTTTCGGATATTTCATATGATTTGATTATATTTACAACACTGTTTGAGTCCAGTATTTCACATGCCTTACAGTTTTTTGCAATAATGACTTTCATGGAAAGCCTGAGGTTTGTGTCTCTGAATGCAAGATCTAAAATATCTGTGAGATCATTTTGTGCAACCTCTTTACTGAGAATCATTATCTGGCAGTGGTCAAAATATAATTCTTTTGAGGATTCCGACACCATTGTGCTGAGTGCTTCAAGAACCGTATCACCCTCAGCGCTTATTACTTTTGTTTCTATATTTGCGCTGTCTCCGGAATTCTTTGTTGTGATAACTTCTGCGCTGACTTTGTATTTGAACTCATTATTGTCTGCTTTATCTATTGCGAAACCTGCAACAAAAATATCTGATTCTATATCTGAGTGATCTTTGCAGCCATTTAATGAGATCAGAAGTATTGATATAATTATCGGTAACAGTTTTTTACTCATCATTAGCCCTTTGCCTTGTTTTATTGTGGGAAATTCTTCGAGGTCTTTTTTTCATCATGTTCCACGGCAAACGCAAGTATATATCAGTTTGATTATTTATTTTCGGAATTGAAATATATTCCATATAATTGACACCAAAGCTTTTTGTGTCAAGTAGCTGAACTGTCATGAATATCACCCCGAAAATGTATCCGTAAAGACCGAGAAGACCCGACAGTATCGTCAGAAGTATTCGGTACGTTACAACTGCTGACCTCAATCGAGGTATCATCAGTCCTGTCAATGCGGAAAGAGATACTATTATTACTATAGGAACACTTACAAATTTAGCTTTAACCGCGGAATCTCCGATAACTATTGCACCTACGATACTGAATGCTTGTGACACATTTGAGGGCATTCTTAGGGCTGTTTCGCGTATTATTTCAAAAACCAATATCAATCCTAAAGTTTCTACAATAACAGGGAATGGGACACTTGACCTTGCAGATATTATTGAGATCGCAAGATTTGTGGGCATCATTTCTTTGTGGACAGTCACAAGCGCTACGTATATTGCAGGAATACTTATTGCAAGTATAAAACTCATTATTCGCAGGAGTCTGCCAACTGTTGCGGCAATATAATTTATATAGTAATCGTCACCTGATTGGAAATTTTCGATAAAAAGGAACGGAGCTGTAAGAACTACAGGGGATCCGTTAACTATTATTGCAACCCGCCCTTCGAGGAGTTTTGCTGCGACAGTATCAGGCCTTTCGCTTGAACCGATCGTCTTGAATGGGGAGAATTTTTTATCACTTATTATTTCTTTGATGTAGTTTGAATCAAGTATCCCATCAATATCTATAGACGATATTTTTTTAGTAATATTTTCAACAATTCCTTTTTTAACGACTGAATCAAGGTAACAGATAGCAATTCGGGTAGAAGATCTTCTGCCGCAGTTGAAAAATTTTACTTTGAAATCAGGTGTACATAATTTTCGCTGTATCAAAGAGATGCTGTCGCTGATTTTTTCGTTAAATCCCTCACGGGGTCCCTGGAGAACTTTTTCGTTTTCAGGTTCAGTGATAGCTCTTGTTATCCAGCCCTTAGTGTTTGCGATAAGAGCTTTTTTACAGCCGTCAACAAACATAACGCTGTCACCGTAAGTCAGTGCTGAAACTATTTTTTCTTCTTTGCCTTCGATCTGAACGTCACATTCACAGACCATGTGTTCGTAAATTTCTTGTATTGGGTCTGAACTCTCTTGAGGAAATCCCCCCATTATACCTCGGATAAATCTTTCGGAAACTATCTGAAAATTTGAAAGCCCTTCTGTGTAGAAAACAGCACAGTTGAACGGCTTTTCTCCTTTTGTTTTAAAGGTCCTTGATTTCAGATTTTCATTATCTTTAAATATCTCTTTGATGTGTGATATATTATACTGTAAATTGGGCGAAATATCAGAAGGCGTATTCTGTATATTATCTCTGCTTGTTATATCTTCTCTTTTCCACATATATTTCCATCTCCGGAAGTTTAATGTGGATATATTTTGCTCTGTTTTTCATGAATTATGCAAAAAAATATCCAAGTCCTTAGACTTGGATATTGGAGCGGGTGATGGGAATCGAACCCACGCGACCAGCTTGGAAGGCTGGGGTTCTACCATTGAACTACACCCGCATTTATGAAATTGTTGTTCTCGAAAGAACAGTAATATTATACTCCGAAAATTGGTTTTTGTCAAGGGGTAACCATTTGATTTTACAATAATGTCACTTTTAAACTTTCGACAAAAGATCATGGCAGTTGCCCACCATGATCTTGTTTTTCGATTATTTATTTTCTTTGAGAACTTTATCGCCGAAAAGATTGAATCTGAAAAGTAAGCTGTCGTCTTCGGGATTTTCGCAAACGATCTTTGCTTCAGAGATCATTCCGCCTTCGATGATCTTTGTAAGTCCGATCACCTGGCAGAGTTTACTTTTAAGGTTGAGCTTATCGCCGTCTTCTGTTACGAGAAAAACATCCCCTTTACACTGGTCGATAGCCTCAAGGAATTTTTTGAAATCGATTTTATGAAGTTCTACTGATGACATTTGCTTAACCTCCTTAAATGTCTTCTATTGTCAAGAAACTATTTGTTCCGTTGATTCTTTAATGTATACCTTTTTGGTACGCATATATTATACCATAAAAAAACGGTTAAGTCAAGTGGTTTCGTTATGCTTTATTTGTATGGCGATATATCTTACAGTCAGATTTAATTTGAGTTGAGCCCGAAACTTACGCTTAATGCGTGATCTACAGAATTCATTGAAGTTGCATCGAGATGCCCCATTCTTTCTTTCAGCCTCTTTTTATCAAGGGTTCGTATCTGTTCCAATAATATTATGGAATCTTTTGCCAGACCATATTCTGTCGCATCGACTTCGATATGAGTCGGCAAACGGGATTTGGTCATTCTTGATGTAATTGCAGCTGCAATGACTGTTGGACTGTATTTGTTCCCGACATCGTTTTGAACTATAAGTACGGGACGTACCCCTCCTTGTTCCGAACCTATAACAGGGCTCAGATCAGCATAAAATATATCTCCGCGTTGTATTGAAGTCATATATACCATCCTTTTAGGTTTATGTTTTCCTTTTTTTTGTTATAGTTATTCTTCCGCATCCCAGTGAAATTTATTCACTTCAATAATTATCATATTAATTATTTGCGTTTTCTGCTAAACCCTCTTGATTTTTTTTCATTTTTATGCTATAATTATTATGATATAATTAACAAAAAAGAGGAGATACTCCCTATGAATGAGTTGCTTGATAAGCTTTATAAGAAAACCGGAGGTTTCATTAAAGGAATCTGCCATCCGAATGATAATTATGATGTGTTGAAAGATGCAGGACTTCGTTGGGTCAGACGAGATATTCCATATCCTTTTGACAAAGAAGGGAATATTTCAGACGAGTATATTTCATATAAAGAACGCTGCATTAAGTTCGCTGAAAACGGTATAAACTGTATAAATGTTACCCCTTATCCTTCGGCTTTTCTTCGTCGCGGTATAGATGTTACTACAGAAGAAGGTCTTATGAAAGCAGGTGAAGTCTGTGCTTTCATTGCAAAAGATTATAAGGAAATGAAGAGCTGTTGGCAGATCACAAACGAAATGCATGTCAGGCATTTCAGGTCGCCATTGAATGAAATTCAGGCTAAAGATTTTATTATTGCCTGCATGAAAGGCTTTAAAAAAGGAGATCCGGATGCTGTAGTAGGACATAACAGTATTGACCGTGTCTGGATGGATCACTGTGTTGAGATCGACAGGGAATGTGATTGCGATTTTACCGGTGTGGATCTTTATGACGGTACATGGTCAAATGGCGGCCCTGATACTTTTATTCCTTGGGTCGAGGAAATATATTCTCATATTAAGAAACCTATAATCTTCATGGAATTCGGGTTCAATTCAAACGGGGGAGTTATTGAAGATGTTCAGGCTGAAGCTGACAGTTTGGCTCAGAATGTAGGCTTTAAAAATTTTGAAGACGCAATGGCTAATATGGACGCTTTTATTGATACTTTCCCTGAACCTATTAAGAGACGCATACTTCATTGTGTTCCGGAGGATCGTCCGGGATGTGTAATGCAGTCAATGCTTCATATTGCGAAAAAATGGTATACTGATTGTAAGATACCTCATACGGAAGAGGGACAGGCAGAGTTCTACAGACAACTTTTGCCAAAACTCCTTAATCATTCATACGTTGGTGGTGCTGTCATATATTGTCTTAAAGATTCAATTCATTGTTTCTTCTGCGATCAACCTGATTGTCCTTGTGAAACTACATGGGGTATCCTGCATAACGATGAAACACCTAAGCCTGCTTATGATGTTATCAAGCAGATATTTAATGATTAGAGGTTTGGGATATATGCAAACATTGAAAGAATTGTATAAGATCGGAAAAGGTCCTTCCAGTTCTCATACTATGGGGCCTGAGCGTGCCGTGAAAATGTTCAGATCCAAATTCCCTGACGGTGACAGTTATAAAGCAATACTTTACGGTTCTTTGTCAAAGACGGGAGCCGGGCACGGTACGGACAGGGTAATTATAGATACCTTCAAGCCGCATAAAGCGGAGGTGGTATTTGATTATAAAGAGACAGACCTTTTTCACGAAAATACGCTGGATCTTATTTGTTTCAAAAATAAAGAAGAAGTTGGAAAAATGAGGTTTTACAGCGTTGGTGGCGGAACTATCCTTGTTGACGGTGAAGCTGCTGCTCAGGTTGAAATTAAGTATGAACATAACAGTTTTCACGATATAGCTACTTTTTGTAAAGAAAGAAATATAAGGCTTTCGGAATATGTGTTCATGCACGAGGACTCTGATTTTAAAGATTATCTTTATACTGTATGGGAAGCAATGAAAAATTCAATACAGGAAGGTCTTACAACTTCGGGAATCCTACCCGGTGGTCTTGCTGTAGAAAGAAAGGCTCAATTCCTTTATAATCAGCGTCATATTGATGAAAGCTTATCTACACGTGAAAACAGAGTTGTCTGCTCGTATGCGTTTGCTGTAAGTGAGCAAAATGCAGGCGGTGGTACTATCGTTACTGCGCCTACCTGCGGTGCTTGCGGTGTGCTTCCTTCAGTTTTGAAATATATGCAGGAAAAGAAAGGTTTCACCGATGAAGATATAATCAGAGCTTTAGCTGTCGGTGGTCTTATCGGAAATCTTGTTAAGGCAAACGCTTCTATAAGTGGTGCTGAATGTGGTTGCCAAGCGGAGATCGGAACAGCTTGTTCTATGGCTTCGGCAGCTCTTACGGAGCTTTTTGAAATGGGTATAGATCAGATCGAATATGCTGCGGAAATGGCAATGGAGCATCATTTGGGACTGACTTGTGACCCCATATGTGGCCTCGTTCAGATTCCTTGCATTGAGCGTAATGCTGTTGCGGCAATGCGTGCAATTAACGCTCTCAGCCTTGCAAATTTCCTCTCAGGTACAAGAAAGATTTCATTCGACGTTGTCGTGAAGACTATGTATCAGACAGGTAAAGATCTTTCCTATAAGTACAGGGAAACTTCTGACGGCGGTTTGGCTACGATGTATAAGTAGAATAATCCCCTCCGAAACTGAAATTTGTGTTCGGAGGGAGTTTTTTGTGTGTTTATCGGGTGAATTTTTATGATGCCTAATAAATGTCATAATATCGGGACGAAATTGCCCCATTTATAGTGTAAAATTTATCAGTAAAAAATAAACTGAAAAGGTGGTTTTTCTTTTGAAAAAATCAATTTTGCTCGTGTTCCTTGCTGTACTTATGCTTGTGTGTGGATGTTCTCAGGGAACCGTAAATAATGAAGGTCGAAGGATCGCAGTTACTGTAGGTAAGAATGAAATAGACGAGGTCGAAATGCTGTATCAGTATAAGGAATCTATTTCAGATTTTTACAATACAAATTATCAGTTGGTGTCTATGCTCGGCATTGATTTCACGGGAGATCTTTCTCAGGCTAAGATCTCAGATACTCAGACATGGCAGGATTATTTTATTGAAAGTGCTATGTACGCAGTTATGGAAGAGAATTATCTTATGCTTGCAGCTGAGGAAGCAGGTTTTGAGTTGAGCGAAAAACAGATCTCTGAGGTGGAAAAGAGTCTTTCAGATTTTTATTCTCAGCTTTCTGCTTACGGATATGATACAGAAACTTACCTCAAAGAAAATTACGGTGCAAACATTACAGTTGCTGATTTTGAAAAATACGTAATGAATGATGCTATAGTTTTCTATTATTACCAGGAACTCATCTCTCAGATACCTGTTGACGATGCTGCTCTGACTGCTTATTATGAAGCAAACAGCAAAAATTTTGACAGTGTCGATTTCAAAATATATCATTTTGCTTACACTGTTCCCGAAACAACGGAAGAAGGATCCGAAGAGCCTGCGGATGAATCTTATAAACTTGAGGCAAAAACATTGGCCGAAACAGCTCTTGCAAACATTACATCACCCGAAGACTTTGATGATCAGGTAAAAGCTCTTCTCGGAGCTGAAGCGGTTGCTTCCTGGAAAGATGGCTATACAGACGCAACAGCTCAATACAGTGAGATCTTTACAGAGCTTGCCGATTGGCTTTTTGATGCAGGAAGAGCTTACGGTGACAAAACCATTCTGGAATACAACAACGGTTATTTTGTTGTTGTCTATAAAAACAGATACCTTGATAGCTACAACACTGTTGATGTAAGACATTGTCTTGTTGCAACAAATACGGTTTCAAATATACTTGTTGAAGGTTCTGATGAAATTGACTATGAAGCTACACAGGCAGCTCAGGCTGCATCTGATGCGGAAGCTTATGCAAAAGCTGAAAAGCTTCTTAACGATTGGATAGCAGACGGTGCAACGGAAGAAAAATTCATTACAATGGCTAATGCGAACAGTGATGATGATGGTGCTGTTGACGGTCTTTATACTCAGGTAGTCAAGGGTAAAATGGTGGAAGAATTTGAAGATTGGTGTTTTGATGAATCCAGAGTTGTTGGTGATTACGGCATAGTTAAGACAATATACGGATACCATATAATGTATTTCTCTGCTGTAAATGAACCTGTATGGAAACTTACTGCAAGAAACTCAATTCGCAGTACAGAATATGAAAAGATTTATGAAAGTTACGGAGAAAAATATCCCGTTATCAGAAATAAAGACGTTTTGAAAAATATAAAATAACTATATATAAAAAGTTTAATCGGTTGGATATACACAACCGATTAAATAATTGATAGATATTTTATTTTCCGCTTGAAGCTTCGAGGATCGATGCGAGGATCTCATCAGCTGTTGGACCAACCGTCTGTTGAGCATTTTCATCTTTGTTGGAAGATGTCGGTTTTAATAAACTGTGCATGAATCCACCCAGCGAGGTTGACGAAATATCACCGCCTATGATCTTTTTATCAGAGACGAGCAGGGTCGCACAAACATTTTCGGCAGAGTCTGTCGGATAGTTTTTTACAGAATATGTATACCTCATGACCTTTTTGCCCTTGTATTTGGAAAGATCGAACCCCTGAGTTTGCTGCAGCAAATTATAACTCTCATATGTCTCGTCAAATTCCGAGGGAATTACCACTTCCGTGCTTTCGGTCGGTTCTTCGACGATCTCCCAGCCGAAGCTTTTCAGATATTCTATTCGCTGTTCGTTTGTCTCACCTCTGAGATTTTTGGTTTTGGCGGTAGTTTCATCTCCCTGTGGTATTGATACGATCAAGACTATCGCCAGACAGCAGCAGATAAGACCGAATGTGAGCAGTTTGCTCCTTGTGAGTTTTGCAGATAAAATAAACATTTTGATCACCATTCCTTTGGTTTTTTCTTGTGGAGTAGTAAATCATATGCTGTAAGACTGCAAAAATGACTGTATTAAGAAAAAAATTGTTGCTTTTCACAAAAATATTTGCTTAACCCCTTGCAATTCTTGAAATTTTCTGATATAATAAATAAAATAGGTTTATTATATTATTTCGAAAATACAGGTAGATGAAATGAGAGTAATTTCAGGTTCAAAAAGAGGTCTTAAACTCTTTACTCCTGCGGAGGATGAAGAAATTCGTCCGACGTTGGAAAGGGTTAAAGAATCTATCTTTAATTTAATACAGTTCGATCTTGAAGGTAAAGTCCTTGACCTTTTTGCTGGAACAGGACAGATGGGAATAGAATCTATTTCACGCGGAGTCGAACTTGCAGTCTTTTGCGACAATCAAAAAGAAAGTCTCGACCTTGTTCGTAAAAACATCAAAAGAGCAGGATTTGAGGACAGGGCTGTCGTAAAAGAAACAGATTACAAACGATATATTCGGGACACAAAAGAAAAATTCAAGATAATTTTTATTGATCCACCTTATGAAAGAGGACTTTCTCAAAAAGCTCTTGTTGAATTGGGAAAGGAAGACTCCTGTCTGAGGGATGACGGACTTTGTGTCGTTGAGTGTAAAGCAGTTGAAAAGATGCCCGAAAGTGAAGGCAGACTTCAGATGATCGACAAGCGTACATACGGTACTGTCTGTGTTTATCTGTACAGCGTAAAGGAGTCTGAATAATGGCGATTGACAGAAAAAAAGCTCTTATTGCAGGAAGTTTTGACCCTATTACCAGCGGTCACGAAGATATAATTCGCCGTGCGGCAGAAATGTTTGATGAAGTATATGTTTCCGTTGTTGTGAATAACTCAAAGACACCGCTTTTTACAGACGAAGAAAGAGTTTCTCTTTGTGAAAGAGTTTTTGCGGATGATCCGCGAATTAAAATCGTTTCTGACGACAGACTTCTGTCGGAGGTTGCAGAAACATACGGTTGCGGAACTATTGTAAAGGGACTCCGTAATACGGAAGATTTTGTTTATGAATTTGAGCATGCTCAGATCTACAGAGGCATGACTCCCTCTTTGGAAACGGTTTTTATTCCGTCTAAAGCAGAATTTATGCATGTCAGTTCCACAGCCGTCAAAGCGATAACCAAACTTGGCGGAGACTCAAGTTTTTATGTGCCTGAGTGCATATATGAAGATGTATATAAAAAATTAAGATAAAAATGGGAAGTTAAGAATAGGAGAGTACATTATTATGATCAGTGAATTTGACAAAAGACTTGCGGATCTTGAGGATCTTTTGGAAGACTCTTGGAATCTTCCGCTTGCCAACAACAAATTTATCATCAATGGAGACAAGCTGAGAGGTATTATCGAATCTCTTCGTCAGCAGCTGCCTTCCGAGCTGAAAAAGGCTAACGAGATAATTGAAACTCGTGACAAAACTCTCGCTCGTGCAAGAGAAGAAGCTGAGATCATGACTGAAAGAGCAAAGAAAAACGCTGAGATCCTTCTCACAAAAGCTAAAAAATCCGCTGATGAGATCGTTCAGAAAGCTCAGGCAGAAGCTGAGATCCTTGTTGATGAAACAGAGATCATGGCTATTGCAAATGAAAAAGCTCAGGCTATCGTTGATCAGGCAAAACAGGATGCTATCAAGATGAGAAATGTAGCTGTTCAGTATGTTGATGGAATTCTTTCCGATACTGAAAAGTCTCTCGGAACAGCGCTTTCAGCTATTGATCAGGTGAAAAAATCCGTTGGTAAAGAATGATTAAAAAAATATTAAATATGACAAAGCGAATAATTTGTTTTAGCTTATTCGCTTTGTGTCTTGTTGCTTTTACGTCCTGTTCCTTTGCGGATTGGGTAGATTCTGAGTTGCAGGATGACACCGATGATACAGAGAATGACTTTTCTGAAGATGATAATTATTCCACATCCTTTACTCTTGCAAGGTTTACAGGGGAGCGTCTTGATCCGTATTTATCGAAGAACCGAACGAACAGAGATCTTCTGTCACTTTGTTATGATCCGTTAATTTATGCAGACAATTCATGTGACCCTGTATGTGTAATTGCTTCGGATTTCGAACAAGGAGATAACTATGTTGCTTTTACAATATCTTCTGACGCCCGTTTTTCAGACGGAACATATGTAACTGCCTCGGATTGTGTGTATTCATATTCTGTTGCAATGGATCCTGAATCCGTTTATGTAGATAGGTTTGAGTATATTTCAGATTTTAAAGCTCTGAGTGACGGTCGTTTTGCCGTGTATTTTAACATGGATTCAATGTATAATGTGAACTTGTGCGATATCCCTATAATAAAAGTTGGAACAAACGGTGATTTCATATCTACAGGTTCAGGTAAATACTGTATAATTCGTGATAATGCGTCTGTTTATCTTGAAAAAAATCCCTATTCAATGGTTGATAATGGAGAGAATTTTGAAGTTTCCAAAATTTCAGTTCATGATATTTCTTCTACAGAAGAGCTTTTGTATAATTTCAATTACAATAAAATTCATGGCGCTTATTCGGATATTACCGATGACGGTATTGAATTCCGTGGAAATATAGAGACTATCAGTTTTTGTGATAACAGCTTGGTTTTTGCTGTGGTAAACAGAAATAATACTGAAAGTTTTATTTCAGATCCGTTATTTTCCAAAGGGATAACTTATTGTATTGATCGGACTTCGATCTGTGAAGAATATCTTTCAGGTGGAACTGCACCGACTTGGTATCCATTTAATCCTGACTGGTCTGTAACTTCAGCAGCAGATTTGAATGATGATATTTATTCTACAGTAGATGCTCACGAGTATTTTACGGCTTCTGGTGCGGTTCTTACAGGTACTGTCCGAACAGTAAATGAAATTCCGATAGAACTGAGACTTATTGTCAATTCTGAAAATCTGACTAAAGTCGAAGTTGCAGAAGCTGTGGCAAAAGATCTCGAAAATATGGGATTTATTGTGATCATTGAATCTTTGACCTGGGATAAATATACTGAAGCGGTACGCAACGGAGATTACGATATTTATATTGCGGAAGTTTTGCTTCCGTTGAACATGGATATTGGAATTCTTCTTTCTGATTCTGTGAATACGGGCTGTGGGTATTATTCTGAAAGATTGATCGGTGCTATAGATTCTTTCAATTCCGGAAATCTTTCAATGCGTGATTTCCTCAGAGTTTTTCAGGAAGAGCTTCCGTTCATTCCTTTATATTTCAACAGGGGAGCCCTTGCTGTGAACCGTGTGGTTTCAGGTGATTTTGCTCCATCTATCGGGAATATATATAACGGTATCGAAAATTGGATATTTTCATAAAAAACTTCCCACAGATATCTGTGGGAAGTTGTATTTATACTCTATTATTGCGACCTACTTCTTTCATTATACCATATTTATATGAAAAAGTCAATAGTTTAAACTGTGTGAATTGGAAATTTGCGTAATTTCGTCACTTTGCACAAACTTGTGTTTTCATACAAAAAAATACAAAAATGTTCTTGATTTTTCTCTTAAAATGTGGTATAATATAGGTGGGTAAAGGAAGAGACTTCCGAACCCGGAATTTGACATAAGGAGTTGTAATGTATGCAGTTTAACTACACGACAAAGAAGTGCAATATTTGGGACAGCACGAAGGAGTACACCGAAAAGAAGCTTTCAAAGCTCAGTAAATTCTTTTCAGATGACTGCACAGTTTATGTCATTTATACGCTTGAGAGAGATAGCAACTGTAAAGTTGAAGTAACGGTCGAGTATAATGGCATAACATTCAGAGCTCAGGAAACGACCTCAGACTTTAAGGAGAGTGTTGACAGGATCGTAGATGTACTTATCCGTCAGATCCGCAAGCATAAAACAAAGCTTGAAAAACGTCTCCGCAGCAGTAATTTTGATTTTGATTCGGGCTACACATCACTTGATGATTCCGAAGACGAATACAAGATCGTTCGTACCAAGACGGTGGCTGCCAAACCCATGTCAACTGAAGAAGCAATTCTCCAGATGAATATGTTGGGTCACGATTTTTACGTTTACAGATCTGTTGATGATGAAAAGATCTGCGTTGTATACCGTCGTAAGAATGGCCACTACGGTTTGATTGAAACTGAATAATAATGATTGATTATATGTTAAATTGATATAATATCACAGATGATTAAAAGTTTTATACAAAGCTATATTTCATAGATTGATGGAATTCATTGTTA
>SVMT01000008.1 GCA_015067305.1 Oscillospiraceae bacterium | reverse complement strand
AGGTTACATCTTATATCCCCGGTATTGGTCATAATCTTCAGGAGCACAGCGTTGTCCTTATCAGAGGCGGTCGTGTACGTGATCTTCCCGGTGTTCGTTATCACATTATTCGTGGAACACTTGATGCTCAGGGCGTAAACGGAAGAATGCAGAGCCGTTCCAAATACGGTGCTAAACGTCCTAAGGCAGGAAAAACAGCGGCTAAAAAGTAATTTACCAGCAAAAAAACGACTAAACTCGGAATTAAGTTTTTAAATCCACAGCGTAACGAAATGGAAAACAGGCTGTTTTATGCCTTAAACATAGATACAGCGCTGACGGAAGAATTTAATGCTTTCGAGTACCGAAGAAATCATTTATATAATGAAGGAGGGAAGCTAAGTGCCTAGAAGAGGAAATGTACCCAAGAGAGAGGTTTTGCCCGATCCTCTGTACAACAGCAAGCTCGTATCAAAACTCATCAACAGCGTAATGTATGATGGTAAGAAGGGCGTAGCTCAGAAAATCGTATACGATGCTTTTGAAATCGTTGCTGAAAAAACCGGCAAAAATGCGCTTGAAGCTTACGAAGAGGCTATGGAAAACATCATGCCTTTGCTCGAAGTTAAAGCAAGACGTGTAGGTGGTTCCAACTATCAGGTTCCTATCGAAGTTAGACCCGAAAGAAGACAGACACTCGGTCTCAGATGGCTCACATCCTACGCTCGTAACAGAAATGAAAAAACAATGAAAGAACGCCTTGCAAACGAAATTTTGGATGCACTCAATAACCAGGGCGGTGCCGTTAAGAAGAAGGAAGATACGCATAAGATGGCTGAAGCTAACAAAGCGTTCGCACACTTCAGATGGTAAGCCACAGTTCATTGAACAAGTAAACAAAATTTTGAAAGGAGTTCCAACATGCCCAGAAAAAATCCGCTTAACCTGTACAGAAATATCGGTATTATGGCCCATATTGACGCAGGTAAAACAACAACCACAGAGCGTATTCTGTTCTACACCGGTGTAAACTATAAGATCGGTGAAACACACGAAGGTACCGCTACGATGGACTGGATGGCTCAGGAACAGGAACGTGGTATTACTATCACATCCGCTGCTACAACAGCTTCCTGGAAGGGTCATACGATCAACATCATCGACACACCGGGACACGTTGACTTTACAGTAGAAGTTGAACGTTCTCTCCGTGTACTTGACGGTTCCGTAACAGTTCTCTGTGCTAAAGGCGGCGTTGAACCTCAGTCCGAAACAGTTTGGCGTCAGGCTGACAAATACGGTGTTCCCCGTATGGCTTACGTAAACAAAATGGACATCATGGGTGCTGACTTCTATCGTGTTGTAAACATGATGAAAGAAAGACTCAAGTGTAACGCTGTTCCTATCCAGCTTCCTATCGGTAAGGAAGACACATTCAAAGGAATTATCGACCTCGTAGAAATGAATGCCGATGTATATTACGATGACATGGGTAAAGATATGAGAGTCGAAGAAATCCCCGCTGATATGATGGATCTTGCCGAAGAATATAGAACAAACCTGATCGAACACATCTCTGAATTTGACGATTCGATCATGGAAAAATATCTCGAAGGTGAAGAAATTCCCCTTGAAGATATCAAGAGATGTATCAGAGAAGCTACAATTGCCAATAAAATGGTTCCCGTAGTTTGCGGTACATCCTACAGAAACAAGGGCGTTCAGAAGCTTCTCGACGCAGTTATCGATTATATGCCTTCTCCCCTTGACATTCCCGCTATTAAGGGTACAGACGCTGAAACAAACGAAGAAACAGAAAGAAAAGCTGATGACAACGAGCCCTTCTCTGCTCTTGCATTCAAGATCATGACAGACCCGTTTGTTGGTAAGCTTTGCTTCTTCAGAGTTTACTCCGGTAAAATTACAACAGGCGCTAATATTCTTAACGCAACAAAAGGAAACCGTGAGCGTTTCGGACGTTTGCTTAAAATGCACGCTAACCACAGAGAAGATATCGAAGAAGCTTATGCAGGCGATATCTGTGCTGCAGTTGGTCTTAAAAATACAACAACAGGTGATACACTCTGCGACGAAAAGGCTCCCGTAATCCTTGAATCCATGGTATTCCCCGAACCCGTTATCAGAGTCGCTATCGAACCTAAAACAAAAGCAGGTCAGGAAAAGATGGGCATTGCCCTCGCTAAACTTGCTGAAGAAGACCCCACATTCAGAACATACACTGACGAAGAAACAGGTCAGACAATCATCGCAGGTATGGGTGAACTCCACCTTGATATCATCGTTGACCGTATGCTCAGAGAATTTAAAGTTGAAGCTAATATCGGTAAACCCCAGGTTGCATATAAAGAAGCTGTTCGCAGAACTGTGGACAAGGATATGAAATATGCACGTCAGTCCGGTGGTAAAGGTCAGTACGGTCACGTTAAGATCATCCTCGAACCCAACGAACCCGGCAAGGGCTACGAATTTATCAACAAAGTTGTTGGTGGCGCTATTCCCAAGGAATACATTCCCGCAGTTGATGCAGGTATCCAGGGCGCTATGAACAGCGGTGTTCTCGCAGGATTCCCTGTAGTTGACTGTAAAGTAACACTTTACGATGGTTCTTACCATGAAGTCGACTCCTCTGAAATGGCGTTCAAGATCGCAGGTTCTATGGCTTTCAAAGAAGCTATGAAACAGGCTGATCCCGTTATCATGGAACCCATCATGAAAGTCGTAGTTATCGTTCCCGAAGAATACATGGGCGACGTTATCGGCGACATCAACTCCAGAAGAGGTCAGATCCAGTCTATGGAAGCTATCACAGGCGGCCAGCAGATCAACTCTTTCGTACCCCTTTCTTCCATGTTCGGTTATGCAACAGACCTTCGTTCCAAAACACAGGGTCGTGGCGTATACTCCATGGAACCCAGCCATTATACCGAAGTGCCCAAGAGCATCCAGGAAGGTATCATTGGCAACAAGAATAAATAAAAATAATTTTATCCAAATATAAGGAGGAACATTACAATGGCAAAGGCTAAATTTGAAAGAACAAAACCCCACGTTAACATTGGTACTATCGGTCACGTTGACCATGGTAAAACATCTCTTACTGCTGCTATCACAAAAGTTCTCGCTCTTAAGGGTCAGGCTCAGTACAACGCATACGATCAGATCGACAAGGCTCCCGAAGAAAGAGAAAGAGGTATTACAATCAATACTTCTCACGTTGAATACGAAACAGACGCTCGTCACTACGCTCACGTTGACTGCCCCGGACACGCTGACTACATCAAGAACATGATCACTGGTGCTGCTCAGATGGACGGCGCTATCCTCGTAGTTGCTGCTTCTGACGGTGTTATGGCTCAGACATCTGAACATATCCTTCTTGCTCGTCAGGTAGGCGTTCCCGCTATCGTTGTATTCATGAACAAATGTGACCAGGTTGACGACGAAGAACTTCTCGAAATCGTTGAAATGGATATCAGAGACCTTCTCTCCAAATACGAATTCCCCGGCGATGATACACCTATCATCAAAGGTTCTGCTCTCATGGCTCTCGAAAGCAATGCTACAACACCCGATGCACCTGAATATGCTCCTATCGTAGAACTCATGGCTGCAGTTGACTCTTACATTCCTTCTCCCGAAAGAAACGACAGCCTTCCCTTCATCATGCCTGTCGAAGACGTATTCACAATCACAGGTCGTGGTACAGTTGCTACAGGTAGAGTTGAAAGAGGTCAGATCAAACTTTCTGAAGAAGTTGAAATCGTTGGTATCAAAGAAGAAACAAAGAAAACTGTTGTTACAGGTATCGAAATGTTCCGTAAGACAATGGACTACGCTGAAGCTGGCGATAACATCGGTTGTCTCCTCCGTGGCGTAACAAGAGAAGACATCGAAAGAGGTCAGGTTCTTGCTAAACCCGGCACAATCAACCCCCATACAAAGTTCACAGGCGAAGTTTACGTTCTTACAGCTAAAGAAGGTGGCCGTCATAAGCCCTTCGTATCCAACTACAGACCTCAGTTCTATTTCAGAACAACAGACGTTACAGGTGTTATCACACTTAAAGAAGGCGTAGATATGTGTATGCCCGGTGAAAACGTTACAATCAACGTTGAACTCATCACACCTATCGCTATCGAACAGGGTCTCCGTTTCGCTATCCGTGAAGGCGGTAAGACAGTTGGTTCCGGCGTCGTTGCTTCTATCCAGGAATAATTTCTGTTTAGCTTAAAACACGTTAATAAAAATGCTCCTCATACGGGGAGCATTTTTGTTATTGTTTTAAAACCTACTATGAACTTTTAGTCTTCACTAAATGAACCGGCTTTTTTGATTTTAAAATTTAATTTCAGTCATTTCCCGATAAGATTTTTCCGCTGAAAAATATGCTGTTTTCAACGAATTTTCATCGAACCAGACCTCACGCCAGCCACGGGGACAATCCTCCTCAGGCTCAGCCAGAGAATACGAATACTGACCGTCATGAAAAAGATATTTTCCACAATCTTCAATCATTTCCGTCGCACAAGTATGGTCATGCCCAAAGAAAAGACAAACGATTCTGTCTTCTTCACGCAAAAATTTCTTCAATTTATCCGACGAATCCATATATATGTCAGCATTTTCTCTCATACCGGAAGTTTTTTCCACAGCGAAATAATGAGCGCATAAAACCGTTTTCATTTCGGGATATTTCTCCATTTCCGTCTTGACAAAATCGATATCAGCCCCCGTATAAACCCCGTCGTGGTCATGGTCAGGGTCCAATCCATCGGCAAATGTATCGAGCATAACAAACAGATATCCGCCCACAACAACAGAAAACTGTCTGATTTTCCCTGTCAGTTCCAACCATTTTTCATTGCCGTACTGCTCATGGTTTCCGGGAATCATATGGTAATTTTGGCATTTCAATTTTGAAAGATAATCTTTGATAAGTCGTTCCGTATTGCTGACTTTTTTGTGAACATAAGTTCCGCCTTCATCATAGAGCCAAAAATCCAAGGAATAATCCCCTAAAAACAGAATCGCCTCATATTTTTCCCTGTCATACGACTCATTCAACTCGCGTACCATTTTCTCCATACGTTCCTCTGCCGAAACGCCGCCCCATTGATGTCTGCAAAGATGAACATCAGACATTATTATAATTTTTTTCATTAAACCAACCTCAAATCCGAAAAACCTTCCAATGCCTCAAGGTATCCAACTTCGCAAGCAGCCTTGACATAATCATTAAAATTCAAATTGATACAATCCGTTACGAAATGGTTCGTACCGCAGTTGTCGCCGTTCCATTCGATATAAAGGAAATGCTTGTCAGCGGGACAGTCAATGGTCTTTATCAGCGTGGATTCATTTGAAAGTGCATTTACGGAAGCTTCAAAAAGTATCTCGTGGGTCGTAAGATCAGTAACCTTTACATTCAATTTCTTGTCGGACTGAAGGTCATTTACCGCATAGAGTGAGATCTTGCCGTCAACGGGCTCATCGAAAATACAGCA
Source organism: Oscillospiraceae bacterium (assembly GCA_015067305.1). Lineage (GTDB taxonomy): Bacteria > Bacillota > Clostridia > Oscillospirales > UBA644 > HGM12619. The sequence continues at coordinate 87,179 of SVMT01000008.1, read as the reverse complement.
AACAGGATTCTGAGAGCGTTTTATGTAGCTGTACGCAAGCTTTTTCGTGCCGTACCAATCCACGATCGCATCGGAGATCTGTGGCCAGCCGTCGATAAGATTCCACCATATAATACCGGTTCTGCGCCATTTTGTCACACGAAAACGCTCAATGAAGAATTTCTTAGCTTCCGCCTGAGATATTTGACTTTGAAGAGCATACGTGTTCAAATCTTCTGGTTCACTGCCGAAAAGAGTCTTGACCTGATTTGTCATAAGCGGAATTCTGTATGCAAAACAGTGGTCATGAACAGGATCTGCGCAAGTAGCATGAGCAAGCCAAGCTTTATTTGCATAATCTTCACCCTTTTCTCTCCAGGGCCAAAGGTTTTCTGGAGCGATAAATTTTTTCAATGAATCTGGAGCAGGACAGCCGTGGTAACCAGTTTCGGAAGCGAAGCAACAGACGGAAGTTTTGTAGAATCTACCTTTGAAGTAGTCACGGGGTCCCCAAAGATGCTCCTCTGACATGGGCTTTTTTGTCGCATAAGCCTCTTCATCGCAATAAGGAGAAGAAGGAAGATACGGTCTCGTGTCAACGCCTTTATAGGAATCAACCTTTGAAATTGCCGTAGGAATGGCTTTACGAGTAATAACATTACTGTTCGGATCAATTTTTTGACGTTTTATTTCATCGTCGCACTCGTTATCCCCTGCCCAAAGAATAATTGAGGGATGATTTCTCAAACGGCGGACGACGGAAAGAGTTTCAGAATGCATCTTATTATAAAAGCTTTCTGACTGAGGATAATAACCGCACGCCATGGAAAAATCCTGCCAGATCATGATGCCGTGAGCGTCGCAGTATTCATAGAAAATATCATCTTCGTAGACATTACCGCCCCAACAGCGTAAAGCGTTGCAGCCAATATCATTAAGCATTGGCAGAATTTCAGGAAGACGCGCTTTGTCTCTTGAATGGAAGGCATCCACGGGAACCCAGTTTGTACCAAGAACAAAGACTTTTTTGCCGTTTATTTTGAAGTGGAAATCCCCTTTACCCTCGTCGTCAATAATAGAAGTTCGAACAAGTTCAACAGTTCTGATACCTGTTTTAAATGAAAGAGAATCAACAGTCTCACCGTTCAAAACCGCACAAACGGAAACTTCATACAAATTGGGCTCTCCATAATTTGCGGGATTCCAAAGCATGGGTGACTCAACGGTGAACTCGGAAGAGGCAATATCCCCCGACATTTCAAGAATTCCGCTAAACTTGCTGTCTCCACAGATACCGCTGACGATTATGGAAGAATCCCCGTCAATATTTTCAAGTTCAGCTTCTACGGCGACCTTTGCGGAATTTTCGCCGAGAGAAAGAGTGATCAGACGTGCGGATACGATTCTCTGTTTTTTAGCCTCGGTTATCTCTACATCACGCCACAAACCACCCGAAACTATACGGGGCATGATATCCCAGCCGTACATATGGGGAGCTTTTCTGATATTCAGATGTTCAAGATGTTTATCGAGGAATCGTTCATAGGGTTCATGAGTATACTTCTCCCCTTCAACGACCGCAGGTAAAATATGAACAACAAGTGTGTTTTCGCCGCATTTCGGGGTACATTTCAGAATATTTTCAATGAACATATTCTCGTTTTCGCCGATCTTTTCTCCATTAAGGAAAATTTCGGCGATACAGTCAATTCCCTTAAATTCGAGAACTGCATCAGCGCCGTTCCAATCAAATTTTTTCGTATAAATAAGGTGAGAACGCTCGTATTTTTGGACTTCAAGAATGTTAACATCGTAATAGGGGTCGGGAATTATCCCTGCGCGAAAAAGATCCAGCTCAAAATTTCCGGGAACTTCCCCGTCTATAGTTTCATAATTATCGAAAATGCCGCCAAAATCCTTTTCATCGACGACAGCCAACTGCCATTTACCGTTAAGAGTCATAAATAGACCTCCCAAAACTATATTATTTATAAACATTATACTATAATAAAGAGAAAAAGTCAAGTGTTTGATACTGTTTCAAAAAAATTTAAGGGAGAACTTATTCTTCATAAGCTCTCCTAAGTGTTTATTCTATATATTTACCTGTTCTGTAGTTGAGGTATTGAGATCTTGTCTCTACGGTCACGGAACCGTCAGATTCTATGACTTTATTGATAACCTCAAATTTTGCGTTTTTCTTGCTCATTTTCTCGATATAAGCGACAAGATCTGCTTCGTTTTCGAATTTGCTCGTTTCGCAAAGGCAGGCATATTGTATTCTTTTCATTATTTGACAACCTCCTCAACTATTTCTTCTATTGTTTTTTTACGTTTTGGAGCTGCGACTTTTTTGACTGATTTCGGTTTTCCGAACATCTTACGATGTTCTTCTTCCGCAAGTTCGGCAGCTTTTCTTCGAGCCGCCTCTTTGATTGCGTTGTCCATTTCGATTTTTTCCTGCTTTTTGCGGAAAAGTTCGCAGACTTCTGCCTGCTTTTCTTCATTGTCATATCTGAGAAACTTGGCAAAAGCATCGGGGAAAACGAAAGTCTTTTCGCCCAGAGCTCCGCCGAAATCAACAGTCAGATATTTTCCGTCCAATGCGGTGACTGTTCCCGTGCCGAAAGTTAAGTGGTGTACTGTTTGTAAGCTCATTTTTGTTCCTTCCTATAATCAAATTAAAAGACATATTCATCGGAATGAGTTTCATTCAATGCTTACTGCTTTACCTTATAATTATACCATATTTCAGAGAAAATTTCAAATGGGCAAAATGTACAAAAAAGCCTTGATTTTCAAGGCTTTTCATTGCATTTTCCGACAGTTTGAGGGACAAACAAAAATAAAAAAACCTCTTCCCGAATCGTAAGGAAGAGGATCTGTTATATTCCAAAATGTATCACAAAGTGACTTTCTTCAGCAGCGGCACGAAGGAGTTTTATCAGTTTTGAAAGTTCGGGTATCCCACTTTTTTCAAAAAGATCAGCCATACGTAAAGCGGAGTCGGGAGGAATGAGCGTTATTCCGGCTTCATTCAGTCCGTTGAAGGGTTCTTTTGTGGTGTGAGCAAAGGTGGGGATCGTAATAGTTCTTGTCAAAATACGGTCGATGATCTCCATGTCCACAGCTACGAGTTTTTCGTATTTTTCGGGTTCATATTTGTCATATCTGCCTTTTGGAATCTCCTGCATTATGCCAAATTCGTGAAATGCCATAAGTATCACCTTTTCTGAATTAAACATTGAAGTGCTTTGACTGTGTATATTATACACCAAAAATCCTTAAAAGTCAACCTCAAAATAAGAAAGTTTGCACAAAAACCCTTTTTAACTTGTTGACGTGTCAAGAAAAATTCAGAAAAACACGTAATTTTTTATCCAAAAACACTTGACATAATGAGTTAAACGTGATATAATAGTTTTGCAAACGAGATGAGCCGTTAAAGAAGACTTCAAAAATGTGTCTTTCGCTTATTTTCTGTCTTTTATATATAAAGTTCATAAAATTCCGCTTGAAAAAAGCTCACAGATGTGGTATACTGTTAAGTGAATGTTTTTAGTGAAGGACAAATCAAGATGGAAAACAAATTGGGAATAGTTCTCGTTGAACCTGAGATACCTCAGAACACAGGCAATATCTCACGTACTTGCGCTTGCACAGATGTGGAGCTTCATTTGGTAAAACCTCTCGGTTTTTCAATAGACGACCACCATGTGAAACGGGCAGGACTGGATTATTGGAGCGAATTGGATCTGCATATCCACGAAAATCTGGAAGAATTCCTGAAATACGCAAAAGAATCGGGCAGACCGATGTTCTTTGCAAGCACGAAATCCGCAAAGGTCCATTCCGAAGTTTCATACCCTGATAATGCGTTCATTCTTTTTGGAAAAGAGACAAAGGGACTTCCCGAATGGCTTTTGGAAGAAAACTACGGGCAATGCGTCAGAATTCCAATGAAAAGTACGGTAAGAAGTTTGAATCTTTCAAACAGCGTTGCAATAATTCTCTATGAAGCTTTGAGGCAGCATGATTACGCACAGTTGAAACGTGAAGGGCAAATACCCAAGCACGACTGATAAACATACATTTTTAAGGAGACAATACCAATGAGAAATTACATTATCACAACAGACAATACAACGGATTTCCCGAAGGAATATATAGAAAAGCACGGACTCAGAGTTGTCGATCTGACTTATTCCATTGATGATGTGGCTTACGGCGTTCCAGAAAATCCTGCTCACTCTTCAAAAGAATTCTATAACCTTATGCGTTCAGGAAAAACACCGAAAACAACTCAGGTAAATCCCGACGGTGCAAAGAAGTTCTTTGAAGAAATATTGAAAGAAGGCTATGATATTCTCCACATCGCTTTCTCATCAGGTCTCAGCGGTACATGCAACAGCATGAATATTGCGGCAGAAGAACTCAAGGAAGAATATCCCGATGCGAAGATCACCGTTGTAGATACTCTTTGTGCGTCTCTTGGCGAAGGTCTTATCGTAGACTATGCCCTTGAATTGAAAGAAGCCGGAAAATCAATGGACGAAATTGCGGAGATCCTTGAAGCAGAAAAACTTTCATTCTCACACCTTTTCACTGTTGAAGATCTTGTTTATCTTTACAGAGGCGGCAGAGTTTCAAAAACTTCAATGGTATTCGGAACAATGCTCGGTATCAAACCCATGCTCCATGTAAGCGACGAAGGTAAACTTGTTCCCGAAGCGAAAGTCCGCGGCAGAAAAGCTTCCATTGACTCATTGGTAAAAACAATGGCTGAACGTATTGACAAAGAAAAGACCACAAAGTTCTTCATCAGCCACGGTGACTGCATTGAAGACGCTGAATATCTTGCAGCTAAGATCAAAGAAAAGGTCGGTATTCAAGACTGTCTCATAGGTAACATCGGTCCTGTTATCGGTTCTCATTCAGGTCCCGGAACTTTGGCTTTGTTCTTCAGAGGAAAAAGATAAATAACTCACAGATCATCTGCTTTGCGGCAGGTGAATTTGTGTTTTATATAGAATTGGATATTTGCCGTAAATTCGGTAGAAAGGGTAACTTATGTACGAAAAACTTGTTACTTTTGAAGAGGAAAAACGTAAAGAGCACCTGTATCTTCTTTACAACAGTATTTTCATCTGTGCTTGTCTTATCTGTTTTTTTGAGCCGATCTTCAGTATTCTGATGCTTCCTTTCAAGGGAATCGAAGATGAAAATGTCAGATGGGTCATGGAAACTTTGCTCAGACCGCTTTGCTCATCAGCGGCAGCACTCTGTCCGTTTTTCATTTACAATATACGTATGCAAAGATCTTTCCGAAAGAGCTTAATGCCCGAAAACAATAAGGTTCCTGTGATATTTTACGTTTTGGGAATACTTTCGGTTGCGGCGACCGTGCCTTTCTTCGTTTTTCTTGGAGAAAAATTCTGCGATCTGCTCATAGCTGACGGCTACATTATCCACGAAACGGCGATAGATTTCGGTCAGAGTTCAGTTGCCAATATTTTTTACATTGTATACACTTCTGCTGTTACAGCTTTTTTGTTGGATCTTGCGTTCAGAGGTGTTGCGGCTGAAAAACTTTCCCATGCGCATCCTGTTGCGGCGCTACTTGTCCCCGCACTTGTAGCGGCTATCCAACCTGTATCGCTGTTTAAGTTTCCCTACGTTTTCGCCGCCGCAGTTGTAACAGGCTGGGGATACCTGAAAACACATTCCCTTTGGCTTTCAATTTCCATGAGTTTTGCGGCAAATGCGGTATTCTATGTAACTCAGCTTTTGAAGCAGACAGAACCTGAACTTTATGAATCAAACCTTTTAACGGTTTCCATTGCGCTTCTGGTTGTAGGCATAGCGGCTTTTGCAGTTCTTGCAGTAAAAAACGGCTGGAAGATCGTGAGACCTGAACCTGTGGATTCTGACGAAGAATACGACAGACTCGACGGAAAACAGGCATTTGTGGGGTTCATTAAGGCTTTTGGGCTATGGATAATGATCTTTATTTTCCTGTTCAGAATTTTCTTTACATATCTGGACAAGCCGATGCCTGAGATTGACAGCGGAGAAACAGCTTCAGCGCAGCAAATAGAAACGGAAAGTTAATAATAAAAATATGAGGAGAGATCTAAGATCTCTCCTCTTTTTTGCTCAAAGGTCGTCGACATCCTGTGTGGGAACTTCTTTTTTATCAGTGGGAATACCCGTGTACATACCGTTGGGGTCTTCGTGGCTGTAAAAAAATTCCTCACCGAATTCTGTGAAATTGACCTTATTTTTATTTTTGTCCGAAGTGGAAAACACAGTTCCCGTGCCTTTTCTGTTCGGGAGTTTTTTCTTTGGTCCGTTTTTGTAAGGTATCATGATCGTTATCCTTTCTCTTCGTCTCCGAGATTTGGCTCAAGGTATTTTTCTGTTAGAACGAACCCCTCACCTGTTTCGAGATCTTTACTGAGTGGTAGCAAAAATACGTCAAATTTCGTATTGACAAGCACCGCATTTTCCGAAGTCTGAACAAGGGAAAGATAGAGTTCATCACCGTTTCCGTAAACAGAATCCACTTGATTTCCGTTGACTCCTGCGCTGTTTACAACAAAAACGCAAAGGTCATTTTTCTCAAAAAATGCGTCCGTAAGGGCTGAAATATCCGTATCACCAACGGTTTTTTCAAACTCGGCAGAGAGTTCGTTCTCCTCAAGAAAATCAAGACATTCACCGTAATTTTCAAAACGGTAGAATCTGTAGCCTGAGCTTGTGAGTGCTTCCGAAATCCTGGATGCTGTGATGCTGTAGACGGTGTAGACCTCGACATCAAGAGGCATTTCGTTGAATTCCTCGGTGACATCAACATTTTCGGCAACAGCCTGCATGGGGTCGGACTCCATAACGGAGCCGTCAACGGTCACGAGGACTTTCTGCCCTACTGAGACAGCATTTCGGGATATTGCGCCGGGAGTTACACGACAAACGGAAGCGTCGTCGGTTAGAAGAGTGAAATCCGCAATGCCGTCGGAATTATGAGAAACGGAAATGACCTTTCCCGAAAGAAAAACCTCTTCGGGAGGCGATTCCTGAGCCGCAGAATTATTATTCCCCGCATTGTCACCAGAATTCGGGTCGATCTTTCCCTCTTCACCGTTTTTTCCGCAGGACGTGACTGCCGCCAAAAGCAAAAAAGTTATCAGTAAATTTTTCAGTATTTTCATGTGATTACCTCCTTTTGATTATAGTATAACTCACCGAATCATATCTATACATTGCATTGCAAATAAAACAAACACAGATAATCCAATTTTCAAACTTCAAATTGGATTATCTTATTTTTTTCTCTCAAAGTATTGACTTTCAGAGAATTCTGTGGTATACTAATGTGGAAAAGAAATTAGCGGACAAAGTCCGAAGGCAGGTTATAATTATGGAAAAACGCAATGTTGTGAATTTTATTAACTTTATAAGAGGCATGGATCCACGTGTTGACTACTCTCTTGTTGAGCCAGTTGTGGAACAGATAAAGATACACAATGAACTTGGAATCAAATGCACATTCTTGATTCAGTATGATGCGCTCCTGAATCCCGAATACGTTGATCTGCTCAAGGGTCTTGACAGGTCTCAGTACGAAATAGGCGTTTGGCTTGAAACAGTTCAGCCCCTTGTTGAAAAGATCGGTCTGAAATGGAACGGAAGATTCCCCTGGGACTGGCACGCTCATTGCGGTTTTTCCGTTGGTTACACGGCGGAACAGAGAAAGGCTATGATTGACGAGCTTTTCGCAAAATTCAAAGAGACTTTCGGTTACTATCCTACATCTATGGGTTCATGGGCTTTTGATGCAATTACTGCGGCTTACGCTCACGATAAATACGAAATGAAAGCTTTCTGCAACTGCAAGGAACAATGGGGTACGGACGGTTACACCATGTGGGGCGGCTACTACGGTCAGGGCTACTACCCCAGCAGAATGAACTCCTACTGCCCTGCTCAGAATGAAGCATACCAGATAAAAGTTCCCGTTTTCAGAATGTTGGGTTCTGACCCCGTTTATCAGTATGACTGCGGAACTCCCGGCGACAACGGTCAGGCAGTTATTACGCTCGAACCCGTTTACACGGGCAACGGCGGTGGCGGCGGAAATCCCGAATGGGTGGACTGGTTCCTGAAGACCAACTACAACAACAATAATCTTGAATTCTCCTACGTTCAGGCAGGTCAGGAAAACAGCTTCGGCTGGGCTGATATGAAAGACGGATATCTGGATCAGATCAGAAAGATCAAGGCAATGCAGGATAAGGGTCTCCTCGTGACTGAAAAGCTCAGCGAAACAGGCGAATGGTATCAGAACACATATAAAACAACTCCCGCAAATACGATAGTTGCCCTTGATGACTGGCAGAACTCCAACAAGAGATCTGTATGGTACAACTGCAAAAACTACAGAGCAAATCTCTTTGCAGACGGTGATACTTTCAAGATCAGAGACATTCACATTTTTGATGAAAAATACTCAGAAAGATACAGAGACGAGACATGTAAAACAGATTATCTCCAGTTTGACACTCTCCCGTTCATCGACGGAAACAGATTCAGCGGTAACGGTGTCCTTGCAGGCGCATACCCATATGAGGTCGTAAACGGCGAGAAGAAAGAGCTTAAATTCAAAGATGTTCTTTATGAGGAACTTGGTGGAAACGCTGTTGCGACTTTCACAGAGACTTCTTGCGGCGATATTGAGATCACTCTCGCAGAAGATAAGATCACAATACTCTGCTCCGACGAGACAAAGGATTTCGGTTTTGAATGCAGATTTGATCCCCAGGCAAATGAAGCTGTTGACGGTCCGAAACAGCTTTCCGATAAAGCAGACAGACTTCCGAAGCTCGAAAGCCTCAACGGAAAAGACCTTATTCTCAGCCACAGAGGTTTCCCCTTTGCGGTCAAGCTTGAACAGGGTTCTTGGGTGAACGGCGGCACAGCTGCAGAATCAGAAAACGGAATTATTGAACTGAAAATCAAATAAGGAACAAAAATGGAACGACTGAAAAACAAAAGTCTGTATCTGCTTGATATGGACGGAACTATATATTTTGAAAATGAACTGATAGACGGGGCGGCGGACTTTCTGAAAAGTCTGCGTGACAATGATATCGACTACATTTTCATGACAAATAACTCGTCAAAAAGCTCTGCGGATTATCTGAAAAAGCTGAAAGCGCTGAATATTCCCGCAGATGAGAGCAATATTTTCACATCGGGTCAGGCTACGGGAAATTATCTCCTGGGACTGAAAAAATCGCCGAGAATTTATCTTGTGGGTACGGAATCTCTGAAAAAAGAGCTGATTTCCATGGGAATAGAGATCTCCGAGGACGGTAAAGGAGATATCGACTACGTTCTTGTTGGCTATGACACGGAACTGACTTACAGAAAGTTGGAGATCGCAAGCGGACTGCTTGACGACGGTATCCCCTTCTATGCGACGAATCCCGACGTGGTATGTCCTGCAAAAAATAAGCGATATCTGCCCGACTGCGCGACCATGTGCTATATGCTGAACAAAGCCACGGGCAAAGAGCCTTTTTACATAGGCAAGCCCCGCAAGGAAATGGCACTTTCGGCTGTGTCGTACAAGCACAAAAAGCCGGAAGATGCGGTCCTTGTTGGTGACAGGATCTACACGGACATTGCCTGCGGACTTAATGCGGGGATCCTGACAGTAATGGTTCTTTCGGGCGAGAGTACCGTGGACGACATCGAAAAGTACAACATTCATCCCGATATCGTCACGGGCAGCGTGAAAGATCTGATAGTTAAATAAATACTGAATATTTACGGGGGAAACCATTTTTTGTAAAAATCGGTTTCCCCCGTACCCCTTTCCAAAAAAACTTTTGGCGAAGCATTTTCAATGCTTCAGGTGTATAACTGAAATAGGAAATTCTTGGCTAACCCAATTTAATCTCACTCAAAGGAGTTTTCGGGGAAGGGCGCGGGAAACCCCATTGTTCCCAAAAGGGGGTTTCCCGCAAATCAATATTTATTTTATATGCTTTACACAAAAGTTTTTTGAAGGGGCGCGGGGGAACAATTTTACAAAAATGTTCCCCCGCAATAACTAATACTTATTTCTAATACACATCGACCTCGGCGGCGACAAGTTTCAGCTTTGAGCCATTTGAGGTTATTTTTATCTTATATGTGTCGGAGCCGTCACAGATCCCGATATTGCTGCAAAAATAATGAGTTTCAATATCGTTCCACTTTCCTTCGCAAAGTTGTTTTGTGGGAGTGTCAGACAGATCAAAGGGATCGATCTCTTCAAAATTATCGCAAATCTTGCCGTTGACCTCGATGATGGAATCGGCAGGCGAACCGATCTCAAAGCCGAAAACTACTGACATTTTTTTACCGACAGGCAATTTTCCCGTGGTTATTTCAAATTCAAAGGCGGTATCAAATTCTGCGGGAAGGATCTTCCAGCGGCTACAGCCTTCGGGGGCAATATCCTGAAAACCCAAGGCGTGACGCTGAGGTAAACTCTGAACAGTTTCAAGATCGGTACAAGTCCTGAAAATCTCATAACAACGGCTGTAATCACGCCATGGAATCGTGTAATAGAGGTTTGTACCCTCGGAGCCCTGCTGCAGATACTTGTTCATCATTTCGCATGGAAGCGTGAAATAATTGAAGAGGTATGTACCCTCGGAGCCCTGCTGCAGATACTTGTTCATCATTCCGCGCACGTGTTCAGGTGATGCGTGGGAGATCGAATGGGGTTGAGAAATCAAAGTCTCAATGCCTGCAACGATCTCGGTGTTTTTCAAAGTTTCTACCCATTGGGAAATGGGCATATCCGTATCACATGTTTCCCATCTTGGGGTTACAACGATAATATCAACAAGCTTTTCTTTATCCCATGTTTTTGCGTCAAAACCGTATATAAGATTCTGCTCAATATCACGCTGGAGTCTCACAGCGATCTTAATTTCGTGACCGTGAATATTCTCGGCATTTTTAATAATTTTAACGGCTTCGCGCATGAAATCGTTCATTATCTCGGCACAATTTTTGTTGTCAAGGTAATCAAAGCAAACTATCTCACGCTGGAAATCAAGCTCAATACCGTAAACGTCATAGCGGTTTATCTGCTCTTCGATGTAATCGAGCATCTTTTGGCGGACTTCCTTTACCGCATAATCGAAACAATAGCGGAAATAGCCGTATTTATCTCCGACCATCCAGCCCTTTTCACAAGCTTCATAAAAGAAATCACTACGCAAAAAACAAGCCTCATCGTCGGGACAATGGCAGTCGTTCATTCTTACGGAAAGCCATGGATTTATACCGATCTCGCGGCATCTTTTGAACCAAACCACATGGGGGTCAATGCCGTGGACTTTGTTGAATTCATAGATGCCTTTGTATCTATCCGTGTAATCCACCTCTACCCCGTTTTCTGTTTTCTGCAAATACTTATCCGCATAGGTTGTCCAAATTTTGGAATCGGTGGCGGAATACTGGCAAAAGACATTGATCAGAATATCGGTAATTCCCGAATTTGCGTACTGGTCCATATAGGAATAAAGCGTTTCTTCGGAAATATTTTCCTCTTGGGAAACCTTATTGAGATAAGGAGTGGTACAGCTGTTAATATCAATATTCATGTAGATAGGCTTTTTCATAACGATCTCCATTCTGCCGCTATTTTCGGGCTGCGGCTCGCGGTATTTTGATCCCGATCAGCGTGATCTTCACGGTGATCATCTTCAAATGAATTATATCAGATAAACGCCCATATGTCAAGAAGTTTTAATTAAATAAATCGGAAAATTATAAGGAAAATCGAAAAGGTTCTTCACTGACCGTATAGAAATAGCGCCGAGGGAAAATCCTTGCTTTTTCATAACAATTTTGTAAATTAAGAGAGCGGTAGATTGAAAAAACGGCATACTTATGATATACTGTATATGTGTAAACAGTTCGATAAAACTGAATTTGACGAAGGAGTGAAAATATATGGATAAAGAAGCGATTGGAACCGTACTGTCTGTTGCAAAGCAATGGTGGTTAAAGGTGAATACAAAACCCATACGAATGGGTGCCTTGGACGGCGCAACTTTTCCGCATATCATTAAAGTGCAGTATGTTGTGGACGGAAACACCTACACGAAAAGAAAATGGATTGGTGCTGGTAAAGCAGTTCCTGCCGTTGGGAGCAAACTGACAGTCCTTTATTGTTCCGACAAACCGAGCAAAGCAAAAATCCTCTGATGAAACAAATTCCAACTTGTCGAACAGTTAAGGAGCAGAGGTTTAGACCTCTGCTCCTTTAATAACAATTTTGCAAATTAAGAGAGCTGTAGATTGAAAAAACGGAATACTTATGATATACTGTATATGTGTAAACAGTTCGATAAAACTGAATTTGACGTGAGGAGGAAGATTATGAAAAAATGGTTATCTTGTTTATTGGTGGTGGCATTGTTGCTCTGCCTCACCGCTTGCGGCACTACACCCCCAAAATCGGATGAAAGTACTGTCGAACCGATGGTACTCGTTACCTACAGCACCTCCGAAAACGCGACATTGCAGGAGTTGCAACAAAGCTGTGACATTTTGGAACAACGTTTGACGGCGATTGGAATGTCCGGTTATCGCATCAGCATTATCGAAGACGAGAAGATTCTACTGGAGGTGCCACGCAGTTATTACCCCGGCAACATGAACAAACTGGCCAATATTTGGGGCAGTCAAGGTGAATTTGCCATTTGCGTCGGCGATACAGCGGATGGTAGTGTACCGCTACCTCCAAAGGATACGATGTTGGATTATCGCCATATCTCTTCTGCTGAGGCGGTGACGTTGCAGAATGGGGAGTATGCGGTGACGCTGACCTTTACGGAGGAGGGTGCTCGTATTCTGGAAGAGATTACCACCGAATTGGCAAAGACACAGGATTATCTGTACATGAATATGGATTGGCAGTTCATGGATACACTACAAGTAGTAGAGCCCATAACCAATGGCGAGTGTGTCGTGACTGGCTTTGCCTCTCGGGAGGCGGCCGCTCTGTTTGCGGCTCAGCTAAATGCAGGCATATTGCCTTACGATTATTCTGCCGATGTCGATTTTAGTCTTGTGGAATAAAATACTATTTTGAATTTGGCACGTAACTATTAGACCAATTCCAACTTGTCGAACAGTTAAGGAGCAGAGGTTTAGACCTCTGCTCCTTTAATAACAATTTTGCAAATTATATGGGCAGTAGATTGAAAAACTTGCATACTTATGGTATAATGGAATTGCGGAAACAGTTCGATTAAACTGAATTTGGAGGTATAAAATGTATATTTACAAGACAGAAATTTTAAGGGCTTCTTTTAAGTGGTTTACAGACAAAGCAAACGAAAGAGATATTGAGCAATTGGATAAACTTATTAACGAAAAAACCGCTGACGGTTGGGAACTTGTGACTTATAATTATATGGCAACCTCAACCCAGTGGAAAGGTTCTTTCCTTATTACTTTCAGGAAGGAAAAATCACAAATGTGACCCTTGTTCTCTATAAAATGAGGACTGCAAATTCCAATATGTCGAAAAATTAAACAGATAAGGAGCAGAGGTTTAGACCTCTGCTCCTGTTGTTTTTGAATTTTATGCTGTTTTTAAATGATTATTTGCCGAAATATCTGTTAAGAAGACCTTCAAAAGCTTTGCCGTGACGAGCTTCGTCTCTTGCCATTTCGTGAACTGTGTCGTGGATAGCGTCGAGGTTAGCTTCTTTAGCTCTCTTAGCAAGGTCGAATTTGCCTGCTGTTGCGCCGTTTTCAGCTTCAACTCTCATTTCGAGGTTCTTCTTTGTGCTGTCTGTTACAACTTCGCCGAGGAGTTCTGCAAATTTAGCAGCGTGTTCAGCTTCTTCGAAAGCTGCTTTTTCCCAGTAAAGACCGATTTCGGGATAGCCTTCTCTGTGAGCAACTCTTGCCATTGCAAGGTACATACCAACTTCTGTGCATTCGCCCATGAAGTTTGCTCTGAGGTCTGCGATGATATCTTCGCTTACACCTTTAGCTACGCCTACAACGTGTTCTGCAGCCCAAGTTCTGCCTTCATCCATAGCCTTAAATTTTTCAGCGGGAACTTTGCACTGAGGGCATCTTTCGGGAGCCGCATCGCCTTCGTGAACATAACCGCATACTGTACATACAAATTTCATAATAAAATACCTCCGTTAAATAAATCTTCGTCTTTTTCAGTTAATTTGTTTTATTACCATATCAAAAGTCATTGACTTGAGATGTGCAACCCATTCATTGTTCAGAAATCGCATCAATTTCTGAATTTCGCACTTGCCCGCATTCTCAACAACTTCGGGTCGAGTGCATTTATATTTTCCCGTGAGACAAGAGTTCACATAAAGTTCCTCACCCATTGCGGTAAGAACATCGTAGAAAGAAATGTCTGCGGGAGTTACGCCCTCAGCAAGCTTGTAGCCGCCGTCCACGCCTTTTTTGGACACGAAAAGAGGAGACTTACTGAGCTTGAACATGATCTTTTGGGCGTATGCTCGGGAAATTCCTGTCTTATCGGCAAGCTCGCCGACATCCATGTAATCCTGCGCTTTACACAGTTCATAGGAAACTCTGATGGAGTAATCCTGCTCCAATGTCAAGTGCATTATGTCTTCACCCAATTCATACTTATTTTGTATGATATTATTATACCACAGTTTTCAGCGTTTGTCAAGAGGTTTTCAGCTGTTTTTATAAATTTTTTATGACTGAAACCGTTCTCGAATTCATACTGTTTTGGTATGAATTTATTATAGCACAGTTTTTCTCATTTGTCAAGAGGTTTTATAAAAAATTATGTGTTAAATTTTTATGTCACATAATCAGACCTTGCAAAGCATTTACTATTAAAACAATCCCTCAGTCGCTTCGCGCCAGCTCCCTTTACACAAGGGAGCCTGTAAATAATACAACTTTTTACCTAAAAACTGTAGTTTTTAATACATCATACAGGTTACCTTATTGAAATTAAGGCTTAAAACAAAGGCTCCCTTGTGTACACGTGCAAGCAAGTGTGGAGCTGGTTTGCCGCAGGCAAGACTGAGGGATTGTCCCATTATTTCTAAATGAACCAACCCCTAAAGTTTATAGAAATAATTAACGTATTAAAAATCGGAGTTGGCTTTAAATAGCCAACCCCATTATTTTCTAAAAAAATTTTATTTTCTTTTTTATATATCCAAAAGCAAAGCTTTTGCGGCTGCGCCGAGCCGCAAGGCTCTTTTTTTATATATTTTTTCTAAAATATATAAATCACTTTCTTTTTCACTATCATTTTCATTATCAGTATCAATTTCACTTTCATTTTCACTTTCATTTTCATTATCAGTATCAATTTCACTTTCATTTTCACTATCATTTTCAGTATCATTTTCACTTTCACTATCATTATCACTATCGGCTTTTTTGGGTTATTTTGGGTTATTTTGGGTTATTTTGGGTTTTTATTAAAACGGATCGGATATATTGAAAGAAGATATTCTATATCACAGATTGTGAAGTAGTTTACTGTAAAGCTGTGGATAAATCCCGCAGTTTTAACTACACTTTTCGTGATATAATATATACACGGAAAGAGAGGTGAGATAATGCCGAAGAAGAAAAAGGAAAAGGTCACTGAAGAAAGAATCATTCAGGAGCTGGCAAAAATCGCATTCAACGACATCGGGAACTACATAAGCTACGGTAAAAACGAGAACGGCGAGGTGGTGATCTCCGTCACGAACAGCGATGAGACGGACACTCGTGCGGTTGCAGAGGTCACAAACAGCAAATCAGGGTTCAAGTTCAAGATGTACAACAAAATGACGGCTCTGCTGAAGCTGGGAGATTATCTGGGGATGTGGAAGCGTCAGCCGGAAGAAGAGGTTGAGGACTTCGATGAGCTGGAGGTTTTCGGAGACGGCGACAACAATGATACGGTCTAAAAAAATTAACTGGAAGCCCTTTTCAAAGGTCCACAAGGAGTATATTACCGCTTGCATGAGACACACATTCAACTTTGCGGAAGGGGCTGTCAGGTCGGGAAAAACGATCAGCAATGTTTACGCATTTGCGATGCTTCTTGAGCGAACTCCCGACAAACTTCATCTTGCTACGGGGACTTCCCTGGCGGCTGCCTGCATGAACATCGGAGACTGCAACGGGTTCGGGCTTGAGCATATTTTCCGAGGACGCTGTCGGTGGGGACTTTACAAGGGCAACAGGGCGCTTTTCATCACGACAAAGCAGAAAAATGAAAGAGTCGTGATCTTCGCAGGCGGTGGTAAGGCTGACAGCTACAAGAAGATACGAGGAAACTCCTACGGAATGTGGATAGCCTCGGAAGTAAACAAGCATTATATTTCCGATGACGACCACTGCTTCGTTTCTGAAGCCTTCAATCGTCTGTTAGCTTCGGGAATGAGAAGGGTCCTTTGGGACTTCAACCCTGACCACCCAGGTCACCCGATCTATAAAAAATACGTAGACAAATATGTCGAAGAGGGTCTGGACGTGAATCACCGAAAATTTACGATATTCGATAACAGCGCCATAAGTCCCGAGAGGATAGAGGAGATCACAAAGCAGTATGTTCCCGGAAGCTTTTGGTACAAAAGGTGTATTCTTGGGGAAAGAGCCGCCGCTGAAGGGCTTATTTTCATGAATTTCGCACAAGAACCCGAAAAATGGATCCGAAGTCAGCCACCGAGCGACATTACGCACGTAATGATAGGTATCGACTACGGCGGAACGATGTCTGCTTCCGCTTTTGTGGCGGTGGGAATAAGACTCGGTATGACGGGGTTATGCGTACTGAAAGAAATGAAAGTCGCAGGTAAAAAAGGTGAGATAACACCGACAGAGATCGAAAGCGCATTTGTCAGGTTTTACCGTGAGTTTGAAAAGGAATTCCCCATCTACCCAATCCAGTACATCTTCGCAGACAGCGAGGCGCAGTATCTGACAAACGGATTGAGGCTTGCGCTGAAAAGGGCGGGAATCTCCACCGGAATTTCCGACAGCAAAAAACTACCCATTGCGGAAAGGATCGCCTGCAAGAGCCGACTTATGGCGGAAGGACGCTGGACCGTGCTGGAGAGCTGTAAGAACGTAATAAACAGTACTTCGACACAAATGTGGGATACGGCGCACCCCGACAAAAGGCTTGACAACGGTACGACAGATATCGACACGGCTGATGCAGAGGAATACGCATGGGAAAGATTTATTAATCAACTTATTTATATGAGTGAAAGAAGGTGAAAAAATGATTGGGAATTATCTTGAATCCGCAGTGCAGAAAGCCGTTGGCGACAACTTCTGCGACAGCGCAATGAGGCAGTACATAAGCGAATGGAATGACTGGTACTGCGGAAAAGACGACGATTTCCACACGGTGGAAGTGAACAACGGCGTTGCGGTGGTGAAAAGACCCATGTACAAGCTGAAAATGGCGAAAAAAGTAGCGGAAGACTGGGCTGACTTGCTTTTCAACGAAAAGACATTCATAACTGTAAATGATACGGTAGCAACGGAGTTCCTCTACGGAAGTGACGGTCACGGAGGTGTTTTCGGCAGGAATAATTTTCACGCTGAAACGAACCGACTGATCGAAAAGGCTTTTGCTTTAGGCACGGGCGCAATTACAGTAAACATTGAAAATGCGGAGATCGACAACTTCGGAAGGCTAAAAAAATCACCGCAGAGTCTGATATCCTTGGAATATATCGGTGCGGAAAATATTTTCCCCATATCGCACAGAAACGGAAAGGTCATTGATGTTGCTTTTGCGGGTACCATGACGGTAATGGGCGAAGAGCTTATATATGTACAGATACACACATTAGAAAGCGACGGATATGTTATCAGGAGTAAAATGTACAAGGGTTCGGAGGAAATGCCGCTTCCCGAAAATATCGCGCCTGTCGTAAGAACAGGAAGCAGCAAGCCATGGTTCGTTCTGATCAAGCCCAACACAGTAAACTGTGCGGAGCAGAACTCCCCTATGGGAATGTCAATTTTTGCGACAGCAACGGATATTCTGAAAGGAATAGACCTCTGCTACGACAGTCTGAACATGGAATTCTATCTCGGTAAAAAAATGGTCTTCCTGCGCAAGGACATGCTGGAGCAGGACAGCAAAGGAAATTTCTTTGCACCGCAAGACTGCAACAGGCAGCTTTTCATGTATGTGGGAGACAAAAACATCGACGGGGACATGCTACCGCAGGAATTCAACCCTGAGCTGAGAGTTTCGGCTCACACGGAGGCGCTGAAAGATCAGCTGAGATACCTCGCTTCAAAATGCGGTCTCGGAGAAAGAAGCTACAGCTTCGAAAAGGGAAATATCGTGACGGCGACACAGGTCATAAGCGAAAACTCGGCAATGTTCAGGGCATTGAAAAAGCACGAACTTCTGCTTGAAAGTACAATTATCACGCTGATAAGAACTTTGCTGTACATCGGCAGAGAAATTATCGGACTTGATATCCCCGAAAATACAGAAATATCCATGGTCTTCGACGACAGCATTATTGAAGACAAACCGAGCAGACAGAAAACTGATCTCGAACTTGTCAAAGAGGGCATTATGATGCCTTACGAATTCAGAATGAAACACTTCGGAGAAGACGAGGAAACGGCAAAATCAAAAACAGAAAGGACAAAAGCAAATGGAAAACATGAATGAAAATACACCCGATATTGAGACTCTAAAACAGCAGGTCAAGGACCTTGAAACAGAGCTTTTCAGAACAAAAGCAGAGTCAGAGATAAATACAGCCATCGCTATGGCTCGTCCGAGAAGCCTTGCGGCGGCAAAAGTGATGCTCGACAAAGAAGGAATCATCACCGAAAACGGTATCGGCAAAGAAGCTTTGGATAAAAATATCGCAAAACTCAGGGAGGAAAATCCCTGGCTTTTTGAAAGCACAAAAGCAGAAACAAAACTGTATTCTTCAGGCCTGAACTGGGAATTCGGAGCCTCTTCCGACCCATCTTCTCTCAGCGACGATGAATACTACAAAAGAATAATGAAATAAAAAAGGAGATAAAAAATATGAGCAATAAATTTCTTACAGTACAGGAGATCGCAAGGGCAGCGCTCCCCATTCTTCATGACAATCTTGTGTTCCCTGCCCTCACATACAGAAACAGCACAAGTGAATACAACAAAAAAGGTGACGTGGTTCAGGTCAGAAAACCTCCCATGTACACAGCGGACGAATTTGACGGTGAGATCAACCTCCAGGACGTAAGCGAAGAGAATGTTCTCGTTACACTTGATAAGATCGCAGACGTTTCCGTGGAACTCACCGCAAAAGAGATGGCGTTGAATCTTTCCGATTTCACAAAACAGGTACTCGAACCTGCAGCGGTGGCAATCGCAGAAAAGATCAACCGTGATGGTCTTGCCCTTTACAGAGATATTCCCTATGTCTGCGGTGAAGCAGGTACTACACCTTCCGGAATCGGTGCGTTTGCGCAGGCGGCAAAGGTCCTCAACGACAATAAAGCTCCACTCACAGACAGAGCCTGCATCTGGAACAGCACTGCGCTTGCGGAATTCCAGAGTGACGCAAACATCGTAAACGCCGAAAAATGCGGCACTACCAAGGCTTTGAGAAACGGTGCAATCGGTAAACTCATCGGTTTTGACAACTACACATCTCACCAGATCTGCAATCATACAAAAGGCTCTGCAAGCGGTTCTCTTTCCGTAAAAACAGACGCAGAAGCAGGTGCTGAAATGATTTCCGTAAGCTGTGAATCCGGTACTCTTGTCAAAGGTGACATCATTGCTGTAAAGGGCAAGACCTATACAGTTAAAAATGATACAACTGCTGACGGCGGTGTAATGAATGTGAATATCTACCCTGCTGTTCCCGCTGAAGGCTTTGCGGCAGGTGACGAAATTACGCTGACAGACTCTCACACAGCAAACCTTGCGTTCCACAAAAATGCTTTCGGGTTCATTTCCAGACCTCTCGAAAAGGCAAGAGGCGCTGAAAGTTACGTGACAAGTTACAACGGCATTACGCTCCGTGTTACATTCGGTTACGACATTGCAACCAAAAAGCAGACAATGTCCGTGGATACACTTTACGGTTTCAAAACGCTTTACCCCGAACTTGCAGTCAGAGTTCTCGGCTGATAAGAAAAAAGAGTTCCTGTCTTTACGGCAGGAACTCGTCTTGAAAGAAAGGAGAAGCTATGATATTCATTGATAAGAATTATTACGACAATGACTATTCAGGCATTGAAATAAATGAAAACGACTTTAAAAAATATGCGGCAAGAGCTTCGGATACGGTGAATTTTCTGACATTCGGCAGAGCTGAAAACATTTCGGAAAATAAAAAAATTTCCGATGTCCTTTGGCAGAAAAAGTACGAAGCCATACGAAAAGCAACCGCGGCACAGACAGAGGTTTTTGCAGCTCATGGGGAAAGCTCCTATACGGGCAAGGCTTCTTCCGATATTACAAGAGAGGAACTTGGAAACAGCGCAGTCAGTTACAATATCAGCAGAAAAGAAATGAGAGAGTTTTTCGGGATCCCCATATCAGGTCTCGCTATCGAAATTCTCAGCAATGCAGGGCTTCTTTATCGTGGGATCTGAGGTGGCATTATGAATGAAAATATCAGAAACGAACTGAAAGACCTGCTGGGCGGTGAAATAAACGAATTCGACAAAGAGCTCGATCTTGACAAGATTGCGGCAGTCATAGGCAAAGCCATTGCGGAAGCGCTCATTAATGCAGGAATTTTCGACAGAACTTGAGGTGAAAGCATGATAAGAAAAAGACTTTTAAATGACAGTGTTGCCCTTTACCATAAAAAAGGTGAAAACGCTGACGGAAAAGCCCTTTACGAAACATACATACTTAAAAATATAAGATTTGAAAACAGAGACAGCGTTTACGCTTCAAACAGAGGTCTGAAGCCCTATGACGGATTCAAATTATATTTTGTTATGGGAAAAAGCTCCGCAACAAACGGAAATGAAGTGGCTTTGAGCTATATTTCTCCGATCACATGGGAAAATCTCTTGGCAGAATCAAAAGAAAGCTACTGGACGGCGGCAGAGAACGATATCGTTACCCTTTCGGCAGAGATTCCCGAAGGAACTGTAGATATCGACGAAATGAAACGTAATCAGGAAATGTACTATATCAACTCTGTCATTCCATGCAGGACTTTCGGTGAAATAAAACTTCTGGAGATCACGGGACGAGGCAGAAGCGTGGATTCAGACTAAAGAACGGAGGTTCAGATGACTTTAAACGAAAACTACAAACCACTTTCGGCATACTTGCTGAATTTTTTCAGGAGCATCGAAAATATGCCTGAAATAGGCTGTGAACGACTTGAGAAGAAGTGCGGGACAGCGTCACTGAAAATGATAAATAACGGCAGCAGACGCACTGAATGGCTTGACGGAACGGTATCTGTAAGACAGAATTTTGAAATATCATACAGAACCGCGGGAAACGACAGCGCTTCGAGAATAAACGCTCTCAAATTTCTTGAACAACTCGCACGAATCCTTGAACATACTACAGAAATGGATATCGGTAGCGAAAGAATGTTTATAAAAGTTTTCCGAACCGATTTCCCCGTTATGTCTGTCAGATGTACAGGCGGCGAAGAAGAATACAGCATAGTATTCCAGCTGATGTATGTGGAGATATAAGGAGGTGGAAAAAGCGTGAATTTTGAATTAAGCAAAGATATTTGCATTGCGCTGAAAACAGGAGAAAACTTCTCGCTCCTTAAAAAAGGAGTAAAAAAAATAAAAAAGATATCCGAGCCTTATATCATGAGTACCTTTTACGTGGGAAACGAGTTTGCCAAAACGGAAGTCCTCGGAGTAAGGAAATTTTTGAGGATAACAGGAAATTCCGTTACCGACGACCCTGCAAACAGTTTTATCTGCAACCTTTACGGAAAAACAGGTGATGATTGCAGTACGGAAGCTGTTCTTTTTGACAGAAAAACCCTCTTGGACGGAGTTTACCAAGGAATTCTTTTCCCCGTGACTGTGGTAATGAAGAACTCGGAGGCGGACAGTTCCCCCGAAAACGGCATATTTATTGAGTTCGAATGCGATATTTACCTCAACGGCACGGGAACAGAGGGAAATTATGAGATCACGGAGGTTTAGTTAATGGTTATAACAGTAAATAACACCGATGTGACAGAAAAAATAGTGTCCGACTCTGTTAGATGGTCAAGATACGGAACTTTCCTGACGGAGCTTACTTTCGCAATGGAAACAAGCGGTTCAGACGGTACGGAAATAAAGACAGGAATGAACGCGGAACTTTTCATAAACGGAGTAAAAGTCTGGGGAGGATTGATCTGTGAAACGAAAGAGGTCAGAAGGTCAGACAGCAGAACCGCAATATCGGTAAAATGCAAGGGATATGAATCCATTGCCGCAAGAAAAGTCAGCGATGCGGTACACTTTGAGAACTTAACTGCAGGTCAGATAGCCGCGCAGATATTTCAGGACTATCTTGTAAATGAAGAGGATTTCCTGTACGATTCCGAAAATTTCGACCTCGACGGGGAGCTGTTTGAAAGCTATTCTTCCGCAGGAGCAAAGATATCAAAGCTTTTTGACGACCTGGCGCAAGCATCAGGTAAAAAATGGTGGGTGACAACGGAAAAAAGCTTCTGTTTCAAACAGAGTATTCCCGTAACGGACAGCGGTTACTGCATAGACCTTGACGGAAACAGTGAAAACAGCATAAAAAACGTATCGGCAATCAAGTTTTCGAGGAAAGCCTCCGATTACAGAAATATTCAGATCGTTTTCGGCAAGGACAATGTAAGGGGCGAGGCTCGAAATGAGACTGAGATCGCACGAATGGCAGAGTTCGGAGGTTCGGGCGAATACGCAAACGTGACGGTAAACAGAAATATTCTTACGGAAGAAGCCGCTAACGATGCAGCTGTCAATATTCTCAGATCCTATGAAAACGACTCCGTCACAGTAAATTTCACAACAGAGCAAGACGGACTTGAAATCTTTTCTAAAATAGCTCTGAGAGCCGCAAACTACGGATACGAAGATTTCACGGAATTTATAATTACAGAGATCAACGCAAAAAGCCTGAAAAACGGAAAATTCGTTTACGAAATCAGTGCCCGTTTCAGTTCGGATGCGGAGATCGGATACAGACCGCCCGACGGTTGGACAGAACAGTTCGGGCAGTTGGTCAACAAAAATGACGGTAATGTCCAGGGCTCAGGAAGCGGTTCAGGCGGAGGAATGAGTCCCTATGACATTCTCGCAGGAAAAAATATTACTCTCGATAAAACGGCAAAAACGGTGACGATACATGCGGTACAGGAGAAACTTCTTGCCCTGAAAAAAGCCGAATTTACCGAAAACGGAGTTTCATATACACTTGAAAACGGCGCGGTATGCACTTACAGTTTCGGATTCGACTCTGAGGGAAATCTGTCTTCTTTGACGGACGAAAGCGGAAACGTGATAACCGTATCGGGAATTTAAAGAAAGGAATGGATAAACAGAAATGAAAACGGTTTTTGACAGCATTTTTGCTGTTATTGGGGCGATACTTGGGTTTTATTTCGGAAAACTTGACGGTCTGCTTATAGTTCTGTGCGTATTTTCCGTACTTGACTATATTACGGGAGTCATCGCCGCCATAATCAAAAAAGAACTAAGCTCCGAGACGGGATTCAAGGGGCTGATGAAAAAAATGCTGATATTCATCTTTGTCGGCATGGCAAATCTTCTCGATGTTTACATGGTCGGTTCGGGGCAGGTGCTTCGCTCAGCGGTGATCTTTTTCTATCTTTCAAACGAAGGACTTTCCATCGTTGAAAACGCTGTGGAGATCGGGATCCCCGTTCCTGCGGCACTTACAGGATTCTTGAAAAAAGTAAACGAAAACGCTGAAAAGAAAGAAGTTGAAACAGATGAAAATAACTGAATATACGACTACGAATATGAGTTCTCGTCAGGGTTGGATACCTGATATGATCTGCTGTCATCAGACTTCAGGGGCTGCGAAAAGTGCGATAAACTGGTTCAGAAATCCGACAAGTAAAGTCAGCGCACATTTTCTTGTGGACAAAAGCGGAAATATCTTCAATTTTGTTCCCATAGAAAAAATGGCTTGGGCAAACGGTTCAAATACAACAGACGAAACACTTCCCTACCATTTTTCAAAATCGACATCAGAGATCGTACGTGAAAGAAAGACAAATGCGAATTTCTACACAGTCTCCATTGAATTTGAAAACGATGACACGGGAATTCTGACAGAACCTCAATACAGATCAGGGCTTTCATTAATGAAACATATAATAAATGAGCTGAAAAACATCTACGGTTTGGATTTTCAGGTCGACAGGGAGCATATTATCGGTCATTCTGAGATAAATCCCACGCAAAAAGCAGACTGTCCCGGAAAGGATTTTCCTTTTGAAAGATTCATCAAAAATCTGAATTCAAAAGAAGAAACACCTATTGAAATAGACAGGTCACCGCTTTACTGCGTGCAAGTTGGGCTTTACAGAAAGCTTGATGATGCGGCAGAAATGGTGGAAAAGCTGAAAAACGTGGGCGTTGCGGCATATATCACAGATATGTTTGAAGACGTATAATAAAAAAAAGAAGGGGGAAACTTTTCTTTTCGCAAAAAAGAAAAAATTTCCCCCTTAAACCTACTTCAAAAGAAAACCGAATTGTGGAGAGATAAATAAAGCCAAACTATCGACTCTCCCAAGCTCGGTTGTACCGGAAAGGTTTCCCCTATAAACATTTATTAAATTACGCCTCTTCCGAGGGAAGAATTACAAGTTCTTTGAGTACAACTGCGGTACGTGCGGGGAGATAAAGCTCCACGTAGTGCTTGCCGTCAAATTTTTTTGTGGGATAAGTCATATGTTCTATCCTGTCCCAACCGCCGAATTTTTCATCATCGGTCGAAAGAACTACCGTGTATTCACCGGGCTGATGAACGGGAACAAGAATATTTGCCATGGACTGATCGGGATTGAAATTGAAAGCAAAAAGAAGTCCGTGGCGATAGAAAACAAGTATCTGCTCTTTTTCTTTATTCAGCATGAGATCTCCCATCTGCTGAACAAAGAGGTCATTATTTTTGGCAAGAGAGATCATTTCCTCGTCGAAATCACCAAGCCACTGATATTTCAGGAAACCGTTATCCTTCAGACTCCACTGACGGCGACAATAATGGTAACTCCAGCCGTTGCCCTCACGTGGGAAATCTATCCATTCGGGATGACCGAATTCATTACCCATAAAGTTAAGGTATCCCTCTCCCCCACCGCCTAAAGTGAGAAGGCGTATCATTTTGTGGAGAGCTACAGCACGGTCAATGACGGGATTATGACAATCCTTGTTCATATCGGTATACATTGCCGCATCTGCGAGACGGAAGATCATGGTCTTGTCACCTACAAGAGCCTGATCATGGGATTCAACATATGCAATAGTCTTTTCACCGGGACGACGCAGACACATATCGCACCAGATCTTGAAGATGTTCCAGTCTTCGTCCCTCAGTTCCTTTACAGTTTTTATCCAAAGGTCGGGAAGTCCCATTCCGAGACGGTAATCGAAACCGATTCCACCGTCCTCAATGGGCAAACACATACCGGGCATCCCCGACATATCTTCAGCGATGGTTATCGCATTTGGATTCACTTGACGGATAAGTTCATTTGCGAGCTGCAAATATGTAATGGCTTCTGTATGAGTATTAAGAGAGAAATATCTGTCATTACTGTTGAAATCCGTACCGAGACCATGGTCATGATAAAGCATTGAAGTAATACCGTCAAAACGGAAACCGTCAAAATGGTATTCTTCCATCCAGAATTTCAGATTTGAAAGCAGAAAATGCAAAACGCCGTCGTTTCCGTAATTGAAGCACTTTGTGCCCCATGCAGGATGTTCACCCTTTTCGCCATCATGGAAGAACTGCCATACAGTACCGTCAAACATATTTATACCTTCGGCGGTATTTTTCACAGCATGGGAATGTACAACATCAAGAAGCACACGGATGCCCATTTTGTGAGCCTTGTTTACAAGATACTTGAGGTCATCGGGAGCGCCGAACCAGCTTGACGCGGCATAGAAATTGGAAACCTGATAACCGAAGGAACCGTAATAAGGATGCTCCATGATAGCCATGAGCTGAATCGTGTTATATCCGGCCTGCTTTACTTTGGGCAGAATTTTATCGGCAAATTCGATATAAGTACCGATACGAGCCTCTTCCTGAGCCATACCCACATGAGCTTCATAAATATAAAGTTCATTTTCACCCTTGAATTTTTTATCTGTCCATTTGAAAGTTTTCTTATCATCAACAACAACTGCATCAAAAACAAGGGAAACAGGGTCACGGACAACCCTTTTTGTATACAAAGGGAAACGTTCCGTGCGTTCAAACTTTGTATCCACAACAACTTTGACCTTACAGCCATCCCAGAGAGAATCGTCACCTTCAAGGAATATTTCCCAGTTTCCGCCTTCAAGCTTAGTCAAAGGATGAGAAGTCTTTTTCCAATCGTTAAACTCTCCCTCAAGATAAAGCTGCTGCGCACTTGGAGCCCACTCGCGGTAATACCAGCCACCTTTCACATGATGAAAACCGTAGTAATTGTGAGCATTGGCAAAATCGTTCAATGTCTGACCTTTAGCCAAAAGACGTTTTTTAGTTTTGAGATAAAGCTCCATTCGAAGTTCTATATCTTTTTCATATGGTATAAGCTGAGGATTAAATTCAAAAATTCTGTACATGGCAAAGCTCCCTTTCACTTTATTTATTCAATTATATTATACTACACATTTGCAACAAAATTTTGTAGAAACAGGAAAATCCTTTTGTGAATAATAAACTGTCAGTATATTGACAAATGAGGTGGAATTTGTTATAATGAATGTAGAGTTAATTCAAATTGTTATCAATTTGAATTAACAAAAGCCGATTTTATCGGCTTGTCGAAACGGTTTAGCGTTTCGACTTTCGATAATCATTATAATAAAATAAAAAGGAGATCATGATAAAATGATCGAAAACAAGAAAAATATCTGTTTTACTGCGATACTTGCGCTTTGTGTCTTAACTATACTCTCCGTCATAATAATCGCTGTCGCAACCGCGTTCAATGATTCCGATACTACAGGTTACGATCACGAATGGATCATCGGAAGGTCAAAATCCGAGATCGAAGACGAATACGGAAAATTCGACAGCTACGCAGATTATCCATTCATAAGTGACACATTGACAAATACGGGATACTATATAATTAAAGAATGTTATCCCGGCTGGTTCGGAGAAGAACCCGGCACAAGATACTGCGTGCATTTTAACGAACATGAAATTGCCGTTTATTGCGAATTGGAGTATTACGGAGACTACGGCGAATGGTGGAGTATGGATCCTATTGCTACATACGAAAAATGATTTCTAAAAAAGTTCACAAATCCTGTGGAACATTTTGGAGATTCCGTCGTCTATTAAAATGTAAGGCAATGAGGAAAGAACTTTTGCCGAAAATAATAAGAACGGAGACGGTCACAATGACAATTTCAAAAAGATTTATCGTAATTCTCGTGCTTTTCGCAATGGCTGCCGTGGTGGGCGTTTACGACAATTATATCCGCAAACCTCAGCCCAAATACTATTCACCCGAAACTGTAATAGTTTATTCCCATTCCGCTAACATTTGATTTTTACGATTACGTTTTCATAATTTTTCCTTCAAAGGGGCTTATTCATCAACGAATAAGCCCCTGTTTCCATATACAAAAAGGTACGGAAAAACTATCCGCTTATGCAAAGAGTTTTTCCGTATATCTTTCAACTTTATTTCAAAGTATAATTAGTTCTTCATGCCGTCTTCGTAAGCCTGGATCATTTTTTTGACCATCTGACCGCCGACACTACCTGCCTGCTTGGATGTGAGTTCGCCGTTGTAACCTTCCTTGAGGTTTACGCCGACTTCGGAAGCTGCTTCCATTTTGAATTTGTTGAGAGCTTCTTTAGCCTGGGGAACAAGATTTTTTCTTGAAGCCATAATTTGTTACACTCCTTTCGGTTGCTTTTTCCGAGGGTGTTCACGAAGTTTGAAAAGTGCATCAGAAGTCTGACGTGTAAGATCAGAACAAAAACCGCAATACAGAGCCGCGTGAACACTCTCATTTTATATCAATTCGAAAGGGCATCGTACCTTTGTCAACACGGTTCTTTGCCGAGATCGATTCGGCAAAATACCGTATCGGTCCTTTTCTTTCGTGCGACTCGTTTTCTGTCGCAAAAGTATTATGTGATTTTAAAGCGCCAATATTCATTTGATTTTGCAGGTATTTTTTGTCTTTATTTTTCTTCCAATTTATTACAAAATCCTGAAATTTTTGGGGGGTAGACAGCCCCCTCTTTTTATGCTATAATATTATAAAATATTGCAATTTGTATGGTTTTTATTCCTGACGGCGTGTAAAAAGAATAAAAACCATATAGATAAATTATAAAATTTATGGTATAATATAAGAGGAGGAAAATTTATGAATTTTAAACAATTTACAGCAGCTGCGATAGCTGCAATTATGACAGGAACTACATTGGCATCATGTTCACAGCCAAATTTGGAAAACCTTTTGCCATACATAGAGGAACCAAAGATGAAAGAATATTCTTCTGTTGTTGAAGGTTCAGCGCTGACGATTTATGTTGATGCTAACGCAAAGGACTGTGGCGACGGCTCTGAATCTGCACCTTTCAAAACAATTCCCGAAGCTCAGGCAAAAATTCGTGAACTGAAATCAGGAGAAGGACTTCCCGCAGGCGGTATTACTGTTTTTGTTAAAGACGGCGAATACAGAATAACCGAAGGACTTGTATTTACTGAAGCTGATTCAGGTACAGAAGAATGTCCCATTACATATGTTTCCGAAAATGAATTCGGTGCGATCCTCACGGGTGGTATTATTCTTTCCGCTGATGACTTTGAGCCTCTTTCAGCAGAAGAAAGAGATTCCCTTGTTGAAGAACACGCAAAAGACAGAGTTGTTAAGGTTGACCTTACCAAATACGGTTTGACTTCCGACGACTGGGGTCTGCTTTATTCAAGCGGTGTTGCGTGGGGCAGTAATTACGAAAACGGCACAGGACCTAAAGAATCCGAAGTGTTTATGAACGGCAAAAGACTTCATATTGCAAGATGGCCAAATGATGATTACATAAAAACTTATTCGGTCATTGATAACGGTGTTGCCGCTGAGTATTTTACCAACGATGAATATGATAATCTTCACAGCGCAACAGACAGTAGATATGCGCCCGAAGACAGAAATATTATGAATGCGCAAGGCGGTATTTTTACTGTTACGGACAGCGTAGTTGCAAGGGCTGAACAGTGGTCTTCATTGGACGATCTTTGGCTTTTCGGATACTTTAAATGGGCATGGGCTGAAGCTTCCATTCCCGTAAAAGTCTTTGATCTTGACGCGAAATCGATCGAACTTGCTCAGGCTCAGCAGTACGGCGTTTCAAAAGGCGCGCCTTTCTATTTCTATAATGTATTCGCAGAACTCGATTCGGATAAGGAATACTTCATTGACCGTGAAAAAGGTATTCTGTATGTGTATAAGACAGATGATTTTGAATCTTCGGAAATCGTGATGTCTTGCACATTGGAAAATCTTCTTAATGCTAAAAACATTTCATATATTACATTAAAAGGCTTCAGTGCGTGCGCTACAAGAAGCAACGGTTTTTCACTGTCTGGTCATGATTTTACAGTTGATAACTGCAAAATATATAATATCAGGGGTGGAGGTCTTTCCGCAAGCGGTAGCAATATCACAATTCAGAACTGTGAGATATCCGACATTGGTAGTTACGGAATGTCTATCAGCGGCGGTGATGCGTCTACGCTTACACCATCGGGAAACCTTGTTTATAACAACTATATCCACGATTTTGGTGTAGTTGACAGAACATATTACGGTGCTATCCACGTCGGTGGCTGTGGTGTTACGGTTTCTCACAACGAAATGGCGAACGCTCCGCACTTGGCAGTTCCTTACGGCGGACCTCTCCATGTTTTTGAATACAATGAGATCTATAATGTTTGTATGGAAACTTCCGACGCAGGTGCTTTTTATCATTATCAATCAATGGATGACTACGGTACTGTTTTCAGATATAACTATATTCACGATATAGGTACAGGAGATAAAATGGCGTTTGGAATTTACTGGGACGGAAGCGTTTCAGGTCAGACAGCTTACGGAAACGTAATTGTAAATGCGGCAGGACGCGCTTTTTTGGCTAACGGCGGTCGTGATAATATTATCGAAAACAATATCATAATCAACTGCGGTGGAAGTATTCATTATTCAAGCCATATGAGACATACTTATCTGGACGGAAGACTTGATCATATTAAGACCATGGCTAATGATTTGATTCGAATCCAACAGAACGAATATTGGACTGAAAAATTCCCGATTCTTGCAAAGTTGATTCCTTATACGGAAAATGCTGTCATAGATCCTGAGGATCCCAATTTTATGGCAAATCCTGCAGGTAGTATTGTTAAAAATAATATTACTTATAATTTCTCAACAAATTATCAGGATATAGACCTTGAAAAGGTTTATCATAAATTTGATTATGACGATGTTGTCAGATTCTCCGAAGTTGAAAATAATCCGTTCATTTTGCGTGACAGTTCCGACTTCCCAGGTTGGCACAACGGAGACTATACAATGATTGAAAATTCAAAAGCAAAGGAACTCTGCCCAGACTTTGAACCTATCCCATTCGATCAGATCGGCAGAATTGACTGATAAATAAAATAAAAAACCGATATTGGAAAACTCCGATATCGGTTTTTTTGCTATGTTTTTTATTTGCCCAAGATAATGCGGCTCTTTTCGTGGAAATCTTTTTCCATAAGTTTGATGAAAAGTCCGCCCTGAACTGTTCTGTTCTGGAAATAATGGTGGATCGCAGACACTGTGTCGTACCAGTCTGTCATGGGTACGCGGTGGCGTGTGTAGTTGTACATCAGCCAGAGAGGTTCGATAAATGTGCGGAATTCGCTGTCTGTTTCAGCCATTGTTGCGGTCCATACGAGCCAGTCAGATTTTGTGTACATTGCTCTGTTGTCGAGAGGCATACCGTAGGGGTTAATTTTGCTCATGTTTGAAGCAATTTCGCCTTTCCAGATGGACTTGTCGAAAATTGCCGTTCCGTAGAGTTTATCCCAGACTGCATTGTATTTCATGGAGAATGTTCCGGGACGGTCAAAAGCAAGCTTAAAGCTTCCGTCTCCGTTTGCGGCTGTCTTCACCCAGATATCAGCCATTTCTTTGGCTTTTGCCATGTAGAAAGCTTCCTTTTCGGAATTTCCAAGCATACGGTAGATTATTCCGAGTGATGCAAGACCCATGATAGCTTTGAGGGAAAGATTACAGTTATGAGCAAGATGACCTGCGAAGTCGTCGGTACAAAGCTGATTTTCAGGGTCTGTACCGTATTCCATGAGGTATTTTGCGTACTGTTCCCATATATCCATGTAGTCTTCCACAAAAGAAGTGTTGCCCTGAGCTACAGCGGTTGAAGCAGCCATTATGAGGAGGTTTCCGCACTCTTCAACGGGCATCTGCTCATCATATCTGTACTCGCCCTTTTCGTGATCGTAACCGTAGACCTGATAATTCAGAATAGGATACTGCCCCATATCATGAGGTGCGAAGTCATAGGGCCATTTTTCATGCTTTGTAAAGCGGAGAATGGGGCGCATCATACCCTTTACAAATTCGGGGTTGAAATGCAGGAACATGGGGATAGAGGGATAGCTTACGTCAACTGTAGCGGCGCATCCGTTGGAATAACATTCCTTTGAGACAAACAGCATATCCCCGTTGTCGTCACAAGCGATCTTGTGGGCAGCAAATACCTGTCTGTAAGCAAGAGCAAGAAGGTCTGCGTATTTTTCTCCGCCTGCCTTGACAGCGTCTACCATAAGTTTGTCGGAAAAGCCCTTGCAAAGGGGTACGAGGGTTTCGTAATCGTTTGCAGCTTCGATAATTGCATCTTCGATCTTTTTACCGTTTCTGTTCCACCACGCCTTGATGGGTTTTTCAAAATAAATAAGGCTGTCGATATCGTCATAAGCGAAAAGAACAAGAGCTTCGTTTTCAAATTTCGCTGTAACAGACGGAAGCGTCCTTTCCTTGGAATCTATGTTATGATTTATTTCGGGAACGGTGAAACGAGGTTTGAAAGGATCTATATATGTAACCTCTTCAGGGAAAAGTTCTGCATCTTCGGAAGCAACTGCAAGATAGAAATAGCCCCAGTCGATGAGGACATTGTCGCCTGATTTATTAAGAATATTCTGAACGGAATTACCCATACGGATACATTTCATTCCGTCAAGAGCGATATTTTCTCTGACAACGGGGGCCTGACCGGGATCGTCAAGGCAGATCTCTTCAGAAACTGAAAGCGTGAACTTTACAGAATGATCTTTTCCGTCTTTAGATTCCGATGTGAGCTTGAGATAGTTTACAGGTCGGCTGACAAGTTCTGGGTCATCGGGAAGCATTGGCGCAAGGAAAGACGCTTTGATACGAACCGAATCAGTTTCAAAAGTATATTCCGTTGAAAGTGCGTCGATCTGAAGATCTGTCTGAGGGATAGGTTCAAGAGCATTTACGCCCATAAATCTGTAAGGTTTACCGTCGATCTCAACTGTTCCGAGAATGGAAACGGTATTATTTGTCCAATGGTAAGTGGTTTCGTCAGTCAATTTATCTGCACGGGACCACACAGAAAAATAAGGGTCAACTGTGATAAGAGGTACTGCGGGAGCTCTGAGTTTCATTTAGTCTGTTTCCTTTCAATTATACATTATGCATAGTTCTTGCGATAATATTATCCTGAAGATCGGGGTCAAGGTCAACAAAGGGAGCGCTGAAACCGCCAACACGAACCATAAGGCTTCTGTAATTTTCAGGATGTTTTTTTGCATCAAGAAGATCAGCGGAATTGGTAACATTTATAGAAAGCTGCTGACCGCCGTTTGCAAAATATGCCTTCGCAAGGGAGATAAAGGATTCATAGCCCTTTTCGGTGTTGTAAAGTGCGGAGTCAAACTTCAACTGAAGAACAAAACCACTCTTTGCAAGGGTCTGATCGTAATTCATACATGATTTGATAACCGATGTGGGACCGTTCTTATCGAAACCGGGAACAGCACCAATGCTGTCCGCAAGATAAATATCAAACGCATGTCTGCCGTTTGCTGTAGCACCCAGCTTTCTGCCGTATTCACCTGTTCTGACGAATGTACTGAGACCGCCGCCGAAAATACCGTTTACGGGATCACGGAATGTACGGAAATTCATAAGATACTTGAAGTAGTGATCAAGAACATCCTTGGCGATCTTATTTGTTTCGGGTTCGTCGTTGCCGAATTTTGCGGGATATTTGCGGAATTTAATAAAGAGATCATCTCTGCCCGCATAGTCATTTTTGATAGCATCCACAAGTTCAGCCATTGTAACTTCTTTGGTATCAAATACGAAATGTTTGATAGAAGCAAGTGAATCTATGGTATCGGCAAGACCTTCTGTGAGGATCTGACCGTGATTGTAAATGGGACCGCCAGATCTGTAGTTCTTACCTTTTTCGATACAGCCCTGAATGAGGATAGAACGGAGAGGATTGGGAGAATATGTAGCCTGAGCTTCCTGTGATCTGTTGGAAAGGGAAACTGTTATTTCAACGGCATTTTCAACCTGTTTTTTATAAAGCTCAAAGAACTCCTCGAAAGTTTCGCACTTGCAGGGATCTCCTGTTTCGATGGAAACTTTCTCATTGAAATAAAGACATTCGCCGTTTGTGATGGCATATTCAAGACATTTTGCAAGACATATCTCACCGTCTTCAAGACCCATGTGGGATTTACCCTGAATATCTATCTGGTTACAGCCGTTCATTGCATAAAGATGAGAGTCGCAGGGCGGAATTCCGAGGGCTTCCAGCGCAGGACAAACGACCTCGTCATTATAAAGAGCAGGCATACCGCAACCTGAACCGATAACTTCCGCAGCCTTTTTCCAAACCCAATCGGGAGTATTTCTGTGAACTCTCATGGTAACATTGGGGGTATGATA
The DNA here is from genome assembly GCA_015067305.1 of Oscillospiraceae bacterium. Classification (GTDB taxonomy): domain Bacteria; phylum Bacillota; class Clostridia; order Oscillospirales; family UBA644; genus HGM12619. The sequence continues at coordinate 52,931 of SVMT01000008.1, read as the reverse complement.
TTTGTGTTCCTGAATTATATCAAGGATATCGTATGTAAGTTCGGAAGAAAGGTCATTCCAGTTTTCATCACTACCGGAAAGGCAAAGATTCCACGCACGTGTCTGATGGAAACCGAGCCAAAGTCCGCGGAGAATATCTTTGTTTTCTTCACGGTCGCCGATCTTGTAAAAATCAGACATATAGACATCGAAAAGTCCCGGAGAGTCCTTTCCGTCAAAAGAAAATACAAGATAGAAGCTCTGAATTGCGCTGAAAAAGTCGTAAGCAGGTTTCTTGGGTACTACCGCAAGAGCTTCAGCGATACGGTTAAATTTTGCAGCATCTTCAGCGGAAGCTTTTGCGGCTTCTTCAAGAGCAAGCTTTCTGAATCTTTCCGCAATGATATCAAGGGCATCGAGAGTCATGAGCATTGCATCGTAATGGTCATCAGCATCATTTATTTTTCTGTATTTTTCGATAAGCTCACGGTAACCGTCAGTACCTATGCGGATAAGTGTTCCGTAGTCGGGGTTTGCGTGACCTCCCCAGCCGCCACCCCAAAGGGTCTTATTGGCGCAGAGTTTCTTTTCATTTTCACTTTTTGTTTTTTCAAAATGATAACCTGAGGTATAAACTTCGTCTATTTCGCCGTTGACAACAATACCGTTACCGCAATCAAGTCTCATATCAAGAGGTTCGACTATATTATTTGCACCGCGGTGTATACGTGCCAAACCAATCTTCGGATCAATGTCAATGGGCAACTCCTCCGCAAAACGCAAAAGTCCTCTTGCAATTTTTTTTACAGTAGAATCTTTTTCATTTTCAAAATAACCCTTAGCAAAAGGTCCCATAAAATCATTTCCTTTCTATGATATCATTCTATTTAGTTCTTATCTGAACATAATCTTCACCGATAAGACTTCTGAGACGTACGAGAACTGCAGGAGAAATATCAACACAACATTTTGAAAATCTCGCAGTTTTACGCTTATCGACAAAGTTGAAATAAACCTCGCTCTGCCCCTGATTACTCATCAGACATTCGATTATCTTATCAAGATTTGCGCCGTCCCTGTCATGGACTGTGAGAAGCAAACACTTATTTCTCGGATCATCTGAATGCTGCACTTCCAAAACAGGAATATTGCTGTCAGGGGAATCTATCGGAGTGACCTCGTTGATAATAACCGATGCAGATATCTGACCGCCTTCACCGCTTTCGTCATCGCCGAAGCTTTCTTCACGGATACTGAGTTTACCGTCAACAACAACGACCCTATCCTCTTCAAGCATATGGGCATATTTCTCATAAGACTTGGAGAATGCCAATACTTCAATAGAGCCACTGAGGTCCTGAAGGACACAGATAGCCATCATTGTCTCATTTTTCGTGAGCTTCTTTGTAACTTTTGTAAGAATACCAAAAAGACGGACTTTGCTGTTATTTGTGTATCCGCTGTCTTCAGTTGAAAGGAGTGCGGCATTTACGCTGTCAAGATTTTCAGCCATGTGAGCATACTCTCTCATTGGGTGGTCTGTAAGGTAAAGACCTGTAACTTCTTTTTCAAGGGCAAGCTTCTGCTTCTTGGGGAACTCTTCCACTTTGGGGTAATTAAATTCCTCGTCAGGTTCAACTTCACCGAAAAGTGTAAGCTGGCCACCGCTTTTTTCTTTGAAATAAGCATCAAGGCTGCGCTTGATCTCAGGGAAGGCAATTATCATCTGACGGCGATTTTCAGTTCCGAAAGAATCAAAAGCACCGCAGTTTACAAGGTTTTCAACTGTTCTGGAGTCCATATTTTTACCGTCAAGCATACGTTTGCAGAAATCGTAGAAACTCTTGAATGGACCGTTCTGTTCTCTTTCTGTAATAAGATCAGCAATAACGTTTGTGCTGACATTTTTTACGGCATTAAGTCCGAAACGGATATTTTCACCGCTTACGGTAAACACGTCAAGGGATTCATTAACGTCAGGCTGGAGAACTTTAATTCCTTTAGCTGTTGCGGCATTGATATATTCAACCATTTTTTCTGTCTTACCGAGAACGCTGGTGAGAAGAGCAGCCATATATTCTTTTGTAAAATGTGTTTTAAGATATGCTGTATAATAAGTAACGTATGAGTACGCCGCCGCATGGGATTTATTGAAAGCATATTCGGCAAATTTGATCATTTCGTCGAATATTTCGTTTGCAATTTCAGCAGGAACGCCGTTTGAGACCGCACCCGGGATCTCTACAGAACCGTCGTCTCGTTTTTTACCGTTGATAAAGAATTCTCTTTCTCGGGTCATAACATCCATCTGCTTTTTACCCATGGCTTTACGCACAATATCTGCTCGTCCGAAACTGTAACCCGCAAGTTCACGGACTATCTGCATTACCTGTTCTTGGTAAACCATACAGCCGTATGTGACTCTGAGGATATTTTCAAGCATCTGATGCTTGTATTTAATACTTTCGGGGTGGTTTTTGTTGGCAATATACTGGGGTATACTGTCCATAGGGCCCGGACGGTAAAGAGAAATAATAGCCGTAACATCTTCTATTGATCTTGGACGAAGAGACATGAGAGTCTTTTTCATACCGCCCGATTCAAGCTGGAAGATACCGTCTGTATCACCGTTTGAAAGCAGGTCATACACCGCGGGGTCATTGATATCAGCCTTATCCATACTGAAATCGGGAATATTTTTTCTGATAAGCTTGCAGGCATCTTCAATAACGGTGAGGTTTCGCAGACCGAGGAAGTCCATTTTTACAAGACCAACCTCTTCAACGATCTTCATATCGAACTGAGTTACCGTTACACCTTCATTTACCGCAAGGGGAACATAAGTGTATATCGGGTTTTCACCGATAACGATACCGCAGGCGTGAACGGAAGCGTGTCTCGGCATATTTTCAACAGATTCTGCCATATCGAAAAGTTCTTTCAGGCGCATATCTGTCTCGTACATATTCTTGATCTCGGGAACTTTTTCAATGACATCGGTAATGGTCATTTTATCAGGCATCAACTTTGTGATAGCATTGGCTTCGGGGGAAGGGAAACCGAGAACTCGGGCAACGTCCTTCAGCGCCTGTTTAGCTTTCATCGTACCGAAAGTTACAATGTTCGCAACACATTCTTTGCCGTATTTACGCTGAACATATTCAAAGACCTCATGTCTTCTTACGGGACACATATCAACGTCAAAGTCAGGCATTGAGATACGTTCAGGGTTGAGGAATCTCTCAAAAATGAGGTTATAACCGATAGGCTCGATGTTTGTAATTCGTATACAGTACGCAACGATACTTCCCGCACCCGAGCCTCGACCGGGACCAATGGGAATACCGTGTTCTTTTGCATAGTTTATGAAGTCCCAAACGATGAGAAAGTAGTCCACGAAGCCCATTTTATTGATGATACTGAGTTCATATTCCACACGTTCAATAAGTTCGGGAGTCTGCTGTTCTTTTGTATAACGTTTATCGAAACCTTCAAAGGTAAGTTTTCTTAAATAATCATAATGAGAAAGTCCCTCCGTCCATTTAAAAACGGGAAGGAAATAAACTCTGTTCTTTGCGTCGTCGATCTCGGGAAAAACAACATTGCACCGTTCCGCAATTTTCACCGTATTCTCAATGGCTTCGGGAACATATTCAAAAAGACTGCGCATTTCATCTTCGGATTTAAGATAGAATTCATCGGTGGAGAAGCCCATTCCGTTCTCTTCATTGAATGTTTTCTGGATCTGAACACAGATAAGCACTTTCTGAGCTTTTGCATCTTTTTTCTGAATGTAATGAGCGTCGTTTGTTGCAACAAGAGGTATACCTGTTTCTCTTGAAAGTCGAATAACACCTTCATTTACAACTTTCTGTTCTTCGATTCCGTGGTCCTGCATTTCAAGATAGAAATTACCCTGACCGAATATCTCATTGTATTCAAGAGCCTTTTTCTTTGCACCCTCATAATCCCCCGCAACAAGAAGACGAGGTATATCACCTGCAAGGCAGGCAGAAAGAGCAATAAGACCTTCGCTGTTTTCACGAAGAAGATCCATGTCTACACGGGGTTTGTAATAGAAACCTTCCGTATTACTGAACGAAACTATTTTAATAAGATTTTTATAGCCTACATTATCTTTGCAAAGCAACACAAGGTGTCCGATCTCGCCGTCAAGCTCTCTGCTGACTTTGTCAAATCGGGTTCTCTGGGAAGTATAAACTTCACAGCCGATAATAGGTTTAATACCTGCGGCTTTACAGTATTTGTAAAAATAAATAGTGGCATACATATTGCCGTGGTCGGTCATTGCAACAGCATCCTGTCCCATTTCTTTAAGACGGGGAAGCATTTTTTTAATTTTGCAGGCACCGTCGAGCAAGCTGTATTCTGTATGAACGTGGAGATGAACAAATCCCATTTATTTTTTCCTTTCAGAAGCAAGTTCCGCAATTTTTCTCATGCGGTGAGATACTCCCGCCTTTGAAAGCGGAGGTTTAAGAAGCTGACCAAGATCAGCAAGTCCCATTTCGGGATTTTTGAGACGGATCTCCGAAAGTTCCACAAGTTTAAGGGGAACATCTCGGTAACCGTCTTCCTTTAAAACGGTAATATCTTTTATCTGTTTTCCGGCTGCATCAAGCCGCTTGTCCTCGTTGGCAGATTCGCAGTTGAGAGCCCTGTTTATATCGTTTCGCAGACCCTTTTCAAGTTCTGCATTTGCATAATCGAAGGTAAAAGTCTGTGCACCGATAAGGGTCAAAAAATCCTTTACGCTGTCGGAACTTTTGAGATAAAGTACAGTTCGACCGCTTCGCACAAGAGACTTGAAATGTATATCATATTCTGCCGCAAGCTTTTTAAAGTCCTCAGCCGCAGAATGATGTGACGTTTTAAGTTCGAGGTGGTATGGTTTTTCGGGTTCCGAAACAAATCCCGTGGAAATAAAAACTCCGCGCATGAAAGCTTTTTTACAGCAATCGGAATTCAAATATTTCATTTCTATCCTGTGAGGAGAAACGCTCAACAAATTTGAAAGCACAGAATCATCAGTTTCGGAAAGTATTTCCGTTTCAAAAACATCTCCATGCTCAGAAACTATTGGCGTTCCCGAAGAAAAAGTGAGAAAAGATCTAGTCAGGAATTCGCACTTTTCCTTGTGGGAAGTCACATACTTTATACCATCGCTGAGTCTTCCTCCGAAGAGCAAAAGTCCGTAAATACAGGCAAAAGAGCAGCATTTATGATTTTTTATATTTATAATTTTTCTATTTATATCTGAAGTATAAGACACTATCCTACTCCGTTAAAGTGTTTTGATTTCCATTTCAAGATGCACACCGTAGTTTTCATAAACGGTATCCTGAATTATTTTCACAAGTCCAAGGACATCGGAGCAAGTCGCACCGCCGATATTTATGATAAATCCTGCGTGTTTTTCGCTGACCTGAGCGCCACCGACGGTCCTTCCCTTCAAACCGCTGTCCTGAATGAGTTTTCCCGCGAAATAGCCTTCCGGGCGTTTGAATACACTTCCTGCCGAAGGATATTCCAGTGGCTGGGAATCACGTCGTTTCTTCGCAAATTCGTTCATTTTCGCATAGATATCATCGGAATTACCTTTTTCAAGCGCAAAACAAACGGAAGTAACAATGTCGCTACTCATAAAACAAGACTTTCTGTAACCAAATTGATGCTCATCACCTGTTACACGGTGGATATCTCCGAATTCATCAACATACTCGGTATATTCAACCACATGCGACATTTCAGAGCCGTATGCGCCTGCATTCATTATGACAGCGCCGCCTACCGTTCCTGGAATTCCATGAAGAGCTTCCATTCCGCAAAGTAAATTTTTAGCCGCAACAGATGCGACCTTCGCAAGAACGCAACCCGAACCAGCAACGACCCTGGTATCCTCAACGGAAATATTCAGTAATTTACCCGTAAAAATAACAGCTTTTGAAATACCTTCATCGGGAACAAGCAGATTTGAACCGTTACCAAGTGTGAAATAAGAAATGTTATGTTTGTTAAAAATTTTAACTGTACGGGAAACTTCCTCAGTCGATGCAGGACTTACCATCAGCGGTGTACAGCCGCCGATCTTAAAAGTGGTATAATTGCAGAGAGCAACATTTTCGGAAACTTCAATGCCTGCATCAAAGAGTTCGTGAACAGCTTCCGAGTATAAATTTTCGTTCATATATTTGCCCGTGCCTTTCGTAAATTAAATATATCAATCAAGAGATAAGCCCATGTTTTGCATGAGGCGTTTATTAAGCTCCTCGGCAGCGTTGTAGCCCATTCTGCGCTGTCTGTTATTCATAGCTGCAACTTCGATAATAATGGCAAGGTTTCTGCCGGGTCTGATGGGAATAGTAACTGTGGGCTTTTTCAGACCTAAAATATCATAATAATTATTATCGAGACCGAGACGTTCATACTGTTTGTCAGCACTCCAGGGTTCAAGCTGAACAACAAGGTCGATCTTTTCCGTTTCTTTAACAGCACCCATACCGAATATACGGCGTACGTCAACAAGACCGATACCGCGAAGTTCGATAAGATATTTTATCATTTCGGGTGCAGAACCTACCAATGTCTTATTGGAAACACGTTTGATCTCTACAGCATCGTCTGCAATCAAACGGTGACCTCTCTTAAGAAGCTCCATGGCAGTTTCACTCTTACCTACCCCACTGTCGCCGATCATAAGAATACCTTCACCGTAAACCTCAATGAGGACCCCGTGCATGGTTATCCTTTGTGCAAGATGAACATTCAAAGCGCTGATAAGAGCATAAGAAAGCTCAGAAGTAGTATCATCAGATTCATAAACAGGAACCTGATATTTTTTCGCAGCAGCTACGATCTCAGGGAAAACTTCGATCTTATGGGCGAGAAATACTACGGGGACAGATGTTGCAAAAAGTCTGTCAAAAACTATAGCCCGCTTCTCAGGACACATCTTTGCGACATAAGAAGCCTCTTCCCTACCCAAGATCTGAATACGTTTGGGATCGAAACAATCATAAAAATCCGCAAGCTGGAGTGCCGGACGGTTTATTTCCGTTGAAGTGATAAATATTTTTTCAGGGTCACCTTTTTCTCCTTCGGGGAGATACACAGATTCAAGGGAAAGCCCTTTTATGAGAGTCGCAAGACTTACTTTATACTGTTCCATTAAAAAATATCCTTTCTCGCTCAAAAATATTCATAGATCCCTACCGTTTACGGGGAATTTATAAAAAAATTTTTCTTTGTAAATATCAAACACAGAGGTGTAACAGGAAAACGGTCAGCAAAATTTTATGAGACCGAACACTGCTTCACCTCTGCATGATTAGATTTCAGATTTAATCAAGTATCTTGAAATTATTCTTCCTCGGATACTTCTTCTGCAGCTTCTTCAGCAGCAGCTTTGATAGAAAGATTGATCTTCTGAGCTTCGAAGTCGATGTCTGTGATCTTAGCTTTAACTTTCTGACCAACTGTGAGAGCGTCAGCAACTTTAGCAAGTCTTTCTTTGGAAATCTGAGAAATATGAACGAGACCGTCGATACCGGGGATAACGTTCACAAATGCGCCGTAGGGCATGAGTTTTACAACTGTAGCTTCAACTACGTCGTCAGCGCTGTAGTTAGCTTTGAGAATATCCCAAGGATTTTCTTCGGGATTCTTCATAGTAAGAGAGATTCTCTTCTTTTCTTTGTCAAAGCTCTTAACGATAACGCTTACTTTTTCGCCAACAGAAACGAGTTCAGCAGGGTTCTTAACTCTTGTCCATGTCATATCGGAGATATGTACAAGGCCGTCTACGCCGCCGATGTCAACAAATGCGCCGAATGCTGTAAGGGACTTAACAACACCGTCATATTTCTTGCCTTCTTCGAGAGAATTCCAGAAGTTTTCAACTTCTGCCTGTCTTGCTTCTCTAAGAACGCTGCGGATAGAACCGATAACTCTCTTACGTCTGCTGTTGCTGTCATCAACTTCGATGATGCGGAACTGAACTTCTGTGTTCTTAAGAGGTTCGAGTTCTTCGTCTTTCTTAAGTGTAGCCTGAGATGCGGGAACGAACACTCTGACACCGTTAACAGATATGATAACGCCTCCCTTTACAACCTCAGAAACTTTGCCTGTAAGAACAGTTTTCTGTTCATACGCTTCGGTGATTTTTTCGAGACCTTTTGCCATATCAAGATGTTTCTTGGAAAGCTGTGCAGTGCCTTCGCTGTCCGTTACCTTGACAACAAACGCCTCAATTTCGTCACCGATCTTGGGTGCTTCGTCATCAGCAAATTCTGCTGTGGGGATAATACCGGAATATTTTACTCCGAGATCCACCTGAACTTCTGTACCGTTGATGGCACTGATGATACCCTTTACCCTCTGGCCGTTACGAATTGTCTTGAGAGACTCTTCGAGGGCCTCGATAAAGTCAACGTCCTGTTCAATGACGTCTTTGTTGTCGATTTCGCTAATCATGTTAAAAATAACCTCCTCGACTGCTCTGGCAGGTGTAGATGCACCTGACGACAGTCCTATTTTTTTATATTTTTTAATATAATAGGGTAACTCCTTTACGCTTTCGATATGAAGAGCTTCGCAGTATTCAGAAGCAATATCGTAAAGCTTTTTCGTGTTGGAACTTCCTTTGCCTCCAACTACGATAAACATGTCCACATTCTGAGCAAGATCTCTTACCTGTTTCTGGCGCTCTTCAGTGGAGTGACAAACTGTATTTTCAACAGTAATATTTTCATATTGAGAAAGAAATTCTTTCATTTTCTCAAATGCTTTCACGGAAAAAGTTGTCTGAGAAACAAAAGTATATGTATCTTCCGTATCATATATATTATGCACTATTTTTTTCAATTCGTCAATATCTTTTGCAACATAAAATTTTTTTTCACAATTTCCGACGATCCCTTTGACCTCCGGATGCTCAATATTTCCCGCAATTATAAGGTTTTTTGCATTTGTGGCAATTTTATGAATCTTTTTAACTTTTGGACAAGTTTCATCAAAAACCACTGCTTTTTTGGCTTCAAGAGCATCTGATACAGCTTTGGGAACACCGTGGGATCGGATAACGACCACATCGCCCTCATTGATATCATCGATATTTTCAGTCGCATAAACACCTTTTTCGGCAAGTTCACGAACGATATCGGGGTTGTGGATAAGCTCTCCCCAAGTAAAAATTTTTTTACCGTCAAACTTTTCGTTTTGGAGAATTTTGTAAACAGCATTTACTGCTCTTTCAACACCGAAGCAAAAACCTATCGTCTCTGTTTTGTATATATTCATGCTTTTAATTCGTAAACTTTCTCCATGAGTATTTTACCTGCAGCTTTTCTTGGATCTTCCGAATCTTCGGGAATCTCTATGTCGCTGTATGAAAAGCTTTTACCAATTATAACAGTCATGGAATTAAAGATCATTTTCTTTCTTTTGTAAATAATACGTACAGGCTGGAGCGTCGCTTTTGTTTTTTCCGCTATCATAGCAATACCGCCTTTTGCATCGCTGTCCGATTCAGAAGCGATCCTTGTTCCTTCGGGGAAAATACCTAAGGTTTTACCTTCTTTAAGAACCCTCAGCGCATTTTTTATTGCGGAAAGATCTGCCCTGCTTCTATCAACGGGAAATGCTCCGTAAGCCTTTACAACGCTCTTGATGATAGGTATTTTAAAAAGAGAGTTCTTTGCCATAAAAATTATTTTTCTGCTTCCGAAAGCCAGGTTCAAACAGAAGATGTCCATTATGGACTGATGATTTCCGTATACTATCAAAGCACCGTCGGGTGCGATGTTTTCTTTACCGATGATCTTTATTCTGTTAAAAACATAGATGTAAAAGCCTAAAACTATCTTAGCAAATGTATACATTATAAAAGTTTTTCCTTAATAATATCTAATATAAATCTTTTTGTTTCTTCTTCCGTCATGTCTGAATTATCAACGGGTATAGCATCCTCTGCCTGTTTTAACGGCGATATCTTACGGGTTGAATCGTTTTTATCTCGCTGAATGATATCTTCAAGGACCTTTTCGTAAGAGATATCTATACCTTTAGCCTCATATTCTTTAACTCTGCGGTCAGCACGTTTTTCGGGAGAAGCAGAAAGGAAAAATTTAATATCCGCATTCGGCAAAATAACAGTACCGACATCTCTGCCATCCATTATGATATTCTCTTTTTCAGCTATATTTCTCTGAAGATCAAGAAGGAATTCACGAACTTCGGGAATTGCCGATGCCGCAGACGCAGCCATTGAAACATCATTTGTACGAAGTTCTTCTGAAACTTCTTTACCGTTAATAAAAACATGTTGTTTTTTTGTTCCGTCATATTCAACATCTACTTTCAGCGAATCCAAAAGAGGAACCACTGATTCGGGATCAGAAGGATCTGCTTTATTGCAAACCACATAATAGCCAACAGCTCTGTAAAGTGCTCCGGTATCAACATGAACAAAAGAAAGCTCTTTTGCAATAAAACCTGCGAGACTACTTTTTCCTGCACCGGAAGGACCGTCAATAGCAATATTTATCATTTCTTTTCTCCTGTATCATACATTAAAAACGGCTCTGTGTCCGAGACCTACGGCAACTTCATTAAGATTCAGCATACCGACACCGAAAAATACTGCAACCGCAATATGTTCTCCGCTTCTTGCAACAGCTATCTTGCCGCCGATATTAAGCCCCATGGCTTTTTGTGTGATCTGAGACATTGCATCACGTGCCGCACCTGCAACGCCACCCTCTTCTGCATGAGAATCATTGATTATACCGTCACGCTTTGCCAAAAGCAGGGCTCTTTCAATAACCTTGCTGACAGATGCGATAAAATCTCCGCCAAAATCTGTTGCGGAAGCTTTTATATCATTTTTTAAAAGATGTTCTTTAAGAAGAACCTCTTCAGCCCGTTCTTCAGCTGCAACCATTTTCAATGCCGCAGCGGCAACTGTTCTGCTTCCTTTTTCCTGCATCGGAGAATCCTCATTTCATTTTTAATTAATATACTATGCTTTTCCCTGCGGCTCTGCCTGTTGAAAAAGCTATCTGTAAGTTAAAACCACCTGTATATGCATCGGCATCTATAACCTCACCGGCAAAATAAAGACCGGGAAGTATTTTTGATTCCATCGTTTTCGGGTCTATCTCATTAACCGCAACGCCACCGGAAGTTACAACCGCTTCCTCAATGGGACGTTTACCCTTTACAGTCAAAGTGAAATTCTTCAAAAGTCTGACAAGGGAAGCTCTTTGAACCGCTGTTACGGAATTGACCTTGAGATCATGGTCTATTCCCGAAAGTTCAACGGCAACGGGAATCATCTTCTTTGGCAAAAGATCCCCCAAGGAATTACCGAAATCTTTATTTATATATTTTGAAAAATCTGAAAGGATACGTTTATCAAGAGTTTTTTCATCAAGAGCAGGCTTCATATCAATTATGATCTTATCGCCATCATTGACATGGGCTGAAGCAGAAAGAATAACAGGCCCTGAAACACCGTAATTGGTAAACATCAGTTCACCAAAGTCCGTATAAACAGTTTTTTGCCCACGAACCACAGTTACGGATATATTTCTGAGAGACAAGCCCATAAGGGCATTACAAACCTCACGTTCTTCAACTTCAAGAGGGACTATAGACGCTTTCTGAGGAACGACCGTATGTCCCGCCTGTTCCGCAAGGATATACCCTGCCCCTGTAGAACCTGTCAACGGATATGATTTTCCGCCCGTTGCAACAACGACTCTATCCGCAAAGATATTACGACCGTCGGAAAGTCTGCAACCCTTAAGTTCCCCGTCTTCAATAATGAGAGATACAACATCACCTTTGATATGATCTATATTTTTTGAAGAGACATATCTTTTCATTGCCTCGGTTATGTCCGAAGACTTGTCACTTACAGGAAAAACTCTGTTACCTCTTTCAGTCTTGAGCTGAACTCCCAGCTCTTCAAAAAAAGCCATGGTATCATAAGATGAAAAAGAACTGAAAGCTGAGTACAGAAAACGTCCGTTGCGTACGGTATTCTCAACAAGAGTCCTCACATCACAATTATTAGTGACATTACACCGACCCTTACCTGTGATCAGAAGTTTTTTTCCGTAAATATTATTTTTCTCGATAAGTGCTATTTTGCCGCAACCAAACTCGGCAGCAGTGCCTGCGCACATCATCCCCGCAGCACCTGCACCTATAACGACAGCGTCGTATTTTTTCGCATTAAAATTACCCATAGATATATTGTACCAAAAACAGAATAGAAAATCAAGAGACTTCATCAAAAAAACCATGAAATATTACAAAGTAAACCTTATTAAGACATCAAAGTACACATTTTTTTGTGTACAAGACGTTTTTTGACGAAAAACCTTTATCCCTTTAGTCAAGAAAAACAAAAATTTAATACCTCGGTAAATCAATTTTTTATAAATTCAACTAATGCTTGCCCTGCCTTAGTCCTCAAAATTCCGAAAAGAAGACAAGCTCCGGCAGTATTCAGAAGCAGATCGTCGATGTCTCCCGTTCCCGTCATAAAGATGACCTGAATGAATTCTGCGGCGAAAGAAATCAAAGCAACAGTTAAAGAAAAAACAAAAAAGTTATTCTGTCTCTTAAACAGTATCGGCAGGAAAAAAGCAAAAGGCATAAATAAAATGAAATTGCCGATAATGTTCATAAAAAATCTCTCAAAGGAAACTATACCGTTTAAATACCCATTCGTATACCGCATTATCATTCCGAAAAGTTCAAGATTCAGAAAATCATCAAGATACGCCGAGACCGTTTCTCCGTCATGGAGAAAAATGAGCGAGTGGGTCCTGGAAAAAGAAGATTCAAAAAACAGAAAATTTACAAGGATAACAAAATACGAAATAAAAGAAAAAGACAATGCCCCTTGAATAAACAGTTTCTTTCTTTCAGGAAAAAATGATCTACCAACGAGCCTCGCCGCAAGATACAGCGCAACGCAAGCCAGAACCATTATTATAACACGAAAAGTCGGCTGAATAAAGAAATTTGAAGAGAGCTCTGATCTGAGATACAATCCAACACAAACAGAAGCGAACAGGCAACACAAAACAGCTGACGCCGCCAAAAGGAATTTTTTAAGCATCTCCGCCGACCATTCCGAGGAATTCCTCTTCGTTGATAATATTTACACCGAGAGTCTGAGCTTTTGTGAGCTTACTTCCCGCTTCCGAACCTGCAAGAACATAAGTTGTTTTTTTGGATACGGAGGAGCTTACTTTACCACCGCGCTTTGTTATCATCGCAGAAGCCTCGTCTCTCGTAAAAGATTCAAGTGTTCCAGTCAGAACAAAAGTCATTCCCGCAAAAATATCGGAAACTTTATCTGACCTGTATGTCATATTCACTCCTGCAGATCCAAGCCCCTCAATGAGTGAAATATTATGAGGATTTGCAAAAAATTCGCAGATATAATGAGCTGTAACAGGGCCTATCTCGTCAATGGCAGTCAATTCCTCTTCGGAAGCTTCGGAAAAGGACTTCATTGTGCCGAATCTTGCCGCAAGGATAGAACCTGTTTTCTGTCCTACCTGACGAATCCCGAGAGCATAGATGACCCTGTCGAGATTTGCGTTTTTGGACTTCTCAACAGCATTACGGAGATTATCTGCTGAAACAGCCCCAAAGCCTTCCATTTGAGAAATTACACCATAATCCAATTTATACAGATCTGCGGCAGAAGTAATAAGTCCTTCATTTACAAACCTTTCCACATTCTGTTCACCAAAACCTTCAATATCCATGGCATCACGGGAAACAAAATGAATTATGCTTCTTGTCAACTGTGCAGGACATTCGCTGTTGATACATCTCACCATTGGAGTATCTTCATCCGAAACGACCTTACTGCCGCAAACGGGACAAACTTCAGGCATTCTGAATTCTACAGTTCCCTCGTTGCGTTTTTCTTTTACAACGCTGACTATTTCGGGAATAATATCTCCTGCTTTTCTGACTTTTACAATGTCGCCGATACGAATATCCTTTTCAGCTATAAACATTTTGTTATGGAGTGTCGCACGAGCAACGGTACTTCCTGCAAGTAATACGGGAGTAAGTTTAGCAAGCGGAGTAAGAACACCCGTCCTACCCACATTTATCTGAATATCTTCAAGCATCGTTTCTTTTTCTTCCGGTGGATATTTGAATGCAACAGCCCATTTGGGAGCCTTTGCCGTGCTGCCCAATTCGGAACGCATTGCAAGACTATTTACCTTTACAACTGCTCCATCAATATCGAAAGCATATGAAGAACGCATTTCACCGAGACGGGAAATTTCCGAAATAACATCTTCAATATTGTTAAAAACAGTATAATAAGGACTTACGGGAAAACCCATTTTCTTTATAAAATCAAGGGTCTCGGCGTGAGTCGAAAATTCAGCACCCTCAACGCTCTGAAGATTGAAAACTATAATATCCAACATTCTGGACGCTGTAACTTTACTGTCAAGCTGACGAAGAGAACCAGCCGCGGCATTACGGGGATTTGCAAAAAGCGATTCGCCATTATCTTCACGAGTTTCATTCAGTTTTGCAAATGTTTTTTTGGGCATATAGACCTCGCCGCGAACGATCAAACGGGAAGGACAACCTTCGGGGAGAGATAAGGGAATAGACTTTACAGTTCTGAGATTTGCGGTAATATCCTCACCGACTGTTCCGTCACCACGTGTAGCCCCTCTGATAAAAAGACCGTTTTCATATTCAAGAGCAACGGAAAGACCGTCTATCTTTAATTCAACCACATATTCTGCATTGGGAAATGCCTGTTTGACCCTGTTATCAAAGGCTCTTATTTCATCAAAAGAAAAAGCATCCTGCAAGCTTTCAAGAGGTACGGTATGTGTAACCTGAGAAAATCCTTTCAGGACCTCGCCGCCGACTCTGTGTGTGGGAGAATCGGGCTGACGGGCTTCGGGGATCTCCTCTTCGAGAGAAACCAATTCCCTGCTCAACATATCATACTCATAGTCTGAAATTTCGGGAGAATCCTCCGTATAATATTTTCTTGAATGGTAATTCAAAAGAGCAGTAAGCTCCTTTATTCTTTCGATCTTTTCCTGCTTATTCATTTGGAATTCTCCTTAATTTTACGTGATTTCATATCAGATTTCCGATTATTCTTAATTAAATATACAATAGATAAAATAAAAATAACAATGCTGACAACTGCACCTGCAAAGAAAAATATATCACCGTACAGCGAAGATGTAACAAGCTCCGCCGTAGGACCGTCTGCACCGCCGATCATTCCAATAGAAGGGATTGAAGCGGTTGAAGCTATCAGGATAAGAATTGATATAAGAGGCAATATCAAAAATACACCTATACCAAAAGCGGAAAGAATAAGAAAAATTAATGCAATTATATTTCCTTTTTTCATTTGATTTCAATACTCCTGTTTTTTACTCAATTGGAACCCGAATCTCCGCATAGCTGTCGGGAACGCTGCCCACTATTACCGTCTCTGCAATTACTACGTTTACTGATACGGTGGTGGAAACAGTTTCCGAAGGCAAAATTATATCTACATTGGAAGTTACTTCCATTATTATCCGATGCTGTGTCTGGTTTATACCTGCGGAAACAAACTGGGAAGAAAGCTCAGTCTGTACGCTTCCGATGGGAATGACCTTAACCTTCATTTCGGGGCCTCTGCCTGAAAGAATTGAAATTCCCGTCAGGTTTCCCACAGGAATACTCAGTTCTGTTTCGTCTACATTTGTTATTCTTGTTAAAATCGAAAGGGCAAGAAATGATTTCAGCTTGTTTGCCGTGACGATGTTCGTAGTCATTGCATTTATCCTGCCGTCCTTATCAAGAACGAAAGAAATAATATCACCGTAAGTTATGCCGTTTTCAGACATAGTCTCATTTATTTCGTTGGCAATCTCCTGGGAAAGAAGAACTTCCGAACGAGACACCGCCATTGTTCTGATTATCGGGGCAAAAAATCTTTCGACATAAGAAACGACTAATAGCGAAACAGCAATAATTACCGCAAAAAACAAGCATATTTTCTTGCTTTTGCCCATTCTTTTCATATATGACACTCCCCTTTTCGGTAAAAATAAATGTCATATATATTCTATGCAAAAGTGTTTCTATTCAACACAATATCGAGCCGAAATCATAAAGCGGCTCGGCAGTAAAAAGGACTTCAACAAATTTTTTCTCACAGAAATCCTTTATTTTTTTATAATCACGGTGCATGGAAACATTACCGCTGAAAATTAGTTTGTTTTCATAAAGACCGCCGCAACCGCCGATAAAACCATGGGGATACCCCTCCAATAAAACGCCCTCATTAGTTACAAAAAGGGCATCAAATCCGTTTTTCAAAGCGGCTGAATAAATACCGGGATCGGAAGTAATAAGAGCAGAATCTGTCACGGGTAGGGTGCTGCATCTCGCATAACCCTGATTAACATTTATGATCTTGTAGCCGTTATCTTCCGCAATTTCGAGAAGCTTTTTATCTGTTTTATCTTTTTTACAGAAAATATATTTTCCAACCACAGCCGCATTGTACAAAATATCATTAGGATATGGCTCGCAAGGTTCGGAATTTCCCTTGATAAAATTAACGCCTTTTATAAAATCAGGATCTCTGATTTCTTTAAATTTTTCATAAAGTGACGGAGCGCAAACCACGTTTTCACCTAAAACACACATTGAAAGATCTGCATGATATGCGGTTTTCGAGTCTATTAAAGGTAATTCGGGTATCAGAATTGAAGTTTTCAACAGTTTCAACGTTGAACCGTAGGAACGATTGGATAAAAATACGTATTTCATACAAGGTCGTTACCCCAATAGGGCTTGGTTTCAAAAGTTTTGCCGTTGAGATATTCCAAAAGTCCCGACGGTGTTGTAAATTCAAATGTCAGTTTATAGGAACAAAGAGCCTGATATTCAAAAGAGAATTTTTTATCTTTGAAAAATTCTTTATTCTTCGCCGCAGAACCGTATTTTCCGTCACCCAGAAGAGGATGACCAAGATACGCCATATGAGCGCGTATCTGGTGAGTTCTGCCAGTAAAGAGCTGAACTTCAAGAAGAGATATCTTTCCGTCTGTACGTAAAGTTTTATAACCTGTTTTAATATCCTTATTGTAAGGCTTGCTTTTTTCGGAAACAGTAACTGTATTTGTCTTATTATCTTTATAAAGGTATGCGGTAAAAACGCCTTCCTTGGGCTTGGGAACGCCGAAAACAAGGCACAGATAACGTTTGTCGAGCTCACGGGCTTTGATCTTTTCATTCATAATACGCAAGGCTTCCGCATTTTTGGCGGCGATCACAAGTCCCTGAGTATTTTTATCTATTCGGTTGCAGAGAGATGGTGCAAAAGCATTTTCTTTTTCGGGGTCATATTCACCTTTTGCTCTGAGATATGCACGGACATGATTATCCAATGTATTAAAACTTTCCTTTTCATCGCTCTGACAAAGAAGTCCTATGGGTTTATCGACTATAAGAATATTTTCGTCTTCATAAATGACGCCGAATGAGGGTTTGATCTTATCCAGATTTTGTGTTTTTTCGCCACTATCCTCAAAAAATTCGTCGCTGATATAAAAGCGAAGCACATCACCCGCCTGAAGTCGGTACTCCGCCTTTTCATGTTTTCCGTTTACTTTTACGCATTTTTGTCTGAGGTATTTGTACAGCAACGACTGCGGCATTTTAGGGAAAGTCTTTCCCATAAATTTATCCAGTCTCTGACCTGCGTCGTTTACCCCTGCGTGGAGTTCTCTCATAATTTTATATACGGGTTTAACGGGGGAACCTTTTTTGTAAAAAAGCGTTCCCCCGAACCCCCTCCCAAAAACTTTTAGCGAGCTTTCGCTCAATCTACATAATCATAACTTCCAATAGCTAACGCACCGATATTTTTTCAATGCGTTAGCTGTGAAAATCTTGAATTCAAAAGATTTCAAAAACAAAATCTCCGATCGTTTTTGAGATCTTTCAGTGGGATGCAGAATTGCTTTTCTCCGTGCGAAGGCGTATGTTTATACGTCGAGCTAAGGAAAAAGAGATTATACCCCCGATTAACGACTCAAAATTATTTTACGATGAAAGCTGCGCCTATAATTCCCGCATCGTTACCAAGCTGTGCAATGGCGATCTTCTGTTCGGGATTTCTGTTTCCGCCGTAAATGTGTTCGTTAACATATGCACGGATGGGGTTGAGGAGTGTATCGCCTTCGTTGCAGATACCGCCGCCGATGATGAATACTTCGGGACGGAAAATGTTCATGAGGTCTACCATACCTGCGGCAATGTATTCGATGTATGTATCGCAAACCTGTTTAGCTACAGCATCGCCTTTTCTCATTGCGTCGAAAGCTGTTCTGCCACTTACGTTTTCGATAGTTGTCATTTCATTCATGATGGAGTCGGGGTTGTCGATCATAGCATGTTTTGTCTGACGGATAAGACCTGTAGCGGATGCGTAAGCTTCCCAACAGCCTTTTCTGCCGCAGCTGCACTGAGCGCCGTCTTTAACGAGGAGAATATGACCGAGTTCTGCGCCTGCTGCGTACTGACCCTCGTAAATTTTACCGTCAATTACGATACCGCCGCCAACACCTGTGCCGAGAGTGATCATGATAGCGTTGTCAACACCTTTAGCTGCACCGGAGATAACTTCACCGAGAGCTGCGACGTTAGCATCGTTGCCAAGGTATACGGGCTTGTCGATGTACTTCTGGAGAAGTTCTCTCATAGGAACATTTTCGCCGTCTTTGAAGTTGTTTGCATAAACAAGCATACCTGTTTCATTGTTTACGGAACCGGGTGTACCGATACCGATGCAAGCAACATCGTCAAGGCTGATATTCTGTTCTGCAAGAAGAGAGAGAACGCAGTCAGCCATATCCTTCATAATTTCAGCGAAAGGTCTGGATGCGCCTGTTTTTACAGATTTTTTCGCAACGATAGAACCTTCTTCGTTTACGATACCTACAGCGATATTTGTACCGCCAAGGTCAACACCAATTCTATACATAATTGATAACCTCCATGCCGTAGTTAACGGCAAAATATTTTTTTAATTATATATCATCTTTCTCTTTTTCAGATAATATCTAATACTTCCACTATAATAATACCACAAAAATCGCTAATTGTCAATAATAACAAAAAGAAATAATTAAAACTCATAGAATTTTTCTTTTTTTAAGCAAATAACCCCTTGACAAATAACGATTTTTTTGGTATCCTATATATGTGAGTTAATCTCTTACTATCAAGAAACCCAATTTAACAAAATAAACTCAAAGGAGTCGATTAAAAATGGAAAAGAAACTCAAGATCGGTATTATCGGTTGCGGCGGTATCGCAAACGGTAAACATATGCCTTCTCTCGCAAAACTTCCCAACGTTGAAATGGTTGCATTCTGCGATATCATCGTTGAAAGAGCTGAAAAGGCTGCAAAAGATTACGGTACAGAAGACGCAAAAGTATACGCTGACTACAAGGAAATGCTCGCAGACTGCCCCGAAGTTGACGTTATCCACGTTTGCACTCCCAACAAATCTCACGGTCCTATCACAGTAGCTTCCCTCGAAGCAGGCAAACACGTTATGTGCGAAAAGCCCATGGCTAAAACAGTTGCTGATGCTAAATTGATGCTTGAAGCTGCAAAGAGAACAGGCAAAAAACTTACAATCGGTTATCAGAACAGACAGACAAGAGAAATGCGTCACCTCAAAACAATGTGTGAAGCAGGCGTATTCGGTGATATTTACTTCGGTAAAGCTCACGCTATCAGAAGAAGAGCTGTTCCCACTTGGGGCGTATTCATGAACGAAGAAGAACAGGGCGGCGGACCCCTCATCGATATCGGTACACACGCTCTTGACCTTACACTTTACATGATGGACAACTACGAAGTTGAATCCGTTTCCGGTAACTGCCACTACAAACTTGGTAAGAGACCTAACTCCGCTAACGCTTGGGGACCCTGGGATCCTGAAAAGTACACAGTTGAAGACTCCGCTTTCGGTTTCATCAAAATGAAGAACGGCGCTACTATCATTCTTGAATCCAGTTGGGCTATCAACCTTGCTAACCCCAGAGAAGCTACATGTACTCTCGCAGGTACAGAAGCAGGTGTTGACTTCCTCGACGGTATGAGAGTTAACGGCGAAGAATTCTCCAAACTCTACCTCAAGAAGATCGACCTCTCTACAGGCGGCGTTGCTTTCTATGACGGCGTAGACGACGGTAATCCTTCAGATCTCGACATGGCTCAGTGGATCGATGCAGTTATAAACGACAAAGAACCCTGCGTTAAACCCGAACAGGCTCTCGTTGTTTCTCAGATCCTCGAAGCTATCTACACATCTTACAGAACAGGCAAAACTGTTTACTTTGACTAATATATAGTTAAATAATATAATTCTTGCGGGAAAACCTTATTTTCACGAAAAAATAAGGTTTTCCCCAACTAATACCCGAAGGGTATTTGTGCCCTTATCCAACAAAACCGATTTAAAGATCTTTTTCAGCAAAAGCAAACAACTAACGTATAGAATCAAACATTTGAGACATTCCTATTACTAATTTTTAAAGACATAATATATTGAATCATATTTGATATTTTTAAAATACCAAATTTGCTTTTCTTTTTGGAATGGGGACTCTTAAGCCTCATATCCTGTTTTTTTACGATATTCACGAGGGGAAATGCCCCCATATTTTTTGAAAAATTTGCTGAACACGTAAACATCAGCCATATTCAACTGCTCACTTATTGCGCTGACGGACATATTCGTAGTTTCAAGAAGATGTTTTGCGTATTCAAAGCGTTTACTGTTGTAATATGCAATTACGGAACATCCGTAATGCTTTTTGAAATTCCTGAGCAAAGTATATACGTTCACATGAAATAGTCCTGTAATTTGGTCAAGGGTCAAGGGATTCAGGAAATTATTGTCTATATAATCCCTGACAAGGACTTCAGGGCGTATATATGAACCGTCGAACTCAGTCCCTTTACGTTCAAATTGTGCAAGAATGATCTGAAGAAGCTCCAGCATTTTAGCTTTCAATAAAAGTTCCTTTCCCACACCGTTTGAAATAAATGTTCTCAACACATCAAAGAAAACTTTTTGAAACGCTTCAGGATCGGCAGCTCTGAAAACAAAAGGTATATCACAGTCCTGAAAAACATCACTTTGGATCCAAGAACGCTCCTCAGCAGACATTTCGTTTATATTCTTGAAAGAAACAGGAGTTTTCAGACTGTGTTCCCAATAACAGACATCAAAATGAATGTGTGGCTGTTCAAAAACACAGTCACCGAAATTTTCAAACTTATGCGGAATACCGGGACGAATAAATATAATATCATTTCTCTGGCAAATATATTCCGTGCCCGCAACAGTCAAACGGCTCTTTCCGTCACGGACAAATATCAGTTCATAATCATATATGATACGTTCACGGATAAGGAATGGCGGTTGAATAGTCGAAAACATGGCTAAACGAACATAAGGTGAAAAGTAGTTTTTATCCAAGAGTGAACCTCCAATGACAATAATAGACAAATATTATGCAAAATACTGTAATTGTAATTTTTTTAGCTTTACAGTATAATTATTATAGTATAAAATAAGGAGGTTTTCAATATATGAACAATTTATTTCCTCAAATGTTTGGATTATCAAAACTCAGCGATTGCGAATCGAGGTCAATTTCTGCCGAAAATTTCACAGGAGAAAAAGGCAAAGGCGGAATGGCTGAAACAGGCACGGGAGCATCCTGTGCAAGAGACTTAGGCAAAGGCTGGAAGATATCTCCCTCAATAGAGATCAAAGCGGGCGAGACTTTTGAGATAGCCAACATCAAAGAATCAGGCATCATTAAGCACATCTGGATGACGGACAACAGCAGCGGAAACAGAGATCTTATCATCAGAATGTATTGGGACGATAGTGATACGCCCTCAGTGGAAGTTCCCCTGGGCGACTTTTTCGCAAATGCGCTGTATGGAGGCTACACTCAGGTAACGTCTCTTGCGGTTTGTGTGAACCCCAAAAGAGGTTTCAACTGTTATTGGGACATGCCTTTCCGCAAAAATTGCAAGATAACCATTGAAAATATACATACAGCACCAATAATTCTCTATTATCAGATCGACTATGTACTGACGGAAGTCCCCACTGACTGCGGATATTTCCACGCGCAGTTCAGACGCACAAATCCTCTACCATACAAAGAAGTATACACACTTCTTGACAATGTTCAGGGCAACGGTCACTATGTCGGAACATATATGTTTTGGGGTGTAAACAATAACAACTGGTGGGGCGAAGGTGAAATAAAATTCTACCTTGACGGGGATACAGATTATCCCACTATCTGCGGAACAGGAACGGAAGACTATTTCTGCGGCGCATATGACTGGGATGTGGACGGAAAATACGTTGAATACTGTACCCCATATGCAGGTATGCCGAAAGTCATCAGACCAAACGGTCTCTATTCCGCAAACACAAGATTCTCGCTCTACAGATGGCACATTTGCGATCCGATCTACTTCAAAAAAGATATACGAGTCACGATACAGGCTCTCGGTTGGAGAAAAGACGGCAGATATCTGCCCTTGCAGGACGACATATCCTCTGTATCTTTCTGGTATCAGGATTCTATCTGCAAGACGTTCCCGAAGTTTCCCTCCGCAGACGAGCTTGAGATAATATAAGTTAGAGTATTTTAACGGGGAAAACATTTTTGTAAAATAGTTTTCCCCGTACCCCTTTCAAAAAACTTTTACCGAGCAAAGCTCCAATATCCAACCTAAAACCCCAACAGCTACCGCATTTTATTTCTTATTTACGGCAGTTATTGGGGATGATTTATAAATATTTCCAAACTCGGTTTTCCGGGTGGGGGTTTGGGGGCAGATACCTTTTTCCGCGAAAAGAAAAAAGGGTTTCCCCATACCCCATCCAAAAAAGAAAACCGATACTTGGGGTGAATAACAAAAAAATAAATATCAACAGATAAGCTTATATATTATTTCACGGTAGCTGTTGGAGTTTTTTTGCTTTAATTTTTGAGCTTTGCTCGGTAAAAGTTTTTTGAAGAGGTGCGGGGGAACAATTTTACAAAAATGTTCCCCCGCAAAACTATTATTTACTTTTCATTTGATCACTACAGTAATCGGATTTCCGCAGCCGGGGCAGGAGATGTTGCGTGTGCCCTTTTTGCGGGGAACACGAATGACAGCCTTGCAGTTTTTGCAAGTCACATATTTGAATTCCTTGAAATATTTGATCTTATTATACTGAAGCTTGAAAAACTTCACAACCTTATTTCTGTGAATGATATATTTTGCATTTTCAGCACGGCGTTTCACCACTTTTTTAGAAAACATTCTATAAAGTGAAATAAAAAACAGAGCATAAACAAGGAGATAAACGATCGTGGACCTGATAAACAGATTCAGCAAAACAAGAATTATCGTCAGCCAAAGCATATCCTTATTAAGTATGTCAGTACCGTATCTTCCAATCATAAACTTATAAAATTTTTCTCTTAATTTTCCCATGATGATGTTCCTTTAAATGTAATTATAAAATATTTTATATTCCGAATAAAAAGCCGAAAAAGATCCTGCTCAACAGTCTGAAAGCCATAAGTCCCAGGATTATCTTCCAAAACGGGAACGTGACGACGCGAACATTTCTGCGGTAGCTCTGCCAGATATCCTCATAATCGGCTTCTTCGTCTTCATAACTCTGAGAATTCTGAGTATAACTTCTGCCATAACCGTTCTGACCATAGCCTCCGTACCAATACCCTCCGTAATTGGGATTCTGCCCATAAGTCGAACCTGCACTACCGTATGCCGAAGCTTCAGATCTTTTGCCGCTGCGTATATCTTTTATCAACTCATACGCACTGTTCACTTCCTGCATCTTCTGCTCTGCGACCTTATCTCCCGGATTCAGATCGGGATGATACTTTGCCGCAAGCTTTCTGTAAGCCTTTTTTATTTCGTCATCTGTGGCAGTATTCGCCACTCCGAGAACCTGATATGGATCCTGCATTTTTCACCTTTCCTCTGCGATGAATTATTTTCAATATATCTATATTAACCCGAAATTTCGGCAAAGTCAAGAACCTTTGCAGAATTACCACATTTAATTCGCTATTTACCCGAAATTTGATATATAGTTATATACGGGAAACCATTTTTTGTAAAATTATTTTCCATGTACCCTTTTTCAAATTTCAAAAAACCAAACTAAAAATTTCAACAGCTACCTCATTCGTTAGCTGTTATTTTTTATAAATACACCCAGCTCGGTTTTGTTGGATAAGGGCACAAATACCCTTCGGGTATTAGTTGGGGAAAACCTTATTTTTCCGCGAAAATAAGGTTTTCCCATAAAAAATCTCAAACATTTACTTTTCAGTCGGTGCGGTTCCGAGACGGGTAAAATTAACGTCATCGGAAAGGGTCTTTGCGTTGTACAAGATCAATATTTCATCAGGTTCAAGAGCCTTGATGTATTCCGTCAGATTCGTTTTGATATAACGAGGGTCAAGCATATGTATCTCGCTGTATTGAGAAACAAAAAACGGCAGCATACAATGGGCGTAGGAATCTTTGACAATAACAAGAGTTTTTTCACTTTCAGACTCCGATTTCACTGTCAGATGAGCAGGATTTCCGTGGGCAAAATACGCATACTTGTCCTTTTTCGCAAGATATGACTCGTCATAAAGAGTCTCTGAAACTGTTCCATCATCTAAAGTCACGGTAAAAGAAACAGGTTCTTTGAAATCATAACGGGTGATAATGTCCGATTCAACAATAAAATTACCCTTTGAAAAAAATGTTCCGAGAAATTCAGAGGAAACATCCACAGAGATCAAGTCAGACTCTTGGACAGGCTCAATATTCATGACCTCGGCAATTTTATTAAACGCCAGAAGCGAACCGTAAGTTGTCCAATGGTGGTCTGTTCTGTAAAAAATGTATTCGTCTGAATGTTCTTTCAGAACCGTTGAAACATCTATGGTTGTAATTTCCGAAGAAAGTGCTGAGTAAAATTCGGAAATATACTTGTCCTGACTGTAATTCACTGCAAATTCAGGAAGCTTGTCTTCGTGTATACTTACCGAATTCGGTACTATCGTAAAGTAAACGGGAACATCAACATAGGATGAAAACTTATTCAATGCAGAGATCTGCTTATGATAGCGATCCATATCAATATTGTCGAAGACCTCCAAAAGATAACCGTTGTCGCCCATATAAACGCCGTTGATATCCTTTTTTCCCGACGCTGAAAGCAAAACCGTATTACTTGCGACCCACATATCTCTTCCCGCTATCTGATCGGAAAGATAAGTTTCAAAATCGGATTCAAAATCACCGTTAAATATATTTTTAAAAGTAACTTTCGGAAACTGCTGGAGATATTTATTCTCTGTTTCAGAGAACTCTATATCAGGAAGAACAAAATATAGAAGTCCGAAAGTAAAAATGAACATCAAAAAAGGTATGATTATTATCCAATCACTTTTCTTCATTTTCAAATCATTCCTTTCGTTTTAATTCATATCAAAAGCTCTGATAATGGCTTCTGAGAGTATTTCTGCGGAAAGCTCCGCTTCTTCAAGAGAGTTGCCACAAGTCCCCATTTCAACAAGAAGAGAACCGTTTGTAAGATGCTGATTATATCCAGAATTTCGCAATAATATCGGGCGCATTACATTTTTGCAGATAGCTTCAGCTTCACGCTGTATTTTGACAGCAAAAGAAAGATTCTCCATCCAATGATCGTTTGGAGCTGAAGCCTTACCTGTTCCGACAAGGATCATCATCTGCGCTGCATTTTTATTTTTATATTCAACTACAGGACGGTACTTTGAACCGTTTTCAAGAACGATTGTGTCACGGTGGATATCGAGAATTATTTTGGCATCAGGATACAAAGAAAGCAGATTCTCAACCCCATCACATGAACGTGCATATGCGTCATTATAGCCGTCAAGGTCGTACATCGTGGTATCATGAACCACACCTATACCTTTTTCACGAAGTTTTTCCGTGATCTTTTGCCCAATATGAACAACATTCTCAGTCATATCGTCGGTATGGACATCGTAAAATCCGTCACCGTAATAAGGAAGTCCTTCCTTGTTGTAGCTCTCCGAACCATGTGTATGGTAAATTATGACCTGAACGGAACCGTCTTTTTTCAACTTGATATCAAGTTCGGAATCAAGAAGACTCCGTACATCTATTTCTTTTTTCGCTTCATTATTTATGTAAACGCCATCCTCGCCGTTCATTGTTGCCGGAGGCTGAAGCGTTAATGAAACCACGGGAAGAGCGTTTTCGGGCAAAACATTTTGGGAAATATCAGGAACCTCAATGTTTCCGAAATTGGGAAGAAACATCAGCATAGGTATCTTCCCTGCCGCAGGCAGACATAGTGGAAGTCTGACATTGCAAACCTCGGAAAAATCAGATGTACTGCGAGGTACCAACGGAGCATCACCAACCGTCACCGTTGCAACTCCGCATAAAACCAAAACAGCAGAGAGAAGTGAAACCGCGGGATTTGCAATTCTTTGACTGTATTGCTTGTCTCCGTCAATATTTTTTGCCCAAAACATCAGAATCTTCCCTCTTCCTTTAATATTTCACAATTTAATTATATGCGAAAGAGGAAAGAATTATTCATCTTTAGTGATTTTTATTCATATCTTTCATCAATTTATATTCTATAGAATCAACTATTGCCATTTTGGATGCTTCAATAATGTCAACAGAAACACCAACAGTATTCCATACATCGACCCCGTCGGAGCTTTCAATAAGAACTCGGACTTTTGATCCGGTAGAAGATCTTCCGTCAAGAACACGAACTTTATAGTCCGTAAGGCTGACATTCTGCAAGGATGGATAAATATTATACAGAGACTTTCTGAGTGCCTGGTCAAGAGCATGAACAGGACCGTCACTTTCAGCGGCGGCGATCTCTTCAACACCGTTGACAGAAACTTTGATGAAGGCATAACTTGTATTTGCGCTGGTTTCGGTGATCTGTTCGTCAATAAGTTTGAGTTTTTCAACCTCAAAAAACGGTTTACAAAGCCCAAGCTGTCTTTTGATCACCAACTCAAGGGATTCCTGAGCTGCTTCAAAATGATAACCGTCAGACTCTTTTTGTTTGAGAACTTTTAAAAGTCCATCCATTCTGGGGTCATCTTTTTCCATATCGGGAATAACTTTTTTAACGGAATTCACAAGTGCGCTTTTTCCGCTGATCTCGGAAAGGATAAAATTACGTTTGTTTCCAACAAGAGAAGGGTCAATATGTTCAAAGGTTGCGGGATTTTTCATAACACCGTCAACATGCATTCCCGCTTTATGTGCAAAAGCGTTACGGCTGATATAAGGCATTGAGGTTGTGGAAAGATTTGTGATCTGAGCAACAGCACGGGAAATTTCAGTCAAACGGCTGATATGTCCGTCAGGAAGGACCTTAAAATTCTTTTTAAGCTGAAGATTTGCGATTATGGTAGACAGATTTGCGTTTCCGCACCGTTCTCCGATACCGTTCAGAGTACCCTGAACATGGACACAGCCGCAAAGAGCCGCCGTAACGGAATTCGCAACAGCCATATCACAGTCGTTATGAACATGGACACCGACCTTTACGCCAAAAAGCTTTGTAACTTCACGAACAGCTTTTTTAATATCATCGGGGAAACATCCGCCGTTAGTATCACATAAAATAAGAGTATCAGCCCCTGCGGAAGCGGCAGTACGAAGGACCTCTATGGCATAATCATGGTTATGCTTGTACCCGTCAAAGAAATGTTCTCCGTCGAAAAATACAGTTTTGCCCTTACTTCTCAGATATTCAATACTGTCCTTTATCATGCGGAGATTTTCTTCTTCAGTAGTTTTAAGAACTTCATCGACATGAAGTTTCCATGTCTTACCGAATACCGTACAGTATTTTATATTAGTCCCAGCCAAAGCATTGAGAGCCACAGAGTCTGTGGCTGCCTCACCCACTCTACAAGTCGGAGTAAATGTTATGAGTTTGGAATTAACAGTCTTCACAGATTCCAATTTCTTAAAGAACTCCTCATCAGCTTTCCCGAAAGCGGGATTTCCCACCTCGATAAAATCAACACCAAGCTTATCAAGCAGTCCGATTATATTCAATTTATCTTTCAGCGAAAACGAGACCGTCTGAGCCTGAAGCCCGTCACGGAGAGTCGTATCCAAAGTATATATTTTTTCCATCACAGAATTTCCTTTGTTCAATAGCATTCCATTATAATTATATCAGAAAACCATAGAAAAGTCAACTTTTTTTGAGTATAAACCGTCTGTATTTTGTTACAAAAAACGCAAAATGCAACATAACCCCTTGACAAAAATTTAAGCCTATGCTATAATCACAATATCATTTTAAAGTCAGAAACTATTTCGACAGGAGAGCTTATATCATGAAATTGTCCGCTTCTGTTAATTTCAGATGGTGGCGCCTTATGAACATTGAAAGTTTATAAGGTTTAATCTTGATGCTCCGAATAAAATGAGGTCATTTTAAAAGCAAATTTCGCTTACGGACAGAGATGAACCGTAAGCGTTTTTTATATCGAACACGAATCAGATCGAAAGGATGAATTACAATGGCAGAGATCCCCTACAAAATTTATTTAAGTGAAAATGAGATACCTCACGCATGGCACAACGTAAGAGCCGTTATGAAAGATAAGCCCGAACCCTTCCTTAATCCCGAAACATTCAAACCCAGCACAAGAGATGAACTTTGCAACGTTTTCTGCGAAGAACTCGTTGACCAGGAACTCAATGTCACAGACGAATATATCGAGATCCCCGAAGAGATCAGATCTTTCTATAAGATGTACAGACCTGCTCCCATCGTAAGAGCTTATAATCTCGAAAAACTTCTTGACACCCCCGCACATATCTACTACAAATTCGAAGGAAACAACACTTCAGGCTCACATAAGCTGAACAGTGCCGCAGCGCAGATCTACTACGCTAAAAAACAGGGTCTTACAAGCGTTACAACAGAAACAGGTGCAGGTCAGTGGGGTACAGCCCTTTCAATGGCTTGCGCATACTACGGACTTGATCTTACCGTTTATATGGTTAAAGGTTCCGCAGAACTCAAGCCCCACAGAAAAGCCGTTATGCAGACATACGGAGCAGATGTTATCCATTCACCCTCAGACACAACAGAAGTTGGCAGAAAGATCCTCGAACAGTTCCCCGGAACAAGCGGTTCTCTCGGTTGTGCGATCTCCGAAGCTATTGAAACAGCCCTCAAAACACCTAACTGCAAATACGTTCTTGGTAGCGTTCTCAACCATGTTCTTATGCATCAGTCAATCATTGGTCTTGAAGCAAAAACAGCTCTTGACAAATACGGTGTGCAGCCCGATATCGTGATCGGTTGCGCAGGTGGCGGTTCAAACCTCGGAGGTCTCATCTCCCCCTATATGGCAGACAAGATCAGAGGCAAGAATGATATTGAATTTATCGCCGTTGAACCTGCAAGCTGTCCCAGCCTCACAAGAGGTTTCTATGAATTCGACTACGGAGACACAGGCAGAACAACACCTCTCATGAAGATGTACACTCTCGGTCACGGCTTCATTCCCGCATCCAACCATGCAGGTGGTCTCAGATACCACGGTATGAACACAACACTTTCCAAACTCTACCATGACGGTTATATGACAGCGAAATCTTATGTTCAGACAGACATCTTTGACGCCGCAGTCCAGTTCGCACGTTGCGAAGGTACACTCCCCGCCCCCGAAAGCTCTCACGCTATCAGAGCCGCAATCGACGAAGCTCTCAAATGCAAAGAAACAGGCGAAACGAAGACTATCCTCTTCGGGCTCACGGGTACAGGTTACTTCGACATGACCGCATACACAAACTTCCTCAACAAAAACATGGGAGACTATATTCCCACAGATGACGACCTCAAAAAGGGCTACGACTCTCTCCCAAAGATCCAATAAGCAAATCTCAAAACGAAAGGCAAGTCTTTTTTAAATGAAAAGAATAGTTACAATACAAGACATATCCTGTATCGGAAAATGCTCTTTGACTGTGGCTTTGCCCATAATCAGCGCCATGGGTGTAGAGGCTGCAGTTATCCCAACAGCTGTACTTTCCACCCATACGGCATTCAAGGGCTTCACATTCAGAGACCTCACCTCCGACATCAGCCCCATTGCAGAGCATTGGAAGAAGGAACATCTTGGATTTGACGCAATTTATACAGGTTATTTAGGCTCATTTGAACAGCTTGAATTGGTTTCAAAGTTTTTCGATGACTTCAACACCGATGAAAACATGATAATCGTTGACCCCGTAATGGGAGACTTCGGAAAGCTTTACCCGGGATTTACTCAGAAATTTGCCGATAAAATGGCTGAACTCTGCGGAAAAGCAGATATTATCGTACCCAATATGACGGAAGCGGCATTCATGCTCGGAATCGAATACAAAGAAACCTACGACGAAGAATACGCTAAAGACATTTTGAAAAAACTCTGTGCAAAAGGCGCAAAAAAGGCAGTTCTTACGGGCATAAATTACGTTGAGGGAAAGATCGGCGTTATGTGCTACGACCCTCAAAAAGACTCTTACTACACCTATTTCAGAGACAGGATAAACGCAAGTTACCACGGAACGGGAGATGTTTTCGCAAGCACTCTGACAGGCGCACTTGTAAAAGGATATTCATTTGAAGACTCTTTGCAGATCGCCGTTGACTACACAGTTGAGTGCATCAGAGCAACATGCGAAGACAAAGACAGTCGCTGGTATGGCGTAAACTTTGAAGAAACGATTCCTTATCTCGTACAAAGAATAAGTAAATAAAAACAGAGGTCACGTTCCGAAAAAGAACGTGACCGTTTTAATTATTCGGTTGTCAGTCGATCCTGCCCATTTTGTCAAATGGAATATTTTCAAAACCGGGAATCTTTTCTTTTGCTTTGGAATTTTCTTTCATGAAGTATTCACCCTGATGCCAACCGGGGAAATCGCTAAAGTCGTTGTATATAATAGGATTATCTTTGATTTCACAATAGTCGGCAAGGTCAAATTCGTATCTGAAGAAGTTCTTAATGTTATCCTCGTCGAATGCGCCCTCGGGGATATTAAGATATGCGATATTGTTATAAACCGCGCCCGTGGGGTTTGCAACAAGCATGGGGTCGTTAAGGTCTCCTGTATAGGAATTATCATACATAATAAGTCCTTCGTATTCGGGGAAAGCCTTCATCCATGTTTCATTTTCAATATAGGGTTTCAATTCATTACACATTACGGGAATATGGCTGAACCATGCATTATGATAGTTCATGGTATACTGTCTCATTCTTGCGTCATGGTGAATGGGAGAGTCGCCTGACTCTATTATCACGTTATTGTACACATAGCAGTCTCTGCCGCCACCAATAAGGAACGCATAACTTGCAGTGTTTACAACTAAGTTTCCGTATGCTTTCTGTCCTGAAAGACCGTCGTCCCAATAGATACCGATTGCAAAGGCACCCTCGGCACCAACATCGTGGATATAGTTATATCTGATCTCACAACCGTAAGACCAAAAGTTTCTGCCTGAATAGAAAGCACCGCAGTCAGCAGTTTCAGTCAAAACATTATAGACTTCATTGTATTCCATGATATGGTATGGACCATGCCATGTAATAGCCTGGTGGGGTGAATTATAAAGCTCATTGTGAGAAACAAGGCTGCCTACGCCTTCGACCTGAATACCAGTCTGGTAAGTAGTAACGACCCTTGCCCAATCATGAATAAGGTTATTATAGATGACATTTTCCGATCTTGTAAGAGTTTCCATGTCACCACCTTCAAGATAAATACCGTAAGTACCCATATTGCAGATTTCATTATTCTGAATGGTTATTTTGTTGCCAATGATACGGATAGCACCGCTTCTGATATTACATATCTTACAGTTATCAATGATAACATTTTCAGCCGTACCTTTAACTCCGTTAGCCCTCGTTTCGCTGATATAAAAGCCTTTCAGAGTAAGGTTTGAAGCATTATCAAAAGTTATAAGATCATCTGCAATGGTAGACATTTTGATTCTTTCGGAATAGAAATCATCTGTTTTATAAATATAAAGGATACCCTTTTCTCTGTCGATGTAGAATTCGCCTTCGGTATCAAGTTCGTCAAAGATATTAAAGAAATACCATCTTGTGGTTTGTCCGTTGATACCAGCGTCAGAAAGGAAAGTTTCACTGTATCTGAACTGAACGGTGTTGTTTTCATAATCAAACTTTACAACTTTATTTCTTGAGTCAGCCCAAGTTGTGGAAATATAACCGAAAGACCAGATGTTTTCATGAGTAGACCATTTTGAAACATGTTCCAAGACACTTTCGTCTACACCCAAGATAGGACCGTCGGGATTGACTATGTCTCCGCGTTTTTTATCCCAGGTTGACTGTCCGAAATAAACCAGACTTTTCGCATAAACATAATCTTCATTAGGCCAACGGGCACAATTTAAAACTCTGTCGCCGATAAATACTTCAGCTTCGGGAGTAACCGGAACTTGTGCGTTTGCTCCAAGAATACCTTCAGCTTCGGCTTTTTCATAAGCTTCCGCATATTCGTCGTAAAATTCACCTGTATGGTGTGAACCTGAAACGACATAGTCGCCCCAATCTTCGGAAGTCAAGCCATATTTTGCAAGGTCAACTTTTACAATATTGTCTGCGGCAGACTTGTCCATAAGGCGGGATTTTTCTTCCTCGTTTATGGGTTCAAAATCTTCTGCGGAAAGGAGTAATGCTCCTGTAATTTTTGCGCCAAATTCGCTTTCGGAAACGTATGTAATGGGACATTCAGCTGTACCGGAGTCAGCTTCCGTAAATACAAGTCCCTCTGTAATTCTGTATTCGCCGTCCTTGACGAAAACAGTAATACCGCCTGCGGGAAGTCCTTCCCCTGCTTTCAGTTCACGAATCTTTGCCTGAGCTTCGGGAATTGTTTTGAACGGTGCGGATTCGCTGCCGTTGCCGCTATCCTCAGCGTTTGCGTCAACATAAAGTGTCAGCGCAGAGCCCTTGACTTCGGATGTGTAGGTTGAAACCTTTTCCTCGTTAAAAGGAATAAGTGCATCAAGGTTCGTCTGAGAGCATGATACCAAAGTCGTTCCCGAAACAATTGTAGCCAATGCCGCCGATAAAATGCGTTTAAATTTCATAAGATTACCTCCAATAAAATGGAATATATATACATATTTATTATAGTATAAAATAAGGGGTTTGTCTACCCCCACATTTAACATTTTTGTAACATATAAATGAGTATAAAATAAACTCCCACCCGACCGTGAGGAACACAAGTACACAATGTGTACAAGCTATCTTATGATAAACTCAAACCCTGCTTCGGCAGGGCGGGTAAGACCGCTCCACTGCTTTGTGCTCCCAACGTCCGTAGAACAGGTGCAATAGCTGAACACGGGAGGTCTGCAACCCCACAGCAGAAGTCGGAATCCCTTGATTGAAATGTAGGTTTTAATTATACCATAAAACACGCATCGCGCAGGAAGAATATTTCGTTTTTTTAATTTTATTCAATGCCGTCTTCTACTTCAAGATCATACTCTTCGTCGAGTTTTGCATCGAAAAGATCCATTACAGCATCAAATTCTTTTTCATCTTCGATGGTGGAAAGAACGCCGCCTTCTTCATCGTCATCCATACGGAGGATAGTGAATTCACATTCTTCGTCATCTATATGAGCCGCTTCAACAAGTGCAAGATAGCATTTGCCGTTGTACTCAACAGCTTCGACAACAACGTAATCAGTTTCCTGACCGTCTTCGTCATAGAGGGTTACGATTTCGTCCATATTGTTTTCGTTATTCATAATGACTTACCCTTTCAGATTTTTATCTCTGTATATATTATACACTATATTTGCCTTCTTGTCAAGAGGTTTATTTTATTTTTTTCTCAAAATGCCGTTTATAACATTTTCCAATTCACTTTTGGGAACAACAGATGTTATGAAAACATGGTTTCCGTTTTCGGAACTTTCGTATGTATTATTACCATCTGCGTCGATAATAACCTTACCTGTTTCTGTCAAACCGAAATATTTTTCAGTTCCAAACACGGCAAACATAACGGTTACAAGATCCCAGCTGTTGCGGATACGGTTTTCGCCGCAATAAAGTTCATAGGCTTTAACTAAAGGATTGGAATCGTCGGCTGATTCAAAACCTGTCATTATATCCACACCGAGTTCGTAACCTGAGAAGAAAACATCACCCGGAAATTTTTCGCAGAAATCCTTTGCGGCTTCAGTATGGCAGAAAATATTATATTCATGTCCTTTTTTATATTCGGCAGCCATGGAAATTACTGCGTGAACCTTTTTGGAGAACAGTTCGGGATTCTTCTCGTAAGCATACCAAACGGTGTTGAGCATACCAATAGTAATAACGATAACGCCGTCGTCTTCGGACTCGGAAAGGACTTTTTCATAAAGCTCCGTGGAATCCATGGCAGATTTTTCGCCGTTGATATATTTGTTTGGGAAATTTTCAGCAATGTATTTATTGTATTTCAAGCCCTCGGTATTGAAACCATCAGGTTTGTATTCCCCGATAAGAACATCGGGTCTACCGAGATACGTGCAAAGAGCATCAATACAAGCTGTTCCGTATCTATTTGAAGTACAGTTTACTATACCTGCGATTTCAAAACCGTATTCATCTGCCCAACGGTTCAATAACGCGATAGAACCAACATCATCGCAATCGGGACCGATATCTGTATCGAGAATAACCTTTCTTTTTTTGAGGCTGAGAGGTTCAAATTTTTTCATGATAAGATTTCCTTTCACATAAGCTCTTCAATTATTGTATTTGAAACAAGCCAACCCTTTGGCGTAAGTGCAAAATTACCATTAGGCAAAATATTTGCCATTCTGTTTTTTATCAAATTATCGCAAAAACGATTTTTATACTTGTCTTTGCATATATTTTCGAATATCTTTTTATCAATACCGTCTGACATCCGCAAGCCTAAAACGATCTTTTCGGAAGCGATCTGATCAGCATCGAGAATTTCATCTGTAATAGGAGAAACATTGCCGTTCTGCAAGATATATTCGGAAACATTTTTTTCAAAATGGTAGCGTCTTTCCCCGTCAAATCCGTAAGCGCCCGTACCGAATGCAAGATATTTTTCCTGCTCCCAATAAGCGCAGTTGTGAACGGAACGAAACCCGTGTTCTGCGTAATTTGAGATCTCGTAATGTTCATATCCGTGTTCCTGCATTTTTTCGGAAACATAAAGATACAGATCAGACACGATGTCATCAGATAAAGCCTCATCTGCCATTTTGAACATAGGCGTACCCTCTTCATATTTCAGAATATAAACAGACGAATGTTCCGGTTCAAGCGAAAGAAGGGTATTTAAAGAATTTTCAAGTTTTTTTGTATGATCTTCCGATGGAATACCTATAATAAGATCAAGGTTAATATTAGAAGCAAATTCACGCAAAAACTCATATGCTTTTACAGCTTCAGCCGAAGAATGTCTTCGTCCGAGGAGTTTAAGTTCTTCATCGTCAAAACTTTGTACTCCCATACTGAAGCGGTTGAACCAAAGAAGATTTTCAGACCTTGCAGTAAAAACGCTGTCGGGATTGACTTCTAAAGTTTTCTCAGCAGATGAGATATTGTATTTTTTATCAAGCGCTTCCAACACGGAAAACAGCTGTTTTTCTGTCAGAACAGACGGAGTTCCGCCTCCGAAATAAACACTTTTCACAGTTTTTGAACTGTTTTCAGATGAATTTATTTGAGAAATAAGCGCAGAAACATACTTTTCTCGGATTTCTTCGGTGGCAGGTGCAGAATAAAAATCGCAATATTTACACTTTGACGCACAGAAAGGAATGTGAATATAAATTGAAATACTCATCAGTTCTCCCCTTCCGTTTCTATCAAATATTTCCAATATCTTCGAGGCATGTACTGTCTCCTGAGCCGTTCATTTTTGCGTGAAGCAATGGATACCGTTTTATAATACTGTTTCCAAAGGTCTGCAAAAATCAGATCAGCATCGGAATAAAAATTCTGACGGGATTCAGCAAGAGCTTCGGAGTCTTCTTCATTTTGAACCGTCCAATGCCCGACTATATACTCTTCCCTGTTGTAAAGCCCGAAAATATCTCGTTCAACGTCTCGAATG
Source organism: Oscillospiraceae bacterium (assembly GCA_015067305.1). GTDB lineage: Bacteria > Bacillota > Clostridia > Oscillospirales > UBA644 > HGM12619. The sequence goes on along the minus strand of SVMT01000008.1, from coordinate 16,576 downwards.
ATAAAAAGATCGTCATTATTCCTTTTGGAAAAATATGACATGAGATACTCTGTAATATCATTGTCAGGCTCGTACTCCGCATAAAGTATTCCGTTTTTCAATTCTCTGAATCGGATAAAACCTTTACATCGCTCTATCTCATAGCCGACTCGCTGAACAAGAGTTGCGTAGTCCATAACCTGAGGAAGATTATACATGGACTCAACTTTTTTACCGAATTTAAAAACCGCCCGAAGATAGTTGAAAATGATGATACCTTTATCTTCCTGACCTGAACAGGCAGCAATTTTAAGGTCTTCAACACCGTAGCTTCCAATCTCACGTAATACCCCGTTAAGAACACGGGAGGCTTTTTCGGTATCGGTAGTTATAATTCTGTTGTCTTCAAACATACCAAGTTGAGACTCTTCTTCCGATATGATCTTTGCAGGAAGTATCTTTTCGTTATAAGCATCAAAAACAGCTGTCAGAAGACCTTCAAAAGTCCCATCATAAATAAAATTCACAAAATCCATAGTCTATGCTATTGACATTTTCAAAAAACTACAGTATAATTAAGGTGTATAGTCTTTCATTTCTGTAAGACTGTCAATAAGTTTGCCGTAGATCTCATAGGGTTTGCTTTCAAAAGAACGACCCATTCTGAGTGCCTGATCTTTTGTGGGAGCATACAGTTCCGCTTTATAAAGAACAAGACCGTTATCATTGATTGAAACAGTTACGTAAAAATCGTCTCCGTCCTGACGGATAGATGTTGAAACACCAAGTTTTTTACGCATTTTTGCGATCTCACGCATGGTATACACGGAAGCCTTTTCCCTTACGGAAAGAGGTATTTCCTTACCGATAGCATCGACAATGCTTTTTGCCGATATTGTAGGCTGAATATAAGGCTCTCCTTCATAAGTGTACTGTTCAATGGTCCCCTGCTCGATAAGTTCGCTGAGAGCTTCCATTATAGTAAAGCCATTGATGTCGCACATTGCAATTATGTCATTGGTTGTATGCAAAGGCATGGGACAGTTTGCAACATCAAGGATGTAAAGAACGAGGATTTTTGTTTGATTTGTATTTAAAAGCATAAGGTTCTCCATATATATTTTTTCTTTGGTATATAATATACCATATTTTGAAAAAAAAATCAAGTCATATTGAATGAATACATAATAAGTTTCGTTATAATTCACACACTGTGAGTATTGATACAAATATCTCACACAAAGAAAGGATGTAAAGTATGCTCCCTGAAGAACTTCAATTCCACATAAAATGTAAAAAAGGAGACATTGGAAAATATGTTATCCTCACAGGAGATCCTCAAAGAACCGATCAGATAGCAGAATACTTTGAAGCTCCCGTATTAGTAGCAAATAACCGAGAATACAGGATATTCACCGGTAAACTATGCGATGAAAAAGTTTCCGTTTGCTCTACAGGGATAGGTGGTCCATCCACTGCAATCGCCGTTGAAGAGCTTTGCAAATGCGGCGCGGAAGTTATGATACGTATCGGGACCTGCGGAGGAATAAACACAAAAGTTGAAGGCGGACATGTGGTAATTCCTACAGGTGCGATACGTCAGGAAGGGACTACTTTACAATATGTGCCTGCTGAATACCCTGCTGTGGCAGATCATGAAGTGGTAAACGCACTTATCCAAGCTGCTGAAAGCGAAAACAAAACTTATCACACTGGAATAATACAATCAAAAGATTCATTTTACGGTCAGCACAGCCCTGAAATAATGCCCGTTTCTAATGAGCTTGAATCGAAATGGGAAGCGTGGAAAAAAGCAGGGGTTCTTGCAAGTGAAATGGAATGTTCTACTGTTTTTGTTGTAGGTGGAATAAGAGGCGTAAAAACAGGCGCAGTTCTTCATGTTCTCTGGAATCAGGAACGTGAAAAATTGGGACTACCGAATCCGACATACGAAAGCACCGAGGACGCAATAAAGATCGCAGTCAAGGCTATTGAAAATCTTATAAAATAATATTTTTTATGTGGAAACACTTTTTACAAAAAAATGTTTCCCCGTTAAATTTACTTATATATTGATTATCTTCCCTTATTGATGCCGGCATCGAGCTGTGAATTTACCATACTTTCAATACTCTGGAGTGACTCCATAATATTTCCCTTAGTGACTGCCTGAGCGATAGTGTCAAAGATCTGATCGCTGGAGAAAATAACTTTATCAAAATAAGCATTTTCTGCCTGTGTCATATACACTTCCGCAGACATGGGATCGAAGAAATTCATTGTCATAAATTCTTCTTTCCATTCATTCGGATCCTCATCAATAGAAGCAAACAAAACTTCCATCAAATGACCGAGGAGTTCAACATCATCCTCTTTTTCTTTTGTAATGTGATAGAACGATGTATAGTTGGAAATAATACCTCTGGTGTTATCTTCAACACGGGGACCTTCAGGTGCATAACAATATCCAACAGATTTCATTTCGCTGTAATCTTCATTGGTTGAAGAGATCAGACCGTCAACACCGTAGTCCGCATATTCACACAATACAGCATACATATTATTGGAAAATTTATTTACGTATTCCTCATGACCGCCTGAACCTTTTTCAAGAAGACCTTCCGCATAGATATCATGAGCAAACTGAAGAGCCTCAATAACTTTGGATTCAAGGAGACCGTAAGAATATTTTCCGTTATCATCTTCGATAATGTATTCACCGCCATTGGAGTGCATCAACATTCTGAAGAAATGTGAGTTTGAAGATGAAAGGTAAACGGGATGGTCGGGAGTCGATATTGAAACGCAATCTCTGCCGACAGCTCTGAGAGTTTCCCAATTCCAATTACCTTGCTCATAATATTCATTGGGTGTAGGATGATTTATCAATGTGAATATTTCGGGATTATAAGTCATTGCATTGCTGAATCGCATCGGACCCTGACCCCACTGCTGAGCATAAAAACCGTAAGTTTTACCGTTCCATGTGAGAGAATCTATAAGCTGTTTTGTACCGTATTTGCCGCTGTAAAGATCAATGGTAGGAATTTCATTTACCGGAATAAAATAACCTGCAAGAAACATCGGATACGCATACTTCAGAGTTGAATTAAAGAAATCAGCGCAAGGAATACCTGAAGCAAATTTCAATCCTGCGTCTGTAGGCTCACCGCAATCGGTAATTATAGTACAATTATACTTTGTTTCAACATCAGAAAGACGTTGAATAATACTTTCATGTCTGGCGGATGTTGCGCCTCCGTTTTCGTCGATATAACGCAGATCCCTGTCTCCGTCCTGATAAATTCTGAAGATCATTCCTTCAAAATTCAATTCCGAAGGTTCATTGCTCAAGAAATCCAAAAGCTGAGGAGCTTCCCCCGAACAAGCTGTCATAAACATCATTATTGCAGCCACTAATGCAAATTTTCTTAATCTCATAAAACAAATCCTTTCAAAGTTTATTTCAGTATAATTATATCATAAAGCATAATATAAGTCAACAGATAGATTGATTAGAAATTTAAAATTGCGAATTTGGTTAATTTTTCTCCACGGGGTGGGTAAAACTGCTGTTACAAAAAATTGAAAATAAAAAGGGAAACACTTTCAAAAGGTGTTTCCCTCATTATATATACTTAATTATTTACCTGCGTTGATACCCTGATCCAAAACCGCATTTACAGCAGATTCAAGACTCTGGAGATTTTCGACAACAGCACCTGACTTGGACGCCGCATGGATAGCATCAAATATACGGTAACTGCCGTAATCGTAAAATGCAACTCTGTCAAAGCCGATATTTGTACTCTGTGTTACGAATACTTCTGCGGACATATCATCAAAGAAATTGAAGGTCTTATACTCCTCAAGCCATGCCATGGGATCTTCTTCATCGGAAAGAGGTGAATAGAAGAGCTCAAGGAAGTTACCGAGAGAATCAAGGTCATCTGTTTTTTCTTTTATTATACTCCAGATAGCATTATCCTGAGACATAAGACCGCGTGTAACATCTTCAACTGTACCGGACGGACCTATGGGAGCATACATATAACCGAGACCTTTTTCCATTGAGGTAGCAAGAGTACCTGTTCTTACACCGTAACCTGAAACTTCACAAACGATAGCATAGTGTCCCTGTGAGAAATTTTCAACAATCTTCGTATGGTCACCCGGGTCATTTGCGAGGTAACCTTTTCTGCCGAATTCAGCGGAGAAGTTAAGAGCTTCGATAGCGGCGGGAGTTGTAAGACCGTAATAGAATTTGCCGTTTTCGTTCATTTCGATATAGTTACAACCGTTTGAAAGGAAAAGCATTCTGGGGAAATACTGGCTGTGAACGGAAACTGTGACAGGCTTATCTTCTGTGGAAATAGAAGCGCAAGCCTCTGCGATCCTTTCAAAGGAATCCCAAGTCCATTCGCCTGCTTCGTAAAGTTCAGCGGGGTTGGCTTCATTGATCTGAATAAAAATTTCAGGGTTATAATAAAGTGCGTTTGTAAATCCGAGAGGAGAAAAGCCCCAATACTGACCGTATGTACCAACGATATCGCCGTTCCATGTGAAAGAATCAAGGAATTCCTGAGAACCGTACTTACCGTCTGAAGTATCTACGTTGGGAATTTCATTCAAAGGAAGAATATACCCTGCCTGATAAACATTGAAGAAGTGTTTAAGACGACATTGAAAAATATCCGCAATGGGAAGATCAGCCGCAAAAGCACCTGTCAGATCACCAACTTCACCGTAAGAAGACTCGATATTACAGTTATAAGTCTTTTCAAGTTCGTCAATTCTTTCAAGATACATTTCATCACGAGCCGAAGTGTAATAATCGGGTTCCTTTTCAACAGAAAGGTCGAAGTTTGCATCATCCTGACCTTCTTTAAAAATTCTGAAAGTCAGACCCTCAAAATCAATATCTGAAGGTGCTGTACTGATAAATGGTAACAACTGGGGGACATCGCCCGCACAAGCTGTAACAAAGACCATGATAGCCGCAACAAGGGCTAATTTTTTGAATTTCATAAATATACATCCTCTAGTATAAAATATTGTAGTATAATTATATCACAGTTTGAAGAAAATGTCTACCCTTGCAATGTGACATTTATGAAAAATCAAAAGAGACAGATCCGAAGATCCGTCTCTTTTAAAATCAGTCATTCCAGGCATTTATGGTTTCATCAAGTTTTGTATTTACAGCTTGCTGATATTTCTGAAGGCTTTCTGCGATAGTTCCCTGCTTTGTGCCCTGTTCGATTATATCGAAAAGAGTTCCGTTATCATAAGCAAAAATAACATTGTCAAAGTCACTGTTTATCATTTTTGAAAGGAATACTTCACCGGAAGTTTCATCAAGGAAGTTCATATTCACATATTCATACTTCCAGTCTTCGGTACTGCCGTCAAGAGGTGCATAGAAAATTTCCATAAACTGTCCGAGAGAATCAAGATCCTCAGACTTTTCTCTTGTTACATACCACATGCTGTTTTCTATGGACATAAGACCTGTCGTTATAAATTCTGTAGATTTTGGACCCATAGGAGGATAGCAAACGCCTACACCTGTTTCCATATTCATAATATATGTATCATAATATCCGCCGTATTCGCACATAATTGCATATTTACCATTACCGAAATCATCGGTAACAACAGTATGGTCGCTGCCGCTGGGATTGATAGCCCCCTCATTGAGAAGATCGTTTGCAAACTGCATTGCCTCAATAACTTCGGGAGAGTTAAGACCGTATCTGTATTTACCGTCATCGCCCAATCTTACGAATTCGCCACCGTTGGAACGGATAAGCATTCTGGGGAAATAACTGTTAAGAGCAGTCAGATATTTGGGGTTATCGCCTGTAGCAATAGACTGGCAAGCGTCGGATATCTCCCGGAGAGAATCCCATGTCCAATCGCCCTGTTCATAGCGTTCATTGGGTGTAGGCTGACCGATCTCTGTAAAGATCACGGGATTGTAGAACATACCGTCACTGAAGCCTGTGAAGATATAACCCCAATGTACAGGCCAGGAACCGATAAGATCACCGTTCCATGTGAATGACTCTACGAAAGCTTCAGTACCGTATTTACCGTCGGAAATATCAACATATGGAATATCGGTAATCGGAATGAAATAATTCTGCTGATACATTCCGTAAGCATGTTTCATTCGGCACTGGAAGATATCGGCTCTGTCAATACCGGAAATATAATATGTGGGATAGTTGCTGTCTGTATCACCGTTAAACTCGATATCGCAGTTATATTCTTTTTCGATCTCAGCCATGCGTTCTATAAACATTTCCTTACGTACAGATGGAGATTCACCATCGGCAATATAGTCAAGTCCCTCCCCCGGATCTGCATGAGAAAGAACTCTGAACACCATGCCGCCGAAATCCTTTTCGCCGGATGCCTCATTGATAAATGGCAAAAGCGTCGGAGCGTCCCCCGCACAGGAAGACAAAACAAAGATCAAAGCCAGAAACAAAGCGATTTTTGCAATTATTTTCTTATTCATGATGCACCTCAAATAAAAAATATCATATGAAAATATAAATTTTTAATATATAATTATTATAACATATTTAGACATTCTTGTCTACCCCTCCCGTTACGACTTTTTTGTAACATTTAAGATTTAAATCATTATAAAATTTACAAAAAAGCCACAATAGGGAGTAGACAACATAATTTTATTCTGATATAATAAATATAAACAGAAAAACAATATAATTAAGGAAGAAACATTATGAAACTCAAGAAATTAGCATTACTCGGAATAGCACTTCTCATGCTCACATCTTGCGCAGCACAACCCGTTGAACTGATCGACTTTCTCGACAAAAATACAGGAGAAATCGACTACGAAGGAATGACTTTCACCATAGCGGACTCAGGAAGCGCGGGTGGTACTTGTCTCCTGATGCCCAATGAAGATATCGTTCCATCAGTACGGTCGGAAATGCTTTTCTCGCGTTATGATGAAATTGAAGAGACTTATAACTGCGAAGTTGAAATCATTATGTATTTAGGAGAGATCCTTACAATAAAAAAAGCAACAGGCGAAGCTTATGCAGACCTGATGAATCTCCGTCTCAATACGGTATATGAACAGTTTGACTCAGGATACCTCTTCCCTTTCAATGAAATACCTAAAATAGACCTTTCCTCCGGAAACTACGGTTCACAACAGTTGATCGAAGCTCTCACTTGGAACGGAGATACGGTTGCGATCTTCCCGCAGTATTGGGGAATAATGACTCCAAACTTTTGTGATGCTGTATACTTCAACCCCGAAGTTTTCACAATGATAAATATCCCCACACCTCATGAACTTTACGAAACGGATTCTTGGGACTGGAAAGCACTTGAACAGATCGGCAAGGCTTGCTCGTCTATTTCAACGGAAGACAGACCCGTTTATCTGTCTACACTCAACAACTATTTCGTACGAATGATGATTCTCTCTAACGGAGGTGAATACATTTCCGAAACAGCTGACGGCAGATATGAATACGGAATGCTCACAGATGAAACGATTACCGCAATTGAAAAATCACACAATTTTTACACACAAGGCTACTTGTTCAAATATCCCGGTTCTGTAGCCGAAGCACTTGATCTCTTTGTAAAAAACCAAATCGCCCTTATTGCAGAATATTCTGTCCAAGGTATTTCAACAGATGGTGGCGTTATTGGATCAAAAATGCAAGGCGCTTACGGCTGGGCATTCAATCCGAAAGGGCCCAACAGTTTAGACCAAACAACAGGTCTCATCTCCAATGAAAACCAATATATCGTAGCAACTATCGACAAAGCAGCAGAAGAAAATGCGCTCGGCTCATTTATTGATATTCTGTTCCATCCCCTTGGAGAAGAACCTAATGACTGGGTAGATACTTTCCTTACAATGAATTTCTATGATGAAGAATCAAAAGAAGTTTTCATGACCAAATTTGAAAACACAATATTTGACCATGTTGTTTTTGCATATCAGAACGATACTATTTATGAAATGCTCTTAAAAGCCGCAGAAACAGGATCTGTCCGTGAAAATGTCGAAAAGCTCCAGTCCCAGGTAAATGCAAAGCTTGATGAGGGAATAAACAAAGGAAAATAATATATTATAGGTGGAAGTCTTTTCAAAAGAGCTTTCCACCTATTATTTTCTTCTCAAACACGTAACTTTACAAAATATTCCTTTGTGAAAAATTTTATTTCTATTGACAAATTGAGTTGAAAGTGATATAATGTAAATTGAAATGAAAAATTATAAATCGAGGTACTGCAAAATGGAAAAAACCTACAAAATGAATGTTGCGGGTGTGGAAAGAGATCTTCCCATATGTCCCGTAAATGAAGAACTCTCAATCGCAGCTTTTGTTATCTTCGGAGATGTGGAGCTTACCTGCAAATGCGCAGAAGAACTCATCAAAAAAATTCCCGAACACGACATTATGATCGCTGCGGAAGCGAAAAGTATCCCTCTTATTCACGAAATGGCTCGTCAGATGGGCGTAAATAAATACATCATTGCCCGTAAAGTTCCCAAACTTTACATGCACGACCCCATGCACGTATCTGTAAAATCAATAACGACAGAAGCCGTTCAGACTCTCTATATTGATAAATCAGATGCCGAGGCTATGAACGGAAAAAGAGTTCTCATAGTTGACGACGTTATCAGCACAGGTGAAAGTATAAAAGCAGTTGAAAAGCTCGTTGAACTTTCAGGCGGAAATATCGTAGGTAAGGCTGCCATTCTTGCAGAAGGCGGAGCAAAAGACAGAGATGACATTATTTTCCTCGAACCACTTCCCCTTTTCATTAAAAATAAATAATTAAGGAGACCCATAATATGACTATTCTTGTAACCGGCGGTGCAGGCTACATCGGAAGCCACACCTGCGTTGAAATGCTCAATAAAGGATATGAAGTTGTTATCATTGATAACCTCGATAACAGTAATATCAAATCCATTGAAAGAGTTAAGCAGATCACAGGTAAAGAACCTAAGTTTTATCAGGCAGATGTCCGTGACAGAGCGGCTCTCGATAAGATCTTCACAGAAAACAAGATCGATGAAGTTATCCACTTCGCAGGGCTTAAAGCGGTCGGTGAATCCGTAAGCAAACCCCTTGAATACTACGATAACAATCTCATCAGCACAATAGTTCTCCTTGAAGCGATGAGAGAACACAACGTAAAAAAGATCGTTTTCAGCTCTTCAGCTACAGTATACGGTCTCGATACAAGCGGCAAACCTCTTGACGAAGAACTTCCCACTTCTGCTATCAACCCTTACGGCAGAACAAAAGTTTTCATTGAACACATTCTCAAAGACCTTGCATATTCCGATCCTGAATGGTCTGTAGTTCTCCTCAGATACTTCAATCCCCTCGGCGCACACGAAAGCGGACTTATCGGTGAAGACCCCAACGGTATCCCCAACAATCTCATGCCCTATATCTCTCAGGTAGCTGTAGGCAGACTTGAAAAACTCAATGTTTTCGGTGACGATTACAACACTCCCGACGGCACAGGTATTCGTGACTACATTCACGTAGTTGACCTCGCACAGGGACATATCAAAGCTCTCGAATATGCGGCTGACCATAACGGTTGTGAAGCTGTAAACCTCGGTACAGGTTGCGGTTACTCCGTTCTCCAGGTAAAAGACGCATTTGAAAAAGCTTCCGGAGTTACTATTCCCTTTGTTATTGCACCTCGCCGTCCCGGTGACCCCGATGCTGTTTTTGCAAAAGTAGAAAAAGCTGAAAAACTCCTCGGCTGGAAAGCTGAAAAAGATATCCACGATATGTGCCGCGACACATGGAACTGGCAGAAAAATAATCCCAACGGATTTAAGGACTAATAAAATCGTAACTGTTCAGCGTAACATCTTATGCTGAACAGTTTTTGCGAAGGAGCATAATAATGGAAATAAACTACGATAACAAATCCCGTATGATGAAAGGGTTCCCCTTAATAAAAAAACTGGGAGCAGTCAGTCCGAACGGAGAGTCCACTCCTTTTGAATTCAACGGAAGACTTTACCGTCTTGAGCTTAGCGACCCGAGCAGAGGTACAGACATGAACGTACCTATCTGTGCGATTATCAGAGACAGAGAAACTGGAGAAATTCTTTCCCGTTTTGCGGAGGGCTGCTATTATCAGTCTTTTTATCAGGAAAACGGAACAGCTTACGTTCTCGGAACACTATCGCAAAAGCCTGCAGCATGCGGCGACACCGTAATGATATACGAAAGTAAAGATCTTATAAACTGGTCACAACGAAAGCTTTTTACAAATCCCGGCTGGAAATACTACAACACTTCTCTGACAAAAGGTCCTGACGGTTATGTTGTGTGCATTGAAGCAAATGAGCCACGTGAATTTGTAGGGAATAATCCTTTTACCTGCTTTTTTGTAACATCTACCGACATGATAAACTGGAAGTTTGTAGACTACGAAAAATGCTACAGCAAGGATCGTTATAACGGAGGTCCGTGGTTCAGATATTGCAACGGCTACTATTACTTCATCTCCGTAACAGAACTTCCCTGCCAAAGATATACAAATTATATCTTCCGAACAAAAGACCTCGACACGTGGGAAGTCGGCAAATATAACCCGATTCTCATGCCCGACGAAGATGATAGAAAGATATCCCCTTACGCTTATGACATCTCTCCCGAACTTCTTGAAGAAATGAAAACAGGGTTCATTTCAAGCAATTCGGATATAGATATGTGCGAAAGAGACGGAAAAACTCTTATTACATACAACGCAGGAAATCAATTAGGATTTTACTACCTTTGCGAAGCCGAATTCGAAGGCACAAACCAAGAATTCCTTGAATCATATTTTGAATAAGGAAAGGATTTAAAACAAATGAGAACCGGTACATCTTCAAACGAATATATAAGATACGGCATTAAAGAAGGTGCAAAAAAGGCAAAGGAACACGGTTTTTCATGCTTTGATTTCAGCGATTTTACAGACACGGATACAAGCTTTTTCCGTCTGCCCGAAGAAGAATTCAAAGCAGAACTGCGCCGCATAAAAAAGGCTTACGAATCGGAGGGAATTACCGTTTTTCAAGCACACGCACCGTGGAGATGGCCAGTAAACGACTCAACCGAGGAGACCCGAAAAGAGAGATTCGAAGCGATGTCTAAAGCTATACGAGGTTGCTCATATCTCGGTTGTCCGAACTTTGTGATTCATGTTATTATGCCTTTTGGCGTAGACAGTCCCGAAAACCCCGAAGAAATGAAAAAGCTCAATACAGAATTCATGATTGGGCTTGGGAAAGTAGCAACGGAATACGGAGTCAAGCATATTAACATCGAAAACCTGCCATTCAAACACCTACCAATAAATTACACTCATCAGGTAGTTGAATTCGTAAAAGAGCTTAATGAAATTAGCAGAGGCGACATGTATAAGGTTTGCTTTGACACGGGTCATGCCAACTATTGCTCTGAAAATATCGCCGACAGCATTCGCCTTATAGGGAAAGACCTTTTGGGAACTCTTCACATACATGACAATGACGGAAATTCAGACCAGCATCTGACTCCGGGACAAGGAAATATTGATTGGAACTCATTTATAAAAGCTCTCAAAGACATTGAATTTGACGGAGTTCTGAATCTTGAGATCCACAAACTTACTACGGAAGAAGAACAGATCCAAACCGCAAATATAATAGCTGATTTCGCAGAAAAATTATCCTACTGATATAATACTGATTTAAGGGGGAAATAAGATAATTATGCTGAAAATAAAGAATATTTATATTGACAGCGGTAAACTGACAGAAAACATTCAGAACTGCATCATAGACACGGAAGAGCCCGTATTTTCCTGGGCTGTATCGTCCACAAATTCAGACAACGAACAGACGGCTTGCCGTGTTACTGTTTCGTCTGAAAACTCGGTTATATGGGACAGCGGCTGGACTGAACAAAAGGAACAGTCAATGAATTACAAAGGTCCACGCCTGCCTCATGGAAAGGAGATCATACTCTCCGTACAGATTCGGGATCGTTTTAGAGAAGAAAGTGAAGTACATAGTGCAAAATTCGTTTCGGGATTGCTTGATAAAAATGAACTGTCGGGCAAATGGATAACTTCACCTCAGCCCAATGACCGTAAAGTTCTCTGTTTCAGAAAGTATATCAGGCTGAAAGAAATTCCCTCAGCGGCTTGCCTGTATGTCTGCGGACTCGGATATCATCACGTTACTGTCAACGGAAAAGAAATAACCGATGCAAGACTTGAACCCGCACACTCAAATTACGCAAAAGTTGTATATTATTCTGTATATCCGCAAATAACACAAGCCTTGGCAAACGGAAAAAACATTATATGTACAGAAGTTGCAGACGGTTGGCGAAACAACGAAACGGAGATGACGCGAAATGCAATAGCACCGAGAACCCCAGAATTCTTCGGAAAAGCACAGCTTTGGGCGATGCTTGTACTTACTTATGCCGACGGTCACAGAGAAATTATCTCAACCGATGAGAGCTGGTCAGTTGGCTATGGTGCCATCACACATGCACATATTTTCGACGGTGAGACATATGATGCAAGAAAATCTGTACCCGAATGGAACAGTTCTGACCGTATTCCCGAAGACTTTACGACCTCAGTCGTGACGGAAGCTCCCGGCGGAGAGATGCGCCCTATAGTGCTTGAGCCGATCAGAATAACGGAAGAGTATTCGGCACAGGAGATCACTATGCCGAAACAAGGACTTTTCGTTGCTGATTTTGGTCAGAACATCGCAGGCGCAGTTCGTGTAAAACTCCCGAAACATATGAAAAAAGGACAGGTCATTACCCTGCGTTTTGCAGAAGAACTTGACGAAGACGGAACTCCCTATTCAGCCACATACCGAGATGCAAAAGCCACGGATCGATATATTGCTTCAGGCGATGAACATGATCTTATAGAATGGCTGCCGACCTTCACGTTCCACGGATTCAGATATTGCTCAATTGAAGGCTTAGATTTTATTTCCAAAGAAGATCTTACAGCATGTCTTATGCATACCGATATAAAAAATGAGTCGCTTTTTTCTTGCGGTTCAGCACTTGTGAATCAGATACAAAAAAATATAGTCATGACAGAACGGGATAATATGCATTCGATCCTTTCAGACTGTCCTCAGAGGGACGAGCGTATGGGTTGGATGAATGATGCAACGGTACGCTTTGAGGAGACTCCTTACAATTTCAACATCGGGAGAATGTTCCCGAAGATTGTCCGAGACATTCAAGCTGAACAGATTGACGGGGCTTTTTCCTGCTGTTGTCCGCGTTTTTTCGGAAACCTGCCCGCAGATCCTGTATGTTCATCTTATTTGGTTGCTGTATATCAGGCGTGGATGCACACAGGAAACGTAAAACTGATAGAAGAAAGTATCGATGGCCTTGCCGCATGGGAAGATTTTCTGATCAAAAGAAGCGACGGATATATCGTCAACTACTCCTACTATGGGGACTGGGCAGCTCCCGGTTATGCCTGCGAAGGCGGAGATGAGGGTGCAAAAAATACGGAGACTGAGGGTATTCTCATGTCAACGGGCTACTCATATTATAACTGTCAGCTGCTTGTCAAAATGGCAGAAGCTATCGGTCGCAAAGATATAGCTGAAAAATATACAGACATAGGGAACAAAGTACAAGAAGCGTTTCTGAAAAAATGGTTTGATCCTCAGACGAATACAGTAGGAATCGGCTCACAGGGAGCGCACGCTTTTGCCCTTTGGCTTGATATTCTACCCAAAAACGCACGTCAGATAGTAGCTGACCATATGGCAGAAGGCCTTGTGAAACGTAATTATAAATTCACAACGGGAAACCTCTGCACACGTTACATGTTTGATATGCTTGCAAAATACGGACATAAAGATGTGGCATGGACACTTCTGAACAAAGAAACATACCCATCCTACGGTTACATGATACAGAATGAAGCAACAACAATATGGGAACGTTTTGAATTGAAAAAGAGTATCGGAATGAACTCTCACAACCATCCGATGTACGGTGCCGTAGGATATTTCTTCTACGCATATCTTGCAGGAATAACCCCAATGTCCGCAGGATGGGAAACTGTAAGAATCGCACCCGTAATGCCTGAAGGTCTTACTTCCGTACACGCTGTTGTAGACACTGTCAAGGGAGATATTTCCATTCGCTTGTCTGAACGGTACGAAAAAAAGAGACTGTTTGTCGATATACCCTTCGGTGTAACGGCAAAGATAGAATTCTGTGGAATTTCAGAGACAATCGGCTCAGGATATCATGTGTTTGAAGTGTGATAACTCCATCGGTTGAATTATTTTATTAAACAAGATAAAAGGGAAAACCTCTTATAATAAGTAATAAGATTTTCCCTTTTAAATTATTTAAACGATTCTATTCACTTTTTTCATAGATCTTTCTTTCAATATCAGAAGCAGTTCCGTCCCTGAAAATTATCTCATAATAAATATCATAATATGAACTGCTTGAAATCTTATATTTAACAACATCATCGGATACCACATCGGGAGTTCCATATTCAGATACTATCTCCTCGTAAGTCATACTTAAGATCTCTATATCTTTATAGGGATACTGTGTAGGATACATCAGATTACATACAAGATAACTTCCTCCGAACAAGACCACGGACATTCCGAATATTAAAGCAATACTTGCTCCAATGAACAGTTTACTGCGGCTCTTCACATGACCGATTATCAGCAAAATGATGGTGATTACAAAATATGCGATGATAAGAATCGCAATTATACATAAAAGTATTAAAAATATGAACGGAAGCAATAAAAGTATAATATGAAACATCTACCTTCCCTCCTTAGTTTAAGTATAACATAAAAACTATTTATTGTCAATACAAAACATAATTGAAATTTCAGACTCAACTCTACGTTGATATACGCCAACTCAACGCTAAGTTGTAAAGAAAGAGGTTCAACCGAAAAAAACGACTGCAGAACATGAAAGATATTCTTGAAAAATAAACCACGCGGTTATTGATTTTTCTCTCATTTTATAGTATAATATAACTGTAAACAAGAGCTGTCGACATCTCTGAAAAAGAAAAGGAGATCAAATATGAACAACATGAAAGACATGGGCAGAATAATTGCTGAAAAAAGAAAGCAGGCAGGCTTGACGCAGGAAGCTTTTGCCGATAAATTGGGGATCACGCCGCAAGCTGTTTCAAAATGGGAAAACAATGTGGGACTGCCCGATATAACCCTTTTGCCAACGATATCAAAAATTCTGAACATATCAATAAGCGACCTCTTCAGCATGAATGAACCTATGAGTAATCAGATAAAAATCCCCCAATTCCCTGCGGAATTGGACGGTCTGAGTTTCATTTTTTCCAAAGGAAACAACGCTTGTTATTCTTCAAAAGAAGTGGAGCAGGTCGACGATGAGGGAAATGTTCGGTTTAAAGACGGAAGCGTCGGAAATCTGAATGAGGGTTTTGTCGTAAATCAAGGTGAGGGCGAGATCAGATTTTACGAATCAGATGAGTATATTGAAAAAGATATCCCAGGATCTATAAACGAAACCCTTGAAGAATTCACATCTGTTGCAATGACACTTTCCGTGGCTTGTACTGCAAAAATCCTGAAAGCTGATGACGGGATTCCCCGAATCCAAGCTAAGGGAAACGCAAAATTCATGAAATACCTCAAATACAGTGTCAGAGATGGAATGCTTGCTGTTGACATAAACCCAAACGAAAACAACAATAACAGCGGAAGCGGAAAAAATGAATTAACTATTTATACAAATTTTGAAAAAGGGAACGATATCGGTATTACGGTAAACGGTGCGTCCGATGTGGAAATAGAGACGGATTTCACGAATTCAAAATTCAAAATAAACGGCTGCGGCGACATTTCAGCAAAGAATACAGGAATTCTTGAAGCAACAATAAACGGAAGCGGCAACATAGATATGACGGCGGCATATGAATCCGCAAAAATACTGATCAATGGCAGCGGAGATCTCAACATGGATTCAGCCAAAAATGTAAACGCTTATGTAAACGGATGCGGGGATATCTGCATTAAAAATGTATCGGGAGACATCAGCACCGAGGTCAACGGCGCAGGAGATTTTACCATTGGCGGAACTGTTGACAAATACAACTGCAAAGTATCAGGTTCAGGAGACATTCACGCAAAAGAGCTTACAGTTTCGGAAGCAAATATTAATCTTTCGGGATCTTCAGACGTGACCATTGGTAGAATAATAAACTACTCCATGGAAAAAATATCGAAACAGTCCACGCTTACAGTTCTCAAAAGAGGTTAAAAAACAGAAAAGAGGCTGGCTCATTTAGCGCAGAACAAAAGCCCACCTTGAAATTTAAGACAATTTTTAACTAAAAAACACTGTCCATATTTTTAAAATGTTGAAATCCACCGAAAATTCGGTGGATTCCTTCAATTATATGGGGCTTTTTAGTCTCGATTTGGCTCTCTACCGTACCCACGTACGCCGACGAGAACCAAATCGCGCCTTCTGCATCTAACTGAGCT
>SVMT01000007.1 GCA_015067305.1 Oscillospiraceae bacterium | reverse complement strand
GGCTATAACGAAAAAACATACGGCAACGCAGTTGCAAATGCTTACACTCCCGTACTTGACAAGCTTATGGAAACTTGTCCCTACACATATATCAAGGCTCACGGCACAGCTGTAGGTCTCCCCTCCGACGATGACATGGGTAACAGTGAAGTTGGTCACAACGCTCTCGGTTGCGGACAGGTTTACTCTCAGGGCGCTCGCCTTGTAAACGAAAGTATCGCTTCCGGCAAAATGTACGAAAGCGAAGTATGGAAATCTCTCGTGGCTAACTGCCTCGAAAACAATTCCGCAATGCACTTTATCGGTCTTCTTTCCGACGGTAATGTTCACTCTAACATTGCTCATCTTTTCTCCATGCTTGAAAGAGCTAAGAAAGACGGCGTAAAAAAATGCAGAGTTCACATTCTTCTCGACGGTCGTGATGTTCCCGCAACTTCTGCTCCCATTTATATCGGTCAGCTCGAAGAACTTCTTGCAAAACTCAGCGACGGTGAATTTGATGCTAAAATTGCATCCGGCGGCGGCAGAATGCAGATCACAATGGATAGATATGAAGCTAACTGGGCTATGGTTGAAAAAGGCTGGCATACACACGTTCTCGGTGACGGCAGACAGTTCGCATCAGCTTCCGAAGCGGTTGAAACTCTCAGAGCTGAAACAGGCGCTATTGACCAGGACGTTCCCCCCTTCGTTATTGCAGAAAACGGCAAACCTGTTGGCACTATCGAAGACGGCGACAGCGTAGTTCTTTATAACTTCAGAGGTGACAGAGCTATTGAAATTTCCAAAGCATTTGACTTTGAAAACTTCGATAATTTCGATAGAGTCCGTTATCCCAAAGTAGTTTACGCAGGTATGCTCCAGTATGACGGTGACCTCAAACTTCCCGCAAAATATCTCGTAAGCCCTCCCGATATCAAAAACACACTTTCCGAGCTTCTCGTTGCTAAGAACGTAAGACAGTACGCTATTTCCGAAACTCAGAAATACGGCCACGTAACTTACTTCTGGAACGGTAACAGAAGCGATAAATTCAGCGAAGAACTTGAAACATTCTATGAAGTTCCCTCCGATGTAGTTCCTTTTGAACAGAGACCCTGGATGAAAGCGGCAGAAGTTACAGATAAACTTATTGAGGCTATCGAAAGCGGAAAATACGATTTCCTCCGTGTAAACTTCCCCAACGGTGACATGGTTGGTCATACAGGCAGCTATGCAGCTACACTTATCGGTGTACAGTCCGTTGATATGTGCCTCGGCAGAATTCTTGAAGCAGCTGACAAGGCTGATGCAGTTGTTCTTATAACAGCAGACCACGGTAATGCTGACGAAATGTACGAAAAGGCTAAGGAAGGTCAGGCTCCGAAGCCAAAGACAGCTCACACACTCAACCCCGTTCCTTTCATCGTTTACGACAAGAAGGCGGACCACAAGATCAAAGACGGTTCTTTCGGCCTTGCAAACGTAGCAGCTACAGCAGTTAAAATTATGGGTATCGAAAAACCTGAATCTTGGGAAGAAAGTATTATCGACTGATAGGTGTTCAATATGAAAAATATTCAGTATAAAACAAAAGGCACCTGCTCAAGAGAGATCAATATCGTTCTTGATGATGACAATATCATTCAGGAAGTAAAGATCCTCGGCGGATGCATGGGAAATCTTGCAGGTATCTCTAAAATCCTTATAGGAATGGATGCTGCTCACGTAATCGAAAGATTTGAGGGCGTGAACTGCGGCATGAAGGGCACATCTTGTCCCGATCAGATCGCTCAGGCTCTTAAAGAAGCATTGGCTTAAGTATATAAGATACTTAAAATTTGGTCATCAACATTATAATTATTGCCGTTATCGGCGGATTGGAGTATATAAATGAACAACAAGGAAAAATATTGTCTCGAAGGTTGGCTTAACAATCCTCATGTAGACGAAGCATCAAAGGCAGAACTCAAAGCAATTACAGACCCCAAGGAACTTGAAAACAGATTTTACGGTCTTCTTGAATTCGGTACTGCGGGCCTCAGAGGTACTCTCGGCGCAGGCCTCCGTAATATGAACATATACACTGTTCGTCATGCAACTCAGGCTCTTGCTGATGTTATTAATGCAAGTGATGTTAAAGATCCTCATGTTGTCATTGCTCACGACAGCCGTATAATGTCCAGAGAATTCGCAGAAGAAACAGCTTGTGTTTTTGCCGCTAACGGTATTACAGTTTATCTTTTTGATGAACTTCGTCCCACTCCCGAACTTTCTTTTGCTATCCTTGAACTGGGTTGTATCGCAGGTGTAAATATCACAGCGTCTCACAATCCCAAGGAATACAACGGTTACAAGGCTTATTGGGAAGACGGCGCACAGCTTGCTCCCGAACAGGCTGACGATGTATTCAAGAGAATGTGCGAAATGGATATGTTTGAAGACATCAAAACAATTCCTTTTGCAGAAGCATCTTCAAAGATCATTCCTCTCACTAAAGAATTTGATGAAAAGTATCTCAATGTTGTTCTTGCTCAGCAGATCAACCCTGATGCTATAAAGGCGAATTCCGACCTCAGCATAATCTACACACCTTTCCACGGCGCAGGTTACAGGCTTGTTCCCGAAGTTCTCAAGAGGGCAGGCTTTACAAATATTGCTACAGTTGCGGAACAGATGGTTCTCGACGGCAATTTCCCCACAGTAAAATCCCCCAACCCTGAAAATAAAGAAGGTTTCACAAGAGCTATTGAAATGGCTAAGGAAAGCGGTGCTGACCTTATTATCGGTACCGACCCCGATGCTGACAGAATCGGTATTGTTGTAAGAGAAGAAAACGGCGAGTTCCTTACTCTTACCGGTAACCAGACGGGTGCTATCCTTCTCCATTATATTCTTACTTCACGTAAGGAGACGGGAAAACTTCCCGCAAATGCTGCGGCTGTAAAGACTATCGTTACTTCCGAAATTGCCGCACGTATCTGCGAAGACTTCGGCGTAACTCTTTATAATGTTCTTACAGGCTTCAAGTTCATCGGCGAAAAGATCAAGATGTTTGAAGAAACAGGTAAGCATACATTCATGTTCGGCTATGAAGAAAGCTACGGTTATCTTCCCGGCACATATGCAAGAGATAAAGACGCTGTTGCCGCATCTCTCCTGGTTGCAGAAGCTGCCGCATATTATGCAGCTAAGAACATGACTCTCTGGGATGCTCTTTGCGAGATCTTCAATAAATACGGCAATTACAGAGAAAAGACTGCAAATATCGTAATGACAGGTATTGACGGTCTCAAGAAAATGGCTGAAACTATGGATAATTTCCGTAAGAATCCTCCTGCTCAGATCGGTCCTTTCAAGGTTCTTGAAGTTAAGGACTATATGGATGGCATCGACGGACTTCCCGCTTCAAATGTTCTTTATTACAGTCTTGAAGGCAATAACACAGTCGTTCTCCGTCCTTCCGGTACAGAACCCAAGATCAAGGTCTACTACATGATGACTGGCGCTACTGCAGAAGAGGCTTACAAAGCTATCGACGACGCAGAAAAAGCATTCATGGATATCATGGGTGAATAATTCTTTCCCATAAAAAATTAACATTTATGCCCCGATGTTTATACAACATCGGGGTTGATTTGTTTTGTGATATATGGTAAAATATAATTGTAAGATCTATCTATTTCAACAACACATACTGATTCCAGGAGGAAAAATTCAATGAAACGCTTTTTATCGTTATTTGTTTTGATCACAGTTGCTTTTTCGATGTGTATTCCCACATTTGCGGCTGAAAACGGTGATTTATTTGATGATTGGCAGTTAATGGAAAAAATCGCCGGGAAATTCTTTGATTCGTATTTGAAATCCATTTACATTGATGAAACTTTGCCCGTTGATTACAGCGATTTCGTTGACAACGAAAACCTCATCAACTATATGGAAGCGAAAAAAGACGTGTACCGACTCACGGAAAAATACTTCGGAGATGTTGTGGATTTCAGCGTGGATTTTTTTACCACAGGTTCTACCGAACCTTATGTTCACGGAGATTTTTGCGATACGACCATATATATTTACAACGGGAAATTCAACAATTCCGAGGGTGAAAATCTGAACCTTGTTGGATCAATGGTTTTTACGTTCATTGAAATTGACGGCGAATTGAAAATTTACGGCGTTTATTCCCGTGACGTGGTTGACCGTTCTGTTCGCGGCTATGATAAATACGGAACCGGAAAGCCTACGATTTATTCGGATTTGTCTGACGAGTTGAACGCTTTTGCATCAGAATTTGAGGCGGATCTTGCTTATTACAGCGAAAACAGGGCTCAAATTGAGGCAGACAAGGTCTACTGCACAGAGCTTGCAATTGATTATCTGCAAAAATATTACGACGAATTGTATTCTCCCACCGAAACAGACGGGATTTTTGAGCACAAATTGGAAATAGAGACGGGCGAGCTTGCTTCGTATCTCCAAAAAATCGCATATTATGACAACTCACCGAAACGCTACGGCGAAGATGTTTTTAAGGCGACTTACGAATTTGAATTGTTTGAAATTCAGTTTTGGAAAGGTAAGATATATCTTGAAATCATGAGCGATGTTACGACTTATAACAAGATATATGAGAAGATGCCATTGAGAAACTATCGCTCCTGGGAATTTTTTACCTTTGTAAAAAATGAAGACGGTGAATATGTTTTAAGAGACCTTTACAGGGACAGTAATTCGGGCAGAACTTTTGATGTTCAGAATCGGGAGTTACCTTATTTTGACATTGTATTGGAAGACTATATTGTGGTTGAACCCGTAGTTGATTATGAGCTTATAAAGCTTTTGGACGAAGAGCAGTTTGCATATGATGCAGAACTCAGGGAAGCTTTTGAAAACAAAGAGGAACGTGAAGCTAAGGAAGCTGAAGAAAAAGCTGCTGAATTGGATGAGCGCTTGACTGAACTTTCTCAGAAAGACTGGGTTCATGAAGACAGATTTCCTGCGAACTATGAACCTCAGAATCCGGAATTGCTGGAGGAAGAGAATGAAAGTCTGTCGAATAAGGTATTTATCGTATTGATAGTTGGTTCATTTGCGTTCTCTGCCGTTGCTGCGGCGCTGTCTTTTATTTTGGTTTTGAAAAAGAAGTAAATATTTGATGTTGTTTGTGGGGAGGCTGCTTTGAAAAAAGTGTGCCTCCCTCAAAAAATAATTTTTGAATATTTTATTTTGCGGTAGCCGTGAGAGTTTAAGTTCTGTTTTTTTGAGCTTTGCTCGGTAAAAGTTTTTTGAAGGGGTGCGGGGGAACAATTTTACAAAAATGTTCCCCCGCAAAACTTGATTTGAAAATATAATCCATTGTCAGATCCTGTCGAATGACATATAATGTATTGAGGGAGACCTCAAAGAATGTTACGAAAGGAAATTACAATGGAACATAAAATTTTATCTCAGGACTGCTTTGAGGCGGCTTTTGACTCGGTCAGAGGTTGCATTCATGATGCTTTTTGCGGTGACGATCGGCAAGGCGACAGCTGTCCTATAAATAAATGCGATTTCTCCTGCGTGGATAATTTCCCGCTTGCTATGGCGTATATCCCCATGCAGAAATTTGAAAATATCTATAGCCTCGACGAGGCACTTTGTGCGGGAACGCTTTTCAAAGACCTTGATAAGCCTTTTCTCGGAGACAGAAACGGAAGGAAGGGTTGGCAGAAATGACAGAACGCGAAAAACTTATGTGCGAAGTCAGCAAGGCTCAGTTCGCCGCCGTTGAGGTCGGTTTGTTCCTTGATACGCACCCGAAAAACAAAAAGGCTCTCGAAGCAATGAGGATCTATACTGAAAAATATAAAGAACTTAAGCGCAGATATGAAGAGAAGTTCGGAATGATAGATATTTATTCTCCGAATAATTGTGCCGACAAATGGTCTTGGGTTGAAAATCCCTGGCCATGGGAAAAGGGGGAATAAGTAAATGTTTGTATACGAAAAGAAATTACAGTATCCTGTAAAGATCAAAACTCCAAATGCGAAGATCGCAAAATTTATAGCCTCGCAGTACGGCGGTCCTCACGGTGAATTGGGCGCATCTCTCCGCTATCTCAGCCAGCGATTCGCAATGCCTTACGAGGAATTGAAAGCCGCACTTACCGATGTGGGCAATGAAGAACTTTCGCATCTTGAAATGGTGGGAACTATACTTTATCAGCTTACGCGAAACCTCAGCGAGGAAGATATTAAAGCCGCAGGTTTTGAAACGTATTTCGTAGATCATACTGCGGGTATCTATCCTCAGGCAGCATCCGGCACGCCTTTTTCTGCGTGGTCGATATCTTCAACAGGTGATACTCTTGCAGATCTCAACGAAAACCTGGCTGCGGAACAGAAAGCACGCTTGACTTACGACAATATCCTGCGTCTTGTTGATGACCCCGATGTTCGCGACCCAATAAAATTCCTCCGCGAAAGGGAACTTGTCCATTATCAGAGATTTGGCGAGTGCATCAGAATTGCACAGGATAAACTGAATTGCAAAAACTTCTATGCAATAAATCCTTCATTCGATAAATGACGGTCTGAAATGATTAAAAAATTCGGGAAAAACCAATTTAAACGGTTTTTCCCGAAAAATTATTATTTATTGTACATCAGCAGTTGCTTCAATATGTCGTGCGAGAAGTTCAAAATCTACGTTGAAGATCGGATTTTCTTTTTTGAACTTGGTCAAAAGTTTTTGGATCTTCTTTTCTGATATCTCCTTCGGTTCGTTAAGTATCATCATCAGAAATTGTGATTTACTGTATCGTGTGATTACACTGCTTCTGTTTAGGTTAGCTTTCAGATATCTTTTCAGTTTGCCTGCCGCATCTCTGACAACGCCTGATTCGTCAGATCTGAGTGTCAGAAGAAATATGTAGGATTCTTCAGGTTTTGTTGCCAGAACTCTCGCCTTGAACTGATACATATCCTTGAACATTTCGTAGTTACAGAAAAATGCCTCTTTGTTTGGCGCTTCTCTGAGATTTTCAAGGATCATATCCATATCGTGAGTTTCAAGGTGCGTCTGTTCTGTGATGTCTCTGTAAAGTGCGATAAATTCTTTTGAGGGCGTTACGTCGTATTTGTCGTGGAAAAGATCTACTGTATAATTGTAGTGTTCCAGTGCGGCGATCCTTTTACCTTGCTTGATTCTTGATTTTACAAGACAGTAATGAAGGTTTTCGTCGTATGGGTCAACAAGGACAGCTTTTTCCGCAAACTTTTCGGCTTCGGTGTAATCCTGAGTAACTTCGAGAATATGTATTGCTTCGTATGTGGAACTGAGGAACATTGATCTGTAATATGTCCTGATAGGAATTACCCAAGGGTCGGCTTTGTGTTGTTCAAGAAAATCTCCCGTGTAAAGGACAGAAGCTTCACGGTAGCACTTAAGGCGTTCTGAGTTTTCTGCATTTGAGTCCATTACTATCTTGCAAAGCTTTTCAAATTCCACAACATCAGAAAGTATGGGGATATCTCTGTTCAGACGGTAACTGCTTCCGTCTCTGATGATGATCTCTTCCGGATAATCTAACTGATCCAAAGTCGCACGGATTCGGTGTATTGCTGTTTTCAGTGCGTTTCCTGGGTTGTCGCTCCTGTCGTCATCCCAAAGAAGGTCCATGAGGGCTTCTTTTGAGAAGGTCTTGTCGCTCATTAACATAAGATAACCCAGCAGTGACAGGTGCTTTTTTGATTTGCTCAGGCTGTCACCTATGGTTTTATCTTTGTATTCAATTTTGAATTCTCTGAAGAAATTTACTTTTAACAATTTAAGGGCCTCGATTCTGTAATTATCATTGTACCTCAAAAAAATGTATAATTCAAGTGTTTTTGTGTGACAAAATTGTTATTAGAATTATTTTTTGTTTTATTAGATGATTTTTGCATCTACAGTCTTGACACTGATCTGATTTTATGATATAATAATTGCAAGCAATTATTATATGCTTGATTTTATACGCATTCGCCGCTTTTACAGAGCGGTAGCGGCGAAATTGCTAATTATATCATAAAATACTCATTCTTCGTATTTATGATATAATTTCATTTTCATTAAAAGACTACTTATTATAATGTGGAGGTTGGTCTTATGAAATATCATGTTGTAGACAGCAGTGAATGGTTGTATCCGGATAAAACGGACTACGAAACTTCGTCGACTTATTTCAACCGTTTCTGTGCGAAAAACGGTAAGGCTTGTGCTCACATTTTTGTTCACGGTGCAGGCGAGGAGGTTTCCATCAAAGTAAACGGCTTTGAAGCCGAGATCTATGAGGAAATAGATGTTCCCGTTGAGAGCAATATCGGCTTCGATCAAAACAACAGGAATAAATTCTTCCCGTCAAGGATTGCACCTTTCCGTGTGTATGATGTACTTAAGCCTTGCGACGGAAAAGCCAAAACAAAGAATGGAATTTGTGCTTTTTACGTCTGTATCAACGCTGAAAACCTCGGAGGCGCAGGAGTGTTCGAGGGTAATATCGTTCT
Organism: Oscillospiraceae bacterium; assembly: GCA_015067305.1. GTDB lineage: Bacteria > Bacillota > Clostridia > Oscillospirales > UBA644 > HGM12619. The sequence continues at coordinate 90,421 of SVMT01000007.1, read as the reverse complement.
TGAGAGCGACGGGGATGAAAAGAAAGTTTTCGCTACTGTAAAGGTGTTTGATTTTACACTTCCGAAGGAGTCGCTCAAGGTCGTTATGGGTTTTGTATTTGGTACAGCCTCAAGATTCCACAATGTTTCCGTCGGTTCCGCTGAATATGACCGCATCAGAATCGAATATTTGAAGATGCTTCGCCGTATGAGACAGAATATGCTCTATATGGGTGGAGTGAAAGTCATTAAAAAAGATGACGGAAAATATGATTTTGATTTTTCTGTCCTTGAACAGCGTACAAAAGAGGCTCTTGATCTCGGATTTGAGTATTTTGCAATGGAGGGTGTTGGTTTCCGCCGTAGCTGGAAAGCTTCAACAATAAGAATATGCCTCACTGATATGGACGCAATGAGTCCCGAAGGTAAAGATTTTCTTTCTCAGTACATTCCTGCATTCAGGGATTATCTCAAAGAAAAAGGTTGGCTTGACCGCTTCTATCTCGGTGTTGCCGATGAGCCTAACGATGCCAATGCCCTTGAATTCAAAGAGCTTGCTAATATAATAAGAAGTTATGCTCCCGAAATCAAGCTTTACGATGCCCTTTCTTATAATGATAAACTCCACGGGGCGCTTGATGTCTGGATCCCGTTGAACAAGAGCTATCAGGAAAATAAGGCGCAGTTTGACTCTTATCGTGAAAACGGTTCCGAAATCTGGCAGTATGTCTGCTGTGGACCCCGCGCTGATAATTATATGAACAGATTTATGGATTATCAGCTTATATGTAGCAGATATCAATTCTGGGGCAACTATAAATATGATCTTACGGGATATCTCCATTGGGCGGCAGTATGTTATCAGCCGGATCAGGACCCCTGGGTTCAGAGCTGTCCCCACCACGTTAATGCAGATTCCGAAACTACGCTTCCTGCAGGGGACACGCATTTGATCTATCCCGGTGATGGACAGCCGTATATGTCCATGCGTCTGGAGCTTCACCGTGAGGGGCTTGAGGATTATGAGATCCTTAAATATATAGGAAGCAAAAACAAGGAAAAGGCAGACGGTCTCTGCAACAGGTGCTTCAAATCCTTCAACAAAGTCGAGTATGACATGAATAAGTTCAGACAAGGGCTTCTTGAGTTGTACAAGACTGCCGAGCAAATGGGCGTAAACTGAGTTGTAATTATTGTTCCCGATGCTGTAATAAGTGTCGGGAATGAATATTTCAGCCAGATTGTAATAAATTGTAATTATTTCAAATATAACAATTACAACCCTGAGACCTGAAAATGGTACAGTGAAATTCCTGAAATGAAAAAACAGGCGAGTTGATTTGTGTAAAATATACAAACCAAAATTTGTAAACATGGATATTATTTGGTTATTCCTATGAACTTAAAGAAATTACAAAAAAGGGCTTGATTTTTCACGAGAAATGTAATATAATGTTATTGAGCTCTAAAAGGGTAGATTATCTGTATTGGCTGTAATTTTTCTTCGGAAAAAGGAAAGTTGATTACGAAATCGGTCCTTAACGGGCTACATACAAATTATTTTTCTTATATTTTAAGGAGGAAAACAAACAATGAGCAAAAAGATTCTCTCCGCAGTACTTGCTATTGCGATGGTAGTTTCTCTTTGTGCTTCTCTCTTCACAGTTGGCGCATCCGCTGCTACAAACTATGAAGCTGACAGAGCTGCACTTAAAGAAGCTATCCAGGAACTTTTTATCAAAGGTCCCTCTGTAAGTGAAGAAACAATTGATTTCCTTACAGACGCTGGTGTGCTTACAGCATACCACAACACAACTCTTGAAGAAATTGCTAGAAACAAAGTCTTCAAAGTTAATGATCCCGGTACATGTGGCTGCGGCTGCAACACCGACTACATCAACAACGACGGTAAATACGACGCTGAAGATGATTATTTTGTAAAGGCTGATTCTGAACTCAGTACAGAAATCGATGCTCTTCTCCAGGAAGCTGCTACAGCTTACTACTTCGGCCAGAACGCTGACGAACTTATCGTTGACGCTTCTTTCAACGAAGGCAGAAATGAAATCGTTAAAGAACAGCTCAAAGCTATTGAAGCTTACATGGAAGATCTCGTAGACGAAATCGGCGCTAAAACAGACAAACCTGCTGATTACGCTGCTCTCTACACAGAATGGGTTTCCAAATACCACAAAGATGGCGGTCAGTACAACCCCAACTTCGGTATCAACCCCTATGGCAACCTCGAATATGACGAAGTTGACTGGTTCAAGATTCTCCAGGGTTACGCTGGCAACACACTCGGTTGGGTATCCTTCGATACAATCAGAGCAGACGCTGCAAAAGCTAATCTCCTCAACGTATTCGAAAGACTCTACAGAGCTGCTCAGACAACAACTCTCGAAGGCGTTCTCTTCTATGATTTCGTAACAGGCAAAAAAGCTGAACTCGAAAACGCTTGGAACGCTCTTATCAATTCTCTTAAGACACAGATCAAATGGGATCTCCCCGCTGTTGGTTCTGTTGCTGAAGACATCAAAGCTTTCAACACAATGAAGAAAGTTATCGAATTCTTCGATGCTTACATTGTTGACGCTTACCTCAACATCTACACATCCACAGACGCTGCTCTTCTTTCCAACATCACAATGGCTAAGAGCGTTTACGAATTCGTAAAAGGTCAGGATGACGCTAAAGAAGCTATGTTCATCTCCGCTATCGGCGGCGCTGCATACTTCAACAAGATCACAAACGATCTTATCTCCGGTATCGCTGCACTCAATCCTGCAGCTTCCAACCTCGCACTCACAAACGCTGATATCGCTAACGGTGTTAAACTTGTTAACGATGCTCAGCAGCTTGTAAATGCATATGCTAACGTAGAAGCTTTCGCTACAAATGGTAAGGCTTACAATGCTCAGTTCGTAGCTCTCAAAAACGCTATCGCTGCATTCAAAGTTCTTCTTCCTTACGATGCTGAATCTTATGCTTCTTACGTAGTTTCCGGTGATGTTTCTGTTGGCGTTAAAGATATCAACGGCACAGAAATCAAAGCTACAAACTCTACATCTATCGCATTCGTTCCCAACTACTTCGCATACACAAGATACATGATCGCTCTTAACGAAGCTCTCGAAAACTATGTTGCAGCTATCGAAGCTTACAACGGCGCTCTTGCTTCTCTTGGTAAAGTAGAACTCAACGCTACAAACGTTGACAAAGCTAACCTCAGCAATGCACTCGTTGCTTACGACTTCCTCGTTGGTGAACTCGTAACAGTAGCAGACGGCGTTGCTAAGAGCGATGCTGATTTCGCAGCTATTGCTTCTGGTATCACAAAAGAATTCGTTGCTAAGATCGTTCTTATCGACCGTGAAACAGCAAACGGTGTTATCGATGATAAAGCAGTTGCACAGTACAACGCATTCAAAGCAATGTATGGTGATGCTTTTGAAAAACACAACGATTCTAACTTCAAGAACGAACCCGCTTACGACTGGAAGACAGAATCTGTTAACTATTCTGCAACCGGTTCTTACACAAAGATCGCTGAAGAACTTATCGCAATGCTTCCCTATCTCACAGCTGATCTCGAAGAACTCATCAACATCTATTCTTACGAAGCTAATGTTCTTGCTAACTACTTCGGCATTCCTGCTGTAGTTCTCGGCGGCGACCTCGCTGACTACCAGAATCCTGCTAACTACATCGGTTTTGCAGAAAAGACATTTGATACTCTCGCATACGAAAAAGCTACAGTAGCTGACGTTCTTGCATACCTTGCAGATCTCCTCGGCGCTGATGTTGAAGTATACCTCGAAGGTTACGACACAATCGACAACGAAACAGTTAAAGAAATCCTTGCTGAAATCAATGGCGTTATCGCTTGGTACAACGAAAACCTCGCTGGCACATATGAACTTCCTGAAATCGTTATCACAACACATGATATCGAAGATATGATCGATTACTACATCGAAAATGAAGCAGCTGTTAAAGCTGAAATCGACGCTGCTATTGCTGAAGTAGAAGCTCAGATCGATGCTATCATGGCAGAACTCGAATCCAAACCCGCTTATGCTGTAGGTGCTGCTAGTATTGCATATGGTCTTATCAACCTCTATAATGCTGTATATGGTGATGGTTCTGTAGTTGAAGAAGAAGTTATCATCAACTCCATTCTCGAAGCTGAAGCTCAGATCGAAGCTATCTTTGCTGATCTTGAAGCTAAACTTTCCAGCGATCTCACAGCAGAAGAACTCGTAGCTCTTCTCAAACTCGTAAACGACATCCTTGATTGGTACAATGCTAACATCGCTGGCGTATACGAACTCCCCGAAATCGAAGAACTTAACGAAGATGTATACGCTATCAGCGGTTACTTTGCAGCTGAAGATATCTGGGCAGCTATCGCTGAAAAAGCTGGTGCTGACACAGAAACAGACTTCTTCCTCAAGGTTGAAGGCGACTACACAGTTGTTACTTCCGGCGTTTACTACGACATGATGCAGAACTACTTCAAACTCGTAGCTCTTTGCGCTCAGAACGTAAATGTTGAAGGTTACAAACCCTCTTACGAAACAAAAGCTACAGCAGCTTCTCTTAACGCTGCACGTAAAGCATTCATCGATTCTGTTAAAGTTCTCCTTACAGACGACCGTGGCGATGAACTCGTTGACGAATTCATTTCTGACGTTATCTCTTGGGTTAACACAAAATACACAGGTTCTGATGCTACAAACAACAGCTGGGAACTCGTTGAAAAACTCGAAAAGATCTTCGGCGAAGCTGATGATTGCAAAGCTCTCACACTTCCCACAGATGCAGCTGAACCTTACCTCTACTTCAACTTCACACTTGCTCATGTTGTAAGCCACGACTACGCAGCTAACAAATACAACAAAGCAAACGGTGGCTTCGAAGATAGAATCCTCGAACCTCTTAAAGACAAATCCAAGGCATCCGAAGACTACAATGTTTCCGGTTACGACACAGAATGGGTTGCTAACTTCAAGACAATCAGAGAAAAAGCAGGTTACGTTCTCGATCTTATCGATGGCGATGAAATTAAATCTGACATTCCTCTTTACTACGTTCTCGGCGTTCTCGAACAGCTCGATGCTATTCTTGACACAGCTGACGAACATACAGTAGACGTACTCGCAGCTTACAAAGCAGCAGTTCTTGATCCCGCTATTGCAGCAGCTCAGGGCAAAAATATGTACGACTACACAATCGATACAGATGCAGGTGCTAAAGTTTGGGCTAACTACGAAGCAGCTTACGCAGCAGCAGTAGCAGCTAAATACAACACAAGAATGCCTAAGTCTGAAATCGACACAATCGTTGAAACACTTAACAAGGCTCTCGAATCTCTCGTACTCGTTAAGAAACCTGATTCCGCAGCTACAATCGCTGATCTCGAAGCTAAGATCGTTGCTGGCGAAGCTCTTCTCGCTAAAGCTGACGACCTCGACACAGCTAACAAAGTTGCTAGAGTTAACGACCTCAAAGCAGCTATCGCTGCAGCTAAACAGGCTATCGTAGATCTTAAGTACGTTACAAACTACAACAAGTACGATATCCAGGCTAACATCAATGCAATCCAGACAGCTATGGACAACGTAGTTGCTTCTCAGACATTTGCAGATGATCTTAACTCCTACCTCACATTCATCCTTAACGCAGTTCAGCTCTACTATGCAGAATATACAGAAGAATCCTTCAATGCTCTTGTTGCTGTATGGCAGGAAGCTCAGAAACTCGCTACAGATGACAGCCTCAATGCTTCCGCTTACGTTGCTGCAAAAGCAAAAGTAGCTGCTGCATACCAGGCACTTGAATACAAACCTGCTCCCGAAGCTCCTGCTATGACAAAGACATTCGAAGCAGCAGTTGCAAAACTTGCTGAACTCAAAGCAGTTGCTACAACAGGTTATACTGCTGAATCCGTTGCTGCATTCAATGCTGCAGTAGCAGCTCTTGAAGCTGGCATCGAAGAGGTTGCTGCTGATGACGCTCTTCTCGAACTCATCACAAATGCATATCTTGCAAAAGCTGGCCTTGCAGCAGTTGTAACAAACCCCACAACTTGCGACTAATTTGTTTTCCTCCTTACGTATCGTAATTGATACAACGAAACAAATTTAAGCTTAAAGTCTAATTTGAGCCGTACCCGAAAGGGTGCGGCTCTTTTAGTATTGTAATTATGTGAAATTTTTATGAAGTGGTAAAAATGACCCGATTTGAGAAGAAATGTAACCGCTGTGTAACCGAGATATGTTATAATATTACCATAAATAATGGTAAGATCCGAAAGGAGGTCTTGTGATGCCATCGTTGCTACCAAGTTGCATGATTCCCGAAACTATTAAAACTTGCTATATTTCTGTAGAAAGTTATAAGGACGGGAGAATAAAAGGTTCTTTCCAGAATCTGGATACGGCAGAAGATATCTATTTCGATGATACTGTAGAATTGCTGTTCGAGATGGATTCGATGCTTGAAGAATATTTAAGATCTATCGCAAACGGTGTTATTGATAAGTTTTCATTCAATAAGATTGAATCAATTTCAAAAGCCTTTGATAAACTTCATAGGGAACAGCAAACCGATCATCTGTGTTCATTCTTAATTAGAATATGGTTTGTACAAAATGCACAATGGAAAGGATCGATTGAATGGATCGACGGAGATGAATCCTTTGATTTTAAAACGATTCCTGAACTGATGTCATTTATGACCGAGATTTTAGACAAAGCCACTCATGAAATATCCGTAACTGAGAACATCGGATAATTACTATATTAAAAGGGGGATAAACAAATGAAAAAAACTTTTGTTTACAAAAATTTATTAGCGTTAGTGGTAGTATTAACACTTCTTATTACTGCCTCCGCTACAATGCTCACAACTCATGCTTCATGGGGTGGGTTTTATCCACCTGGCTCGGGTTGGGGTAGCACTAATTCGTGGGAAGAACAAACAGTTGTTGTTCGTTTCTACGATGAAAATGATAATGTTTTAACTACCGCTAATGGCGCCAAAGCCACATTCGGCGATAGCAATAGGACAGAGATCGACTTATGTACTTCCGAACATGACGAAGATGGTACTTGGGTAGGTTCAGGTTTTTCCAGTTTTTACGTTTCTAATCATAATGTAAGCTCTTCCAAAAATGGTGAATATCTTTCCGAAAACGGTCTTGTTGTTACACCTCCACCAGGTTATTATGTTGAAACTGTAGTTCTTACATGTGACCATTATCATGGCGAAGGCTGTAATACAAGAGCTGAAGGTAATCTTATCAGTTTTGGTAACTCATCTTTTGAATCCGCAGACTATGTAATTACTGCTGAACAGTTCGCTGAAGCACAGTCTGACGCGTCTCTTAATGAAGCTGTATTCCATGACGGTGCTCAGGGCGGTAAATCAATCCATGTGACTGTTTACCTCGCAAAATGCCCCAGCCCTGCGTACATTAAATACGATGCAGGCAATACAGGTCTTTTCTCTTACACAGGTACTGCTACATCAGGTAATCTTACAGGTGCTGCAAGATTGAATCAGGATGCTTATGCTTATTCTTATACACAGGGTATAGAGGATGTTCCTAAAGCTGAAGTTCTTGCAATCAACCCCGATCTTTTCAAAGCTGCTGCCGCGGCAGGTTATAAGTTTACAGGTTGGCAGCTTCAGTATTATACAAATGCAAACGCTTCTGCTACAGATGTAACTCTTTCCGGTATAAACGGTGCTGCTTCTTTGATCGAAGCTACATATAATACTGACGGTACAATCAATGCAATAACCGATACTGTAAGCATGCATCTCCATGCTAAACTCACAGCTCAGTGGGAAAAAGTTCCCGTATATGCTTATACTGTTGAATACCATCTTGAAAATCTTGACGGTACGTATACTACAGTAAGAGACATTGATTATATTGCTCCTGCAGGTCAGGTAATATATTCCTCAGCACACCTCGATGAATATACAGCTCCCGAAGGTTATGTTCTGAATACAGAGAAGACAGAAGTCTCCGATGTTGTCACCTCCGATAACAACATGGTTCTTGATATCTATTACGACAGACAGGACTATAAGGTTACTTATTATGTAACTGAACCGGGTGCTTCTTCTCCCACAAAGATCTCCGAAAATACTTATGCTTTCGGTGCGCCTATTCCTTCCGTAACTCCCGATGCTGTGACAGGTTACACAGCGTACTACTGGTATGAAACAAACACAAATAATACTTCCGCAACAAAGGCAACTGTTCCTGAACTTATGCCTGCGAAAGATCTTGTATATTATGGTTTCTATGATGCTAATTCCTACACTGTAACATATTACTTCAACGGCGATCAGATCGGCAATGTTGAAACTTATGAATACGGTACACAGGTTACTGTTAAGAATTTCCCCACACCTCCCGCAGGTAAGGAAATTACAGCTACTGCTTGGGGTTGTGACAACGCAGCCGCAGTAGACGGCAACGGAAATGCTCTCGTGTTCACACCTGCAAGCACATTCCAGATGCCCAAAACAAACCTCAGTCTTTATGTAGAATCCAACGGTAATGTTGAATATACAGTAACTTGGGTTCTTGTAAATGGCGGAAATTCTACGATCCTCCACACAGATAAGTACGTATACAATCAGCCCATTACGGAAAGACACCTTCCCACAAGAGAAAATCATGCTGAAGTTCCCGAAGGTTATTCCGCACACGGTTGGTACAGCGATCCAGCACTCGCAACACCCGCAAATATTCCTCACCATGTAACTACAAACCTTACATTCTACGCAGGTCTCGATAAGAACGATTATAAAGTGTTCTATCACCTTGACGGTAAATTGTTAAGCACAAAGACATACGAATACGGTTCAACCGTAACTGTTGCAGCAAAACCCGTTTGGGACAGCCATACTATCGAAGGTTGGTATGTATCCAGTGAAGACCCCGGTGTAGGTAACTTCGGAACTCCCGATTATGCTGAAAACAGCAAGTTCAAAATGCCCGCTAAGAACGTATATCTGTACGCTTGGTCTGACATTAAACTCTATAACATAAGATATTACCTCGACGGCGTACGTCTTACACCTGAACAGCTCAATGACGTAAGAGATTCTTATGAACACGGTGAAGCTGTAGTTGCAGCAGAACTTCCCACAGTAACAGGTTACACTGTATCCGGTTGGTTCGACAAGAACGGCAACACGGCAGTATTCCCCACAGCTATCGAAAGTGACCTTGATTACTACGCAACAACAGATAAGGCTGAATTTACAGTTCAGTACTTCATTGATGACAAACCCGTAAGTGATAAGATCACATTCAAATACGGCGATAAAGTAACAGCAGACGCATTCGGTAAATACGCTATTGCTGAAGGTCGTGAGATCGTTGGCGATTCCTGGACATTCAACCTTGTTGATCCCAATGCAGAATCTGTTCCCATAGCGGCTGTAAAAGCAGGTTCAGGCACATTCACAATGCCCGCTTCCGATGTTAAGCTTTGCGCAGTAACAAAGAATTCCGTATACAAACTCAATTACTGGGTCGTTTCTGAAAACGGTACCGTAACTCAGTACGGCAAAACTGTAACATATGAATACGGACATGAAGTAGAACTTCTGCCCATTCCCAAGGCTGATCACTTTGCTGTATACACAGGTTGGTATACAACAGAGGCATGCACAGAAGCTCATGACCATGTATTCAATATGCCTGCGAAAGATGTAAATGTTTACGCACATGAAGCTAAGAATGATTATGTTGTAAACTATTACATCATCAAAGACGGCAAGACAGAACATTTCAGCGGTCCTTATGATCAGCATAAAGACGATATCGTAACTCTGATCCATGTTCCTGTTGATTCAAAAGGTAATTACGAATATTCCGCTTGGGTTGCAGATCTCGATTCTCTCGAATACAAGAACTCCGGCAAAGAATTTGTAATGCCAGGTTCCAATGTTAATTTCTATTCCACAGCTAAGAAATTGACAACAACATATACTATTGTTTATGTTGATAAAGATACAGGCGAAGAGGTAGACAGAGACGAAAAGGGCGGCAAGATCGGCGAAACAGTTGTTGAAGAACAGCCCGATGTCCCCGGATACGAATTCGCAGATGAAAAAGAAACAAAGACTATCGTTCTCGTTGAAGACGAAGATCAGAATGTTATCATTTTCTACTACGAAAAAGAGGTAACTGAAAGCGAATTCAGAGTTGAATACAAAGTATACAACCCTGCATACGACACAGGTAATCCCGATGACGATCATTACAGATACAGAACACTTGATTATTATGTTGAAGTTGCCGATGTCGGTGAGACTGTAACTGCAAGAACCAGAGTATTCCCCGGTTACACAGAGATCCCCGGTCAGAATAAATCCATCGTGGTTTCCAAAAACAATAATCTTATCGTAGTTCTCTACACAGATAATACTTATGATCCCACTCCCGATTACTTTGTTCAGTATTTCTTCAACGGTGTCCTTGATGACTCCATGACAGTTCACGGCGAAGGTAATGACGGCGATGTTATCAAAGCAGAAGATTTCTACCTTGATGATCCCACATACACTCTAGTTGATGTTAAACCTGCAACAGAGATCACTCTCCAGATCGGTACTATCGGCATTATCAATATCTATTACGAATATGAAGTAATTCCCGTAGTTCCCGTGATCCCCGTTGAACCTGAAGTACCTGTTGAACCCGAAGAACCTTCTGAACCTGACACACCGGTAGTTCCCGACGAACCCGATGATAAGGAAGATGAAGAACCCTTCGTTCCTCAGCAGCCTGACGACCCCACACCTCCCAACACATCCGACGTTTCTTACGTTTACGGAATCATGGCAGTTATGGCGGCTCTCGCAGCAGCAGGTGTACTTGCTTCCAAGAAAATTTTGAGATAAATTGATCCCCCTTGTGATCTCAAATAATTCACAATAATGAAATTCCTCTGCTTCGGCAGGGGAGTTTCTGATTATTAGAAGATTTTTAATGAAAAAAATGTCTAAACGGCTTTAATTACCGCTAATATATGGAAAAAGTAACGTTAAAATGCGGAAATACTGTGACTTTTATTATATTTACAAAAAAGACTTGAAAAATCACAAAAAATAGAGTATAATAGATATGGTACAATGGAATAGATAGATTCTAAAGCCATTTTTAATTATTATAACCGGAGGCGGAAACTTGAGAAGGACTAACAAGCACACGAAAAAAAGCAATCTCGATTGGTTGGACAGCTTTTTTACCTATATCAACGGACGCAATACTAAGAAAAAGAAAAAACGGAAAAATGTAAATACAGAAGAACAGCGCAGGAGAGCTTCAGCTTATATGGCTGAAACGGCAAAGGAAAACAGTGAAGTTGATCCTGCGGAGGTCAATGCTGAAGAAAACAGATACGGTTTCGACAGCGGTTCTTATAAGTTTGACGAACCTGCATTGAAGGAACCGAAAGAAGAATCACCGGAAACCCCTATCGCTGATGATCCTGTTCCCGAAGAAGTGGTCACTTCAGAGGAGCCGGCTCCAGAGGAAGAGCATTACAGCGACGAAACTGCTGTTATCATGCCTGTGGCTGAAACATCTGAGGAAGAACCCGAAGAACTCCAGGAAAATAAAAAAGAAAAAGGGCCTGAACCGGAAGTGGTTGTGCGGTCAGCGGCTTCAGCAAAACCTCTTTGGGAGCGTAACCCGGGCAAATACAGAAAAAAGAGACCGTGGTTTGTACGTTTTCTGGGTGGACTCTGGGCGTTCATATTCTTCTGGATACTGACATTCGGAATGATTGGCGTTATCTGTCTTGGCGCAGGGGTAACCCTTTTGTATTCCTTTACTGACCCCGAACTTGACGCACAGCTGGCGAACCTTGAAATTGCCGCAACATCACAGATACTTGCGTATAATTCCGAGGGCGAGCTTGTGGTATATGAAGAGCTTCACAGCTCCGAAAACCGTGTATGGCTTTCGATAAACGATATGCCCCAACATTTGCTTGATATCACAGTCGCTGTTGAAGACAAGCGTTTCTATCAGCATAAAGGTTTCGACCCCATAAGAACCGCATCTGCTACTATTCAGTATGCTATCAACAGATTGAAAGGTAATGATGGCGTAGGCTCAGGTGGTGGCGGTTCCACACTTACACAGCAGGTAATTAAAAATATTACCAAGGATGACGAAACAAAAGGTTGGGAAGGCATCATTCGTAAGTTTAAGGAGATCCTGAGAGCGTTTTATATTGAACGTAAATACGACAAGGATCAGATCCTTGAATATTATCTGAATATTGCCCATTTCGGCAACGGTTGCGATGGTATGTATACTGCGGCGAAATATTATTTCGACAAAGAAGTTTCCGAGCTGACCATGAACGAATGTGCGGCTATTCTTTCTATTACCAATAACCCCAGTTATTTTGACCCATATTCTCAGCCTGATGCAAACTATAAAAGACGTGTTATTGCTCTCTGGAATGCATGGGACCAGGAATATATATCTGAAGAAGAATACAATGCAGCGATAAATGAACCTCTTATTCTCAGAGACAGAAATGCCTCAGGCTCGACTTCATCGGGCAGTTCCGTAAGATCTTATTTTACTGACCTTGTTTTTGAGTGGACAGTAAACGAGCTCATGGAACAGAAGGGTTATACAAGAAGTGCGGCTATCAATTATATCTATACTGCAGGTCTGAGAATATATACGACCATTGACCCAGATGTTCAGGAAATAATGGACACTTATTTTGCCGATGAAAATAATTACATCGACAAGGATTCTGAGATCAAAGCGGAAGTTGCTATGGAAGTCCTTGACCCCAAAACAGGTAATATTTTAGGTATTATCGGCGGACGAGGAAAGAAGACAGCTTCATTGCTCCTGAACCGTGTAACCCAGACAACGAGACCACCGGGCTCTGCGATCAAACCCATTTCAATTTACGGCTATGCCATTGAAAACAATATCATAACTGCCGCTACGGCAATAGATGACTCTCCGCTTTATGTGGAAACAAAGGAAAACAAAGTTCCCAAAGAGGATTACGAGCTTGAGGGATTGAAGTATACTTCTTATGTTTCTTGGCCCGTGAACTACGACAGAAAATACAACGGTATCCTCGATGCGAAAAATGCGCTTTATAACTCCTACAACACGCCTGCGGTAAAAGTTCTGCAGATGATAGGCGTTGAGGAAAGCTATAATTTTGCAAAAAATATGATGCGTCTTGAATCTCTTGTTAAGCAGGATATGGACCTTGCACCTCTTTCCGTCGGTTCGTTGACTTACGGTGTAACTCTCCAGGAACTTACTGCGGCGTATACAGTATACGCAAACCAGGGCAGTTATTCAACTCCCAGATGTGTTACAAGAATAGAGACATTTGACGGTAAGGTGGTTCTTGAAAACGACGTTGACAGAGCTATCGTATTCACTCCGCAGACATCTTATATCATGACGGATATTCTGATGAAAGCCGTGTCAAACGGATCTTCAAGTGACGTGGCAAACCTTGATCCGATCGCAACGGCAGGTAAATCAGGTACAACATCCAACTTCCAGGACCGTTGGTTCATCGGATATACGCCCTATTATCTGGCAGGTATCTGGTGGGGTTACGATATACCGCAGTCCAACGAAAACACTCATCATGTCAAGATGTGGCATGATGTAATGCAGCAGATACATGCAGTTAAAGGCATTACTGAGGGTCAGTTCATTCAGCCCGACGGTATTGTTAAAGCCACATACTGTAATGTCAGCGGCAAAGCCCCGGGTCCTTACTGCAGTACTGATCCTCGCGGCTCAAGAGTAAAAACAGGTCTTTTCAAGAGTGGTACTCAGCCTACGGAAACTTGTGACGTTCATCATCAGCTGTACGTTTGCTCCGAATCCGGTCAGATAGCTCATGATAACTGTCCCAATGTTTATTTGCAGACATTTATTGATATAGACAGAAGCTATGAAAATGCTTATATCAGGATCCGTGATGCGGAATATGTTTGTCCGCCACTCAGTAATGACCAGATACTTTATAACAGCTCAATACTTCCCGCTTACACTTATATGATACCTGAAGGTGAGTATCCGTGTTTGCCTCAGACAGTAAAGAATAAGTACGCAAACTGTATCTGTCAGACTCATACTCCCAGCGAGACACCTCGTCCGTATATGTATAAGTTTACACTCACACCTGAAGATGATTCGGATATCATATATCCCGAACCTCTCATGACTCCCGATGAACTTACCCAGTTGAGACTTGACGAACAGTTCCTCGAAGTTGCAATTCAGGTCTATGACCAGAAGCAGGAACTTGTGGAAGGTCTTTCCGAAGAACAGTTCATGGAGATCGTAAAACATGTTTACGATACCACGGAAACTGTAATGGAAGGCATTACCATAGAGCAGTATCTTGAGCTTGCAAAACACGTTTACGATACAAAAGAGATCATTCTGGAGGGTCTGACACCTGAACAGCTTCTTGAGTTGGCTGTATATGTGTACACGGAACATGAGATACTTCTTGAAGGCTATACCCTTGAAATGGTTGCACCGGAAGAAGTCGTTCCGGAAGACGGTACGGGTGATGATATCTTCGATATCTTTGATTTTCCCGATCTCTTCCCTTGATCTGAAGTTTGTTTTTCATATTTTTCGGAACGAAAGAGAGGACTCAGCACCTCGAAAAAATTCGCAGGGGTAAAAACTCTGTTTCTGAACCGATGAAAGGTAACTTGGTATGAATTTAAAGAAAACGTTTAAAAAAATAATAGGCTTCACCGCCGCTTTAGTGCTGGCGGTGGGGCTGTTGCCCTCATTTCCCTCAAGTGCGAATGCGTCATATGAGTCGGGATACGATTTCAATGACCCCGCCGACCTTAAATGTGATCTGAGTGGCTTGTATCCGTTGGTTGAATACAGCTTCGACCCGTTTACTGCAGAAGAAGGGCACAGCGGATACGGAATATCTTCCTTTTTACAGTTTGATGCGAATATGTTTTCACAGCTCCAAAGCCTGACGGTGGCTTTTTGGCTCAAGCTTGACCATGTTGTAAGCTATAATGAAAGAGTTTTCTTCGCAGGTGCGGAGAGTAACTACTATCCTTATGTCACCTTTGAATTGGCACCTGAAGGTCTTCATACCGTTACGGCGTATGACGGTACTGATTCTGCATCTGTGTCTTTTACGGCGAACAGCGAGGATTGGACTCATATTGCATTTACTTTTGAGTCGAATTTCTGGGGTAGTGATACTTTGTCGATCTACTACAACGGTGTGAAAATGGGCGAGACAAAGACAGAACTTGATCTTTCCCGTATTACAGGCAGATTTTCGTATATGACCAATTTTAATATAGATGATCTGTTTATTTCCACTTCCGCACTTCCCGAAAGTGATGTCGCTCTTATGACAACCATGTCCTTGAGGGATTTCATGAAATACAGAGGGGATAAGGTCAACAGTGATGAGCCCGATTTCCCGTTCCCCGATTTCCCCGACGTTGATCCTGTGGATCCTATAGTTCCCGATGACCCTGCGCTTCCCGAAGGCTGGGAATTCCCCGCAGGTCTGACGAAAACAAATTTTACTTGGCTTGCATACACTTTTGACGGTTCATTCAATGCGGCAAAAGACCTGAACAAACAAGCTGATGCGGATATCGACAGCTTTGATGCAACACTCATTACTGTGGGTGAGGCAAAAGAAGGTGGCGGACGTGCTTTGACTCGTAGAGCTTCTGTTTTCCCCGAACAGTATATGTCTCTTGATCCGGGGCTTCTCTTTGATTCCGATGAATTTACTATCGCCATGAAGGTTTACCGTGAAACTGACAAGGAATCCGAGAGTTATAAGCTTTCCGATATGAACCTTTTTGAGTTCACAGGACGAGGCTCTCTTGTTTTTTCACCTTTCAAAACCGATGCGGCGGGCGAAAAGGCTTCCAAAGTTGTCATTGATACTGTGAAAGATTACGGAAACGATCCTTTCTATGTTGATATAACACCTGAAAAAACTTACGATCTCACAAAGACTTCTTTGTCTTCCGTCAATGGCAAATGGGTGCATTACGCATTTACTTATGGCTCTGACGGTACTGTGAATATTTACGTAAACGGTGTCCTGACGAATACCTTTGAAACGGGTGTTCTCTTGACGGATCTTGATCTGACTGAACTGAGAATAATGACAGGTTCCGTTGAAACAGACGACAGCAGATATTACATAGACGATGTTTATGTTGCATCCCGTGTGCTTGAAGCGGCGGATATCAGAAGGATCGAACATTACGGTGTTTCAAGATTCGTGACGGAAGTCCTTGCAGACCCCAAACCCGAAGATACAGGCAACAGTGAACCCGAAAATCCTTCAACCAATATAGACCTTCGTCCCGACTCTACGGACGAGCTTGAAGATGGTGTTTACGAAACTGCTGTTATTAAAGATTTCGTTGGCACTACATTTGATAATATCGCTCTTATCGGTGCAGACTACAACAGTTCTGTTCTTGCGCTCATAAGAAATGCTTCTCTTGCGCAGGGTAATATAAATTACGGTCTTGCCCTTGACGGTATGAGTTCCTATATCCGTTATCCTCTGGGAATTCTTGATAATGCGGAAGAACTGACGGTAAGTATTGCCTATAACTGGGCGGGAAGTACCTCAGGGACAAATCACAGACTTTTTGACTTCTCTCGTAAAGAAAATTCCGTTTCTGCACCTTCTGCGTTTATCTATCTCGATATGGGCAACGGAACCGACGGTCTGAGATTTGTTATGAACAACGGTGTTGAGGAATTCGTTCTTACAGCGGACCATAACGTGACCAACAGATGGGTAAGAGTTTCCGTGACCCTGAAAAACGGTGTTGCCAGACTTTATATTGACGGCGCTGAAGTTGCTTCGGGCGAAACGAACATTACTCCTGCAAGCATAAAACCGAATTATAACTATGTCGGTAAAAGCGGTGTTAAGGGCGGAGCTCTTTTCAAGGGAACAGTTGACGAGATATACATTTCCGACAGCGCACTCACTGCTGTGGAATTGCAGAACATACAGAATTACGGCATTGAACCCAATGTTTCCGTCGGTACAGACCCAGGTGAGATAACCGAAGAGATAGATATATGGGATGCGATAATAAACGGTGTTGTCCTTACAGCTGTCGTATTTATAGTTATCCTCGTGATAGTTATAATCGTGACTATATTTAAAAGATAATATAAAAAATAAAGATAAAACTAAAATAAAACCAAAGGGAGAAATTTACCATGACATTGATGGAAAAAGAAATTTTTGAAGTACCTGAAAAACTTAAAACCTGCTATGAGACAAACGAAAAACTGTTTGTGGAACTTGCTGAAAAGCTTCAGTCAACAAAGATCAAAAATGTTGTTGTTGCCGCAAGAGGTACATCTGACCACGCAGGAACATACGGTAAATATATTATTGAAAGCCTTGTCGGTGTTCCCGTTTCCTTGGCTGCTATGTCCGTTGTTACACGTTACGGTGCAACTCTTGACCTGTCCGATTCTGTAGTTCTTGCGATCTCGCAATCAGGTAAGGCTGCTGACGTTATCGAATATGTAGAAATGGCTAAAGAGTCAGGTGCTATCATTGTAACTATCACAAATGACAACACATCACCTCTTGCACTTATCGGTGATTATAACTTCTTCCTCAATGTTGGAGAAGAAAAGAGCGTTGCCGCTACGAAAACTTTCTCTGCTCAGATCTACACCATTGCGCATATCGTTGCAATGTGGGCTGACAGAAAAGATATTCTTGCAAAACTTGAAAAAGTTCCCGAAAAGATCTGCCAGATCCTTTTCAGAAATGAAGAGATCGCAGCTATTGCAACTCGTTACAGATTCATGAAAGAAGCGTTTATCCTTTCAAGAGGTGTGAACTATCCTCTTGCACTTGAAGGCGCTCTGAAAATTCAGGAAACAAACTATGTTCTTGCAAAAGGCTATCCCATTTCCGACTTCCACCACGGTCCTTTTGCAATGGTTGATGAAGGTATGCCTGTAATTATGTATATGCCTGCAGGTCCCGTTGCTCAGGATTCCATGGATATGATCAAAAAGCTTCAGGCTGTCGGTGCTGACCTCCTTATGGTAACAGATGACGAAGACCTTATTGCGGAAGGCGATGTCGGTTTCCAGCTTCCCTTTGCTGATAAAGAAGACATGATCGCGGCATTCTATTATGCGACATTTGCACAGCTTTTTGCTTGCAACCTTGCGGAAGTTAAGGGCAGGAACCCCGACGCTCCCAGAGGTCTTAATAAGGTTACTATTACAAAATGAGTTTGAAACTGAACGAAAATGCGGAAATTTATGTTTTCGACGGCGTTTCCGAAGATGAAGCCTTTGCACGGACCACCTGTATGGGCGTGTCTGCTCATCAGGATGATATTGAACTGATGTGTTGGGCGGGGATCCTTGACTGTTTCGGCAAAAAAGACAAATGGTTTTCCGCAGTTGTTGTAACTGACGGCGCAGGAAGTCCCAGAACAGGTCTTTATTCCGATTATACCGATGAGGAAATGATGGCTGTCCGCCGTCTTGAACAGAAAAAAGCAGCTTTTGTGGGTGAATACGGATCTCTGGCAATGCTGAATTATTCAAGCAGGGAAGTGAAGACTCCCGAAAATGAAGCGGTTTGCGAAGATCTGAAAAATCTTATCCTTTCAGCACGTCCTGAGGTTATTTTTACTCATAATCTTGCGGACAAGCACGACACTCATGTGGCTGTAGCGGTAAAACTTATAAACGCTATACGCCGTCTCCCCAAGGCTGACCGTCCAAAAAAACTCTACGGCGGCGAGGTCTGGAGAAGTCTTGATTGGGTAAATGACAGCGAAAAAACGGTTTTTGATGTAACCGCACATCAGAATATGGCTGCATCGCTGGTATCTTTGTTCGATTCTCAGGTCGCAGGCGGAAAACGCTACGATCTTGCGACTCAGGGCAGACGAACTGCAAACGCCACATATTTTGAGTCACACGGCACGGATAATGCCGAAAGCCTCATGTATGCCATTGATATGACACCGTTGATCGAGGACGATTCCCTTGATATTGCGGAATTTATAAATAAATACATTGACAGCTTCAAAAATGATGTCAATGACAGAATCAAAAAAATGATTTAAGGAGATCTGTTTATTATGGAAAGACCTGAAATTACAAAAGAAATGCTTATTGGCGATATTCTGAAGATCTGCCCCAATGCGGCTGAGATACTCATGGATTTTGGTATGCACTGCGTAGGCTGTGCCGTTGCAAGAAACGAATCCATTGAAGAGGCTTGTCTCGTTCATGATATCGACGTTGACGAACTTCTCGTGGCTCTCAACGAAGACTGATGAAATTATCACCACGACTTCAGACTGTTGCCGATGCGGCGGGAAAGTGTAAAATTCTCGCCGATGTCGGTACTGATCACGGCTATATTCCCGTGTATATGCTGGAAAATGACCTTTGCGGCAGGGCTTATGCTTCCGATATTCGGGAACAACCCCTTTCCCGTGCGGCGGAAATAATTCTTGAAAGCGGCCTATCCGATAAAGCGGAGACTTTTCTCAGCAATGGGATTCTCGATATCCCCGAAGACTACGATACTCTTGTTATTGCGGGAATGGGTGGGGAGACGATAGTTTCTATTTTGGAGGCGAAACGGCCTCCCGAAAATGCAAAGCTGGTGCTTCAGCCAATGACGGAGGAGCAGACCTTGAGGGAATATCTCTACACTCACGGCTATAGAATTACCGATGAAACAGCCGTTTCTGAGCCTGGTCATGTTTATACCGTCATTTCTGCTGAAAGCGGTAAGACTGAAAGCTATACATACCGTGATGTTCTTGCTTCTCCTGTATTTTGCGGCAAGAAAAGTGCTGACGGAGAGGCTTATATAATGAAATATATCCGCAAGGAGACCCGTGTTCTGGAAGGTCTTCGTCATGCAAGCGTACCTAAAACAGGGGAAATTGCCAAAATTGAGCGTGAACTTGCGGAGCTTGAAAAAATATTGGAACTTGTAAAAATCTGATCAGAGGAACACACCATGTCCAACGTAAATGATGTACTTTATTTTCTTGATGTCCTTGCGCCCTTTGATTCATCAATGGGTTTTGACAACACGGGGATACTTATAGGCGGCAAAAATAAGAAAGTTTCAAAGATACTTCTTACACTTGACGTGACCCGTGAAGCTGTCGAAAAGGCAATTTCTGTCGGTGCTGAGCTTATTGTGTCTCATCACCCTGTTATTTTCAACCCCATGAAGAGAATATCCGACGATTCTTTGCAGTATATGCTTATCAGAAACGACATTTCCGTCATTTCTGCGCACACGAATCTTGATAAAGCCGAAGGCGGCGTGAATGATGCCCTTGCGTTAAAGCTTGGACTTACAGATATTCAGTCCGTAGAAAGCGACGATCCCGAAGAGTCGGGTCTCGGTAGAATAGGCAGAGTTTCGGAGACTGATGTCCGTTCTTTTGCGCTGTATGTGAAAGAATCTCTCGGTGCTGACGGCGTTGAGTTTTCGGGTAAGATTCCTGTTAAAAATGTCTGTGTTGTTGGCGGTTCGGGCGGAAGTGCGCTTTCAGATGCGAAAAAAGCAGGTGCCGATACGCTTGTTACAGGTGAGGCAAAATATAACCACTTTGCCGATGCTGTTGAAATGGGCATGAACCTCGTTGTTGCAGGTCATTATCACACGGAAAATGTGGTACTTGAGCCACTCAAAGATTACATACTTTCAACCCTCAACGATGTTTCTGTTGAGATTTTCAACTGCAAATTTACTGAAAAAGTTTAATATATATTAGGAGACACTATGCCATCTGACGGTATAATGATTCATGCCCTCACGAAGGAGCTTTCCGATGCTCTTGTGGGCGGCAGGGTTGATAAAGTTCTTCAACCCGAAAAGGATGAAATTGTCTTAAATATCCGAAATAACGGTAATTTTAAGCTTCTTTTGTCCGCAAATCCCTCATCATCACGAATACATCTTACGGAAGCGACAAAGGAAAACCCTGCGTTTGCTCCCAATTTCTGTATGCTTCTGCGTAAACATCTTATGCCCTCAAAGATAATTTCCGTTGAGCAAAAGGGCTTTGAGCGTGCTGTAGAAATTACATTTGAATGTACAACGGAAATGTTCGACCTCACCCGGAAAAAGCTTATTATTGAGGTCATGGGTAGATTCAGCAACATAATCCTGACTGACAGCGAATACCTGATACACGACGCAATAAAACAGGTGGATTACACCACTTCTTCCAAGAGACAGATACTTCCGGGAATCTACTATAAAATGCCACCCGAACAGAATAAAAAATCTATCCTTGAAGAGGAAGATTTCGATATCGACTTCACTTCCGAGCAGCGTGCCGATAAGTACCTTTTGGGAAAATATCAGGGTTTTTCGCCTCTTTTGGTTCGTGAACTTACGTTCCTTGCTACGGGGGATACAAATCTTCCTTTGTGCAATTTTACACCCGAACAGCGTGAAAATCTGGTTTATCAGCTGCAGAAATTTAAAACAGATCTTTCAGAACACAATTATAAACCCTGTGTAATTCCGAAAGCAGGGGAGTTCTATTGTTTCCCTATTCGTCAGTACGGATTTATGTACACAGCGTTTGAGGCGGATAATTGTTCTGCGGCGCTGGATAAATTTTACATCGAAAAAGATGAAGCGGAGCATACAAAGCGCATAACTGCTGATATTTTCAAGGTTCTTTCCAATGCTCAGAGTCGCTTACTGAAAAAAATAGAATCTCAGCGTGAAGAACTTGCCGAAAGCGAAAAGGCTCAGATATTCAAAACTTACGGAGACATGATAACTGCTGAAATTTACAAAATTAAGCAGGGGATGACAAAAGCGATGCTGACGGACTACAGCGTTGACCCTCCCGAAATGGCTGAAGTCCTTCTGGACGAAAGGCTCACACCTGCGAAAAACGCTCAGCAGTATTATAAAAAGTATAAAAAGGCTCAGAGTGCAAAAGAGATACTGACGGAGCAGATAATTGAAGCGGAAGACGAGCTGAAATATATTGACAGCGTTTTTGAAGAGCTTGCCAGAGTCAAGAATCGTGAAGACGCTGATGAGATCAGAAAGGAACTTTCGCAAAGCGGTTATCTGAAAAATAAACTCCAAAAACAGAAAAATAACGGTAAAAAACCAAAAAAACAGGAGAGCGTCAAGCTTGAAAAAACTGTTTCTTCCGACGGATTTACCATTTATTACGGAAAAAATAATATTCAGAACGACTATCTGACATTGAAGTTTGCGGATAAGCACGACATCTGGTTCCATGTTAAAAATTATCCCGGTTCACATGTTGTCGTAGCCGCAGAGGGTGAGACTGTTCCCGATTCTACCCTGACAGAAGCCGCAGTTCTTGCCGCAACAAACAGTAAGGCAAACGGTAAGCAGATCGCTGTGGATTACGCAGAAGTCAGATATGTCAAAAAACCATCAGGTGCAAAGCCCGGTATGGTTATCTATACAAATTACAAAACGGCGTATGTTGATGCCGCAGAAAAAGACGAATAACGAATAGGATATTATTATGTTTACACTTATAAAAAAACAGGGCAATGCCCGTCTAGGAAAATTTGAAACTGTTCACGGTACTGTGAAGACCCCTCTTTTTATGAATGTTGCCACAGCGGCAGCAATAAAAGGCGGCGTTTCCGCTTTCGACCTTGAATCTGTCGGCTGTCAGGTAATGCTCAGCAATACATATCACCTCCATCTGCGTCCGGGGGACAAACTCGTTCATAATGCGGGCGGTCTTCAGGGCTTTACGGGTTGGAAGCATCCCATTTTGACAGATAGCGGTGGTTTTCAGGTGTTTTCACTTGCAGGACTTCGCAAGATCAAAGAGGAAGGCGTTACCTTCAATTCTCACATAGACGGCAAAAAAATATTTATGGGTCCCGAAGAAAGTATGCAGATACAGTCGAATCTCGGTTCTACCATAGCCATGGCGTTTGACGAATGTATCGAAAACCCTGCGGAATACGAATATACCCGCCGTTCCATCGAAAGAACTTACCGTTGGCTTGCGCGCTGTCAGGCTGAAATGGCAAAACTGAACGCATCGGGTGAAGCTGTGAACCCAAATCAGCTCCTGTTCGGCATAAATCAGGGCAGTACATACGAGGATCTCAGGGCTCGTCATATGCGTGACATTGCGGCGCTTGATCTTGACGGTTACGCGATAGGCGGTCTCGCTGTCGGAGAATCCGCAGAGGAAATGTACCGCATAATCGAAGCTGTTGAGCCTTTTATGCCCGAAAATAAGGTTCGTTACCTCATGGGTGTAGGTACTCCTGTTAATATTCTTGAAGCGGTTCACAGAGGCGTTGACTTCTTCGACTGCGTAATGCCCAGCAGAAATGCCCGCCATGGACATCTTTTCACAAGCAAGGGTATCATAAACATCATGAACGAAAAATATGCGCAGGATTTCACACCCCTTGACGAAGAATGTGACTGTTCTTTGTGCCAAAGCCATACAAAAGCATATCTCCGCCACCTGTTCAAGGCAGGGGAAATGTTGGGTATGCGCCTTGCAGTCATGCACAACCTGCGCTTCTACAACAAACTTATGGAAGATATCCGTTTCCACCTGGAAAACGATACTTTCGAGGATTTCTATCAGGAAAAACGCCTCATTTACGGAAAAAGAATATGATTATGAAAATTGCCCTATCATTCAACTGATATGGCAATTTTGTATAATATTAAATACCTTTTTGGAAAATCATTGGTTCTTTTATGTGTTGACAAATTTCAGAAAATATGTTATAATATAAATAACATAGAAATAATAAAATGAAGGAGGGTAGTTTGTCACTTTACATCTATTGATGGTTATGAGGTTTGGTTATACCGTGCAAATGTTGGTGGAAATTGTAAGATAGTTTATACCTCCACTACATATGAAGAGTTAGTATCCAAGTATAAATCTTTTGGTTGGGTCTTTGAATCTCCATAAATTAATTAGTATGACGAAAGGGTTTCTCGTGCAATACGTGGAGCATTTTTGAGGATGGTGATATTGTGTTAAATAATTCATTTTGTAAATTATTGATGATTTCGATGATTGTTATTCTTTTTTCTGCGTTGATTGGATGCGATACTAATAGTAACAGTCTTAATGATGATGAGGATGGATTGAATAGCGATGAAGTCATTAAAGTGGAGGACCCTGAAATCATAAAGTTGCATGATACTTTATTAGGAAATCGTAATGTGTCTGAAAGATTGATTTTTTATAAAGATTATCAAGTTACATTAAAGAATATTTCAAATGATGATTTGAAGTATTTAGTTTTGTGGTTAAATCAGGATTCTCTTTATAAAGAAATAGGAAGTTCTGCGCCGTATTATGATTATCAAGATATTCAGAATGATGCTATAGAGTTGTTTGGTCCTGATGTTGTTATTGATAAAGAATCATGGCGTCCTGGAGGTTGTATATATGTGTATGATGAGTTAAATGACAGGTTTGAAGGAAGTCCGGTGGATCCAAACCTTTTTGATCCGATATATGCAGCGAAGTTTTCTTCGTATGAACAAGATGGAGAATATATTTATATATATAATAAGATATTAAGAACATTTGCGGATTATTTTGCTGAAATCGTCTATGTTTACTCAAGCTTTGATGAGTCCAATTCTGAAATTATCTGTTCAATGGAAAGAGAAAAGTATAAAGATGGAGAAATAACAATAGACTCAAAATATTTTGAAGAATATGGTGTTAACTATAAACATATTTTTAAACAAAGTGAAGCTGGGTCATACTATTGGGTCAGCTCCGAACCTGTAACGTAAATAAGTGAAAAATCAAGAGGGTATCTCATTGCGGATATCCTCTTTTATTTGTCCTATTTAATTAACAGGATTTCTATTGACAAAAGCCGCCTGTTGGTGGTATAATTATATGTAATGATAATAAATAGGGTGGTATTAACTATGGATATAAACAAACTTTTGGAACCTTTGAAAAATTGCCCTTGCGGCAGAGACCATACGGTCGGCATCAAAGATGTTCAGATCGGTCACGGTATGCTTGAAAAAGCCGCTGAAATTCTTGATAAAAACGGCTTCCCGAAAAAAATTCTCGTAACGGCGGATTCTGCTTCGATCAAAGCAGCCGACGGAATTCTTGAAGTTCTGGAAAAAGGCGGTTTTCAGGTCAAAACTCACATTTACGGCATCAAAAAAGAAGCTTGGATGCACGACGTTGAAGAGCTTGAAGAAATTTCCGCCGATTGCGACGGTATTTTCTCCGTCGGTACAGGCTCTGTAAACGACATCAGCCGCCTCACCGCCGCACGTCACAACAAACCCTTTGCAATTTTCGCAACCGCACCCTCAATGGACGGCTTCGCTTCAAATATTGCTCCCATAATCAAGGATAGCTTTAAGGAATCCCGTGTCGCACGTGAACCTATGGTCATCATTGCTGATACAAGAATTCTCGCTGAATCCCCCACGGAACTGAAAGCCGCAGGCTTCGGCGATGTTATAGGTAAGCTTATCGCTTCCGTTGACTGGCAGGTTTCAAACCTCGTTACAGGTGAATATTATTGCGAAAAGATCGCGGCACTCGTAAATGACGCTGTTGCTGAACTTATCAGACTTGCACCCATGATACCCGAAAAGGATGAAACCGCCGCAGGCGCTGTTATGGAAGCTCTTGTGCTTTCAGGCGTTTCAATGGCTCTTGCAGGTTGCTCCAGACCTGCATCAGGTGCTGAACATATGATCGCTCACCTTTGGGAGATTCAAAAAATCGAAAAAGGCGAACTTTCCGACTACCACGGCAAAAAAGTAGGCGTTGCCACCGTACATATCAATAAAGTCTACAGAGAACTTGCCAAGATCGAAGAAGTCTTCCCCGAAAAGGAAAACCTCGATTGGGACGAAATTCAGAAAGCTTACGGTCCCAAACTTGCACCTTCTATGATGAAAATGAACGAAAATTCAGTTATCGACGATATCGACCCCGAACATCTCAAGGCTTGCTGGCCCAAGATCAGAGAGATCATCAAGAATACTCTTCCCGATGATGAGGAATTGATGAAGCTCATGAACACTGTCCATGCGGCAACCACCATTGAAGAGATCGGTATGTCCGAAGAACAGTACGATATCGCAATGAAATATCACGCTTTCATGCGTAACAGAGTCACACTTTCAAGACTCCGTCCCATGCTGAAAATATAAAATAAATTTGATAGAGCCCACAATTCGGTTTTCTTGAAAAGGGTGTGGGGAAAACTTCTTTTTCGCATATAATTTTCGATCATTCTGATTTATAATTTATCTGCGTCAGCTATTGATTTTAATTTTTTTAACACACCCCAATTCGGTTTTCTTGAAAGGGGTGTGGGGAAAACTTCTTTTTCCGCGAAAAGAAGTTTTCCCCACCAAAAAGAAATCTTTCCTCTAAAAGGAGAAATAATTTGAGACTTTTATTTATGGGAGACATTGTCGGCGTTCCGGGTGCGGAGGCAGTCCGCAGGAACATTGACGGTCTCATTAAGAAATACAATATTGATTTCGTTGCGGCAAACGGCGAAAATATGAACCCGTATAACGGAATAACACCCTCCGAAGCGGAAGATCTTCACTATCTCGGTGTCGATGTCATCACACTTGGAAACCACGCTTTCAGACAGCGTAAGCTGGCAGGTTTTCTTGACGAGAACGAGTTCATCATCCGCCCCGCAAACTTTCCCTCAGCGGCTGCAGGTCAAGGGTATACTATTCTCGACTGCTGTAAAGGCAAAGTCTGCTTTATCAACCTCATGGGTCAGGTAGGAATGGATCCCTGCGACAATCCCTTTGCGGCGGCTGACAGAATAATCGACAGGGTCAAGGACGATTGCGACTTCATTTTTGTGGATTTCCACGCAGAAGCCACAAGCGAGAAAAAAGCAATGGCTTATTATCTTGACGGCAGGGTAGACGGAATTTTCGGTACTCATACCCATATTGAGACCGCTGACGAGCAGATAATGCCCAAGGGTACAGCCTATATTACCGATGTTGGCATGACGGGTGTGCAGGAGTCTGTCCTCGGTGCAAAACCCGAATGTTCCATTCGTCGCTTCGTCACAGGTATGAATACCAATTTCGAACATATTGACGGTGACGGTGTCGTTTGCGGCGTTGTAGTCGATACCGAAAAGAAAACAATAATCAGAATCAAAGAATAGGAGAAAATACATATGCAGGTCGCTCCCTCACTTTTGTCGTGCGATTTTGCCGACATCAAAAACGAAATAAAAACAGTAAATTCTGCGGATATGCTTCACCTTGATGTTATGGACGGACATTTTGTACCTAATATTTCCATCGGTATTCCCGTTGTTCAGAGCATCAGAAAAGCTACGGATATGGTCCTTGACTGTCATCTTATGATATCCGATCCTGAAAAATATGTGCCTCAGTTCGCAAAAGCAGGGGCTGATATCATAACTTTCCATGTGGAAGCTACCGAAAATTGCGGAAAACTCATTGATACTATCACAGAGCTTGGCGTAAAACCCTCTCTTTCCATAAAGCCAAATACTCCTGCGGAAGCGGTTTTCCCCTATCTTGATAAGCTCTACATGGTCCTTGTAATGACCGTTGAGCCGGGGTTCGGAGGTCAGAAAATGATCACCGACTGCCTTGAGAAAGTAAAGGTCATCAAAGCTGAGATCGCTCGCAGAGGTCTTGATACTATTGTTCAGGCTGACGGCGGAATAAACGACGAGACACTTGCAATGACCGTTGAAAGCGGCGTTGATGTTGCAGTTCTCGGCTCTGCTGTTTTTGCGCAGAGTGACAGAAATTCGTATATCGAAAAGATTCAGAGAATGTAATGAAAGGGAACCAAAATGGCTTTATTTTCACGAAGCGCCGATAAAATTCTTGACGAAATGACCGTGAATATCCGCAAAGTCCCCCTTGACCCCGCGAAAACCGTTGTTGTTAACATCAACACCGTGAACGGGTACTTCAAGGACGGCTATTTTGCGTCGCCTCAGGTTGCCGCAAAGATTCCTCGCCTGATCCAGATGAACGAGTATTTTCTGCACAGCCGCAGGCTTTTTATCTATGATTCCCACAACTTTCAGAGTGTTGAGTTCAAGACTTTTCCCGAACATTGTGACACCAAGGAAGAGTGTACCGTGATCGAAGAACTTGACCGTTTTTTGCCCGGAGCGACTGTTATCGCTAAAAACGGTACGAATCCGTTCTTCTGTCCCGAATATCTGCGCTGGACGGCTGAAAATAAAGACGTTGTGAATTATGTCATCGGCGGCGGAATGACGGATATCTGTGTCATGCAGTACGCCCTTGCCCTGAAGGCTTATGCAAATCAGAACAACAAAAAAATGAATGTTGTGGTTCTTGAAAACGCAACTCAGACCTTTACCACCGAAGCCCATGACGGGAACGTGATGCACCGCTTTGCGCTCTACAATATGATGCTCAACGGCGTTATTGTTGCTGAGATTTAAGATTTAGTATAGTTTGTATTTTATGGGGAAAACCATCTTTTGTAAAAATAGGTTTTCCCCATACCCTTTTCCAAAAAAACTTTAGTGTAAAGCATTGAAAATGCTTTACAAGGAATTTTACGGTTGCTTTATCTATAATCATTATGAATATATTGTATAGAAAATCAATGAAGGTTTGAAATAGTATAGTGTTAGTTTACAAAAATGTTAATGTTGATTTGTGTTTGTATCTTGACATATTATGTATATTATGGTATAATATAAACAGAAAATATGATATTTGGTGATTGAAAGGTGTGATATTTGTGATGTATTTGATTTCAGGTATACTTTTGGGGCTGATTCCTGTTTTGTTTATAATGTCAAAAGTTTCACGCTTCTTTGCGGTCAGATCCATTCCTTATTCAGACCTTGAGATCATGTATAAAAGAATCGTCTTACTTTTTGCTTATAGGATTGCTTAATGCAACCTTGTTTCCAAAAACATTTTTGTTCCGCCTGAAAAGGCGATGGAAAGGAGCTCTACTTGAAAAAAATATTATCTGTGGCTTTAGCGTTTATATGCGTAGTCTTGTTGACATGTGTGGTTATATTTATTGTGTATGACCAAGATGATCAAGCGGAGAATTTTTTATATATGGGTTTGAATGTGGAAATAGTCAGAATTGATGCTGAAAAGCAGATCATTTACGTTAATGATTGTGATGATAGAGACTCTTTCTTTGAGAAAAAGTCTGCCATAGATTGCAGTAAATTGAGTGAAGAGCGTAAGCTCATTTATGTTGATTACGATACCAATCGTCTTATGTATATTAAGTTTTCAGATCTTGAAGTCGGAGACTATTTGACTGTTAATGTTTATGCGGATCAGCTTAAGATCAGTAATAACGGACTTATCGTACCCGAACAGATACAGCTTACAACTCAACAGTAGAATGTTTTGTTGTGGTGATTTACATTATACAGGATTTTTTGCTTATGTTCAACCTTTTTTTATGAACAAAAAAATAAATGTTGAGCATTACCCCAACATTTATTATAGAACCGTTTTGAACTGCCCCGATTTATGCATATAGTATAAATCGGAGCGGTTCAGTTTTTTTGCAAAAAAAATAAAGGTATTGACAATGTATGGTTTTTGTTGTATAATGTATTTGCTTTAGTATATAAATCAGTGGGTGTTTTGAATTATGAAGATTAAATTTTTAAGTTTGTTTCTTGCCGTGTCAGTGATGTTTACATTTCTTGCAGCTTGCGGTCAAGAACCTGTTGAAGATGTTGAAAATCCTGACAACCAACAGCAAAAAGTCGATAATGGAAAGGAAGATGATACTATGTCGGAAAAAATTGATCTTGTAGTTGACGGTGTTTCGGAGTATGTTATCGTCAGAGGCGAGAATGCGTATATTTCCGAAGTTACAGCCGCAAAAGAACTTCAGGCTTATCTGAAAAAAATCACGGGTGTTGAGCTTGAGATCGTTACTGATTCTTCTGTTCCTGTTAAAAAGGAGATCGTAGTTGGAAAGACAAACCGTGAATCTGACGGTGAATTTGACCGCAATGAGCTCGGTGACGAAGGCTTTATTATAAAAACAACAGGCGAAAAGCTTTGGCTTGTGGGCGGTGAACAGAGAGGTACTCTTTATGCCGTTTATGAGTTCCTGGAAGACTATCTGGGCTGTCGGTTCTTCACCAAAACCGTGGAAAAAATTCCCGAACTTAAAACTGTTTCTATTGAAAAAATTGAAGAAGATAAACAGCTTGCAAAATTGGAATTCAGATTTTTAGGCTGGTATGACTACCGTCAGAATGAGCTTCTTGCAAAACGCAGAGTTAATTTTGTGCATTACAGTGCCCTTCCTACGGATGAATACGGCGGCTGTGAACTTTGGATCGGCGGACATACTTTTGACTGGATGCTCCGTGATGAAGATTACTTTGAAGAACATCCTGAATATTTTGCGATGGATGAAAATGGGGTCCGCGGATACGGTCAGCCTGTAGGCTCCGATTATTATCATCAGCTCTGTCTTTCAAATCCCGAAGTTGTTTCTATACTTACAGAGGCAACAAGAAAGTATATTCTTGATAATCCTGATGCTGAGATCTTCCATGTTTCAGCCAATGACAATGCGGATTACTGTAAGTGCGATGAGTGTATGAAAATATACGCTGAAGAAGGCGGGGCTATTTCAGGAACTCTTATCAGAGCTTTGAATAAAATTTCAGAAGGCGTAAAGGAAGAACTGAACGGACGCTATCTTA
Source organism: Oscillospiraceae bacterium (assembly GCA_015067305.1). Classification (GTDB taxonomy): domain Bacteria; phylum Bacillota; class Clostridia; order Oscillospirales; family UBA644; genus HGM12619. Next base: position 59,580 of record SVMT01000007.1, on the reverse strand, counting down.
TGACATATGCGTATCGCTTTACACGCAGCGCACCTGTTACGGCTCCTGCCGATAATATAATCATCCAGTTTGCTCCCATAGATGCTTGTGCTGCTCATCCGCTCAATTCCAACTGTCCTATAGACGGTGATATTACAATGATTGACGGTACATTTAATTCAGTCTCTAAAGATGTTAATGACTGGCTGTCTTTGACAAACAAGATAATGGCTTACGGCTACAATATGAACTGGGACCATTACCACTCTCTTGTTGCCGATTTCGATGTTATTTATGAAGATTTCAAATTCTATATGGAACATAATATCTGCGGATATTTTTATCAGGGCGTGTCTCATAGCAGTGCATCTACTTTTACTGAATTGAAAAGCTATCTTATGACTAAGCTTATGTGGGATACAGATATGACAAAGGATGAGTATTATGCTCACATGGACGAATTCCTTGTAAATGTTTACGGACCTGGTTGGCAGAGCATCAAAAACTTCATTCTTCTTGCTCAGGAAGAGTATTCTTCAGGACATAAGAGAGCATCTCATGAACCTATTGCATCCTATCCCTTTAAGGTTCTTGAAAACATTCATCCTCAGGACTCATATCCCGAAGCTCTTACAGAGGATATGATCCGTAATTATCAGAATTACGACTGGACTGTTTATTATAATTGGTTCAACGATGTTGAGCCTCCGAGAATCATGACTGATGGAGAAAAACTTTTCGGTGAAGCTCTCGCACTTGCTGAAACAGAGGAACAGCGTTCCCGTATCGCAAAGGATTCTTTCCAGATCGAATTCCTCAGATCGTATCTCTATGCCGCTAAATGGGGTGTGGGGGATAAGGTCAAACCTCTTGATAATTTCCAATATATCCGTGTTGCGGATTCATGGAGTGGTGCGACCAATAAGATCTTGACAAATTTCTTTAAAGCAAATCCTGACATGTTCACAAAGGATGAGATCTCAAAATACAGAGTTGAGATACGTAATTATGTTGAGGCTTCTGTTTATAACAGCTATCTGCAGTATAACAAGTATCTTTTTGACAGATTGAATGAGCTGAATTTCCTCCCGCGTGAGAGTTGGAATCCTATGCCTGAGAAATTTGACGATGTCGCACTTTCTTATCTTCCCGGTTATTGGTTTGAAGCACAGAAACTGTATGGCGGACAGTAAATATATTTGAATATCATCCACCGAAAATTTTTCGGTGGATGATATTTTAAAGCTCAAATAAGAATTTTTGGTTTCTTTCTTAAATTTAATTGGGGGATTTCGTTCTGCGTTAAATGAGCCACTCCGTTTTATATCCAATTCGGTTTTATTGTAAGGGCTTCGGGGAAAGTTTTTTCTTTCCCCGCAAAAATAGAACTACCCCTCTAACAGCAGGGTGGAAGCTGCTTCTCGCAGCAGCAGTCGTTGTCATTGTCTTTGAAGATTATAAATAAAATTACAACAGCGATGATGATTATCCACCAGCTGTCATTTGAGCGTCCGGATAAAAACATAACAGTACAATTCCTTTCCGTTTATTTGACCGCAGTCACTAATAAAATATGATTTTTTTCCGTAATTGTGAATATTTGAGAAGTTCCTGAATAAAATATTTGCACTACAGATTTAGAAACGGACGGTGTAATAATGGAAAAAAATCTTACCAATTCAGATATCCCATTGGGTTTGGGTATGGCTCTTGCGCAGAATACGGAAGCGCTCAAGGCTTTCGGTGCGCTGACGGTTCCGCAACAGCAGGATTTTATCGAAAACGCCCACACCATACAGAGTGGCGCTGAAATGCGGGCGTATGTCAGAACTTTGATCAACGGCGGAGGAACGGAATGATGGGTAAAGAATATACTGTTAAGGAACGCTATTGTCCTTCCCGCGGCGAGAATGTTATAATTCGTGTCGCCGCTACTGCGGAGCATGAGGAGACTTGTATCTCCTGCAGGGCGGAAAACTCCTGCCATGAGTGCGTGCTGGGACTTAAACGTGAAGATGGCTCCAAATGAGCCGATAAAACAGATTACTACGAGAAAATTTTCAAATTTTTCAAAATCACGGTATGGCGTTTTTGCTGTAAATATGATATAATTAAATGTAGAACTTTCACTGATGTTTACGGTGAAAATATTATTGAAATTTACAGGGAAAACTAAAATGACCGCCAGTTTAAAAAATCGCTGCTTTTCATTTTTATTGATAATATGTTTGCTCTTCACCGTTCTTTTGGCAGTTCCTGCACGTGCCGAGAGTGAAGAGCCGAATACGTTGGAAATATCTGCCGAACACGCAATAATTTTCAATGCGGATTCGGGCTACGAACTTTATGCCAAGAATCCAAATGATCTTGTTTATTGCGCTTTTCTTCCGCGTCTTATGACTTGTATTCTGCTTGTGGAATCAGGTGTAAGTCTGGAAACTCAGGTGACTATCACTTCCGAAATGCTGAAGAATACTCCTGAAAAAAGCTCCGCAAATCTTGCCAACGGTCATGTGGTATCATTGCGTGACCTTATGAAGTGCGTACTTGTTGCCAACTCGCAGGAATGTGCCGTTGCCATAGCTACGACTCTCGCAGGAAATGTGAACGATTTTGTAGGTCAGATGAACCTCAGAGCAAGGGAGCTTGGCGCTGAAAATACGATCTTTACGAATGTTACGGGCTATTTTTCTGCAGGAACACGTCAGCTGACTACTATGAGAGATATTGCAAAGATAATCACTCATGCATTGTCTCTCGACTACATAGAGGACTATTCCGACAGCCGTTTCATTGAGTTTTCTGTTGGCAGTTCAAGAAGAACCATGTACACGAAGAATCTTCTTATTGACCCCAACAGCGGATATCATTCAAAAAGAGCCACAGGGCTTGCCATGTCGGGAAATGCGGAGCAGGGTTTTGCTCTTGCAAGTATTGCAGTAAATAAAAATATGAGACTTGTATCTGTTGCCATAGGAACGGAATCTTTTGGCGGGATACTGACAGATGTGGCGGAGATGCTGACATTTTCCGTCAATGAATACGCTTTCAGAACTATTGTTCAGGCGAATTCTCCTGTTGCGGAGGTCGAAGTCGTTCTGGGTAAAGACCGTGACTATGTAACTTCCGTTGCGGATAAAACCTTGGAAGTCTCCATGCCCCGAAGCGTTCCCGATAAGGATATTTTGCAGGTATATAATGTTCCCGATTCCATTCACGCACCTATCGTAAAAGGACAGAAGATAGGAACTGTGGATTATTATTACGACGGCAAACTTCTTGGAAGTGTTGAACTTCTTGCCCAGACAGACGTTGCTCTTGATATAGTCGGTCAGTATACGGGCTACATCTCGAAATTCTTCAAGAATCCCTATGTGTGGACTGTTTTTATAATCATTCTCATAATTACCGTCGGTTATACGGTCGTGGTGTTCCTCGCCAATAAAAAACGTATACGTGAGGAACTTCGTAAGAAAAGGGATCGTGTGAAAATAACCGAAATGAAGAAAAATAAGAAAAGATAGGCTGAAATAACTGTTTTTATGGTTTTGAAGACATATATTTTGAATTATTTGAAAACTTGTCATGTTCGGTCTTGACAAAAGAGACCGTTTGGTGGTATAATAGTTTAAATCGTTAAATTTTTCCGTTTAGCGGTTTAAACTATTTATATTTTTATTATTAAAACAGGAGGATATTTCTCATGAAAAGAGTTTATAACTTTTCAGCAGGTCCCTCAGTATTGCCTGAGGCAGTTTTGGAAAAAGCGCAGAGTGAAATGCTTTGCTATGGGGAGAGCGGCATGTCCGTTATGGAGATGAGCCATCGATCTAAAGTTTATGAGAGCATTATCAATGAAGCTGAAGCCCTGCTCCGTGAAATTATGAACATTCCGGAAAACTACAAAGTATTATTTCTTCAGGGAGGAGCATCTTCCCAGTTTTCGATGATTCCCCTCAACCTGATGAAGAAAAAGAAGATCGACCTTGTTCTCACAGGTATGTGGGCTAAAAAGGCTTGCGACGAAGCTTCCCGTTACGGTGAAGTCAATGTCGTAGCATCTTCCAAAGACAAGACTTACAACTACATTCCCGAGCTTGACAGCTCCAAATTCAACCCCGATGCAGACTATTTCTATATCTGCCAGAACAACACCATTTACGGTACAAGAATTAAGAATCTTCCCGATACAGGCGATGTTCCCCTGGTTGCAGACCTTTCTTCATGCATTCTCAGTGAACCTGTAGATGTTTCTAAATACGGCATCATTTTTGCAGGCGCACAGAAAAACATGGGCCCTGCAGGTCTGACAGTTGTTATTATCCGCGAAGATCTTATCACCGAAGCTATGGATATTACTCCCGTAATGTTTAAGTATCAGATCCATGCCGATAATGGTTCCATGTACAACACACCTCCCACATACGCTATTTACGTATGCAAATTGGTGCTTGAATGGGTAAAGAGCATCGGCGGTCTTGAAAAGATGGCAGAGATCAACAACAAGAAAGCTGAAATGATCTATAACTTCCTTGACAATTCCGAAATGTTCAGCGCTACAGTCTCCAATCCCGACGACCGTTCTATCATGAACATTCCCTTCGTTACAGGTAACGATGAACTCGACGCTAAATTTGTTAAAGAAGCTACAGCCGCAGGTTTCGTTAACCTTAAAGGTCACCGTTCCGTTGGCGGTATGAGAGCAAGCATTTACAACGCTATGCCTGTTGAAGGCGTAGAAAAGCTTGTTGAATTCATGGCTGAATTTGAAAAGAACAATAAGTAAGGACTTGAAGACAATGTATAAAATCAAAACTCTCAATAAGATCTCCAAAGTAGGTCTCGCAAACCTTGATCTTACAAAATATACTTGCGGCGATAACGAAGAAGCTGCTGACGGTATTCTTGTCCGTTCCGCAGCTATGCACGACTATGAATTTAATCCCGAACTCAAGGGTATTGCTCGTGCAGGCGCAGGCGTAAACAATATTCCCCTTGACAGATGCACAGAAGCAGGCATCGCAGTTTTCAATACTCCCGGTGCTAACGCTAACGGTGTTAAGGAACTCGCAGTTTGCGGTATGCTTCTCGCTTGCCGTGACGTTGTCGGCGGTGTAAATTGGGTTAAAGCAAACAAAGATGAAGAAGGCATTGCAAAGCTTGTTGAAAAGGAAAAATCCAAATTCGCAGGTACAGAAGTTGCAGGCAAAACTCTTGGTATCATCGGTCTCGGTGCTATCGGCGGACCTCTTGCAAACGCTGCGGTTGCTCTCGGTATGAAAGTTATCGGTTGCGACCCCTATATGTCCGTTGATGCGGCTCTCAAAATCAACAGCGCTGTTACTAAAGTGGACTCCAGAGAACAGATTTTTGCTCAGGCAGATTTCATCTCTGTACATACACCTCTTATCGACAACGAAGATCCCAAAGTAAGAACAAAGCACATGATCAATAAAGATACTATCGCTCTTATGAAAGACGGTGTTATCGTTCTCAACTTCGCCCGTGATGCTCTTGTTAACGATGACGATATGGAAGAAGCTCTCAAATCCGGTAAGGTAAGACGTTACGTTACAGACTTCCCCAACGCTCGCACAGCAGGTATGGAAGGCGTTATAGCGATTCCTCACCTCGGTGCTTCCACAGAAGAATCTGAAGATAACTGCGCTGTAATGGCTGTTAAAGAGCTTACAGACTTTATTGAAAACGGAAACACGGTTAACAGCGTAAACTTCCCCAATGTTTCTTGCGAAAGAAGCGGCGGCACAAGACTTTGCGTGCTTCATAAGAACGTACCCAATATGATCAGCGTTATGGCTTCTGCTTGCGGCGAGCTTGGTCTTAACATTGAACATATGCAGAGTAAGAGTAAAGGTGATATCTCCTACGCTATTATCGACCTTACAGATATGATCGATGCTACTGCCATCGTTGCAAAACTTCAGGCAGTTGACGGCATCATGAATGTGTCCACAAGATAAGTAATTTAATATCATGAATTATGTGGTCAGCTCATTCAGAGCTGACCACATATATTTTATACTGTTTAGTTTCCGTAGGTGTTGGAAAGATCTTCTACTTTGCCTGTTGCGGCTTTTTTGACAATGGTGGAGTTTTTGATCTTTTCCTGGAGCATGTTGTAGAATTTATCTTCGTCAAAAGGAACATCTACCCAATCGTTTGTCCAAGACGAGAGGTGTATCGCATTTGAAACGGTCAAGCCGTTTATACCTTCGTTACCCGGTGAAAGCAGAGGTGTTCCGTAAAGGATAGCATCTACGAAGTTTTCAAGGACTTCGGGATGTCCTTTTGCGCCGGGGAATTCAATTACTTCAGGTTCTGCAAGTCTCGGTTTTGCGAAACCTCCGTCAGATTCTTTGAGGAATACATCAGTGTCGTCAATTGCTCTCGTTATGGTAAGCTTGTGTGCTTCTGCAATTACAGTACCCTTTGTTCCCGTAAATTCAAATCTTGTGGCACCGGGCCATTCGCCTGTTGTGGTGATGAAAAGTCCTGTTGCGCCGTTTTCATATTCAAAAAATGCGGTTACATCGTCTTCAACTTCAATATCGTGGTATTTGCCGTAGTAAGCTGATGCGTGAACTCTTTTAGGTACACCGCAGAGCCACTGCATAAGGTCGAGGTGATGCGGACATTGGTTCAGCAATACACCGCCGCCTTCGCCTGCCCATGTGGCACGCCAATCGCCTGAATCGTAGTACGCCTGAGTTCTGTACCAGCCTGTCGCATACCAGACAGCACGCTTCATTTCGCCAAGTTCTCCGCTTTGGATCATTTCTCTCAGCTTTCTGTATGAGGGGGTAGTTCTCTGGTTATACATTACACCGAAAACTTTTCCGGATCTTTCAGCCGCTTCCATTTCTTCACGGACTATTTTAGTATAAACGCCGATGGGCTTTTCGGAAAGAACATGAAGTCCTGCTTCAAAGGCCTTTATCGCAATTTTGGGATGATCGTAGTGAGGTGTCGCAATAATAACTGCGTCAACAAGCCCTGAATTTATCAGGTCGTCTGAGTTGAGGAATGCAGGAAAATCCGGTTTACCGAGTATTTCTCTTGCTGCATCTATTCTTTCCTGTTTTATATCGCAGATTGCGGTCAATTCAAATTTTTCGGGGTTTGCATGGCAGTGTTTTTTTACGTAATCTCCGCCCATGTTTCCGATACCGATAAGACCTAAACGTACTTTATCCATATATGTACTTCCTTTCAGAAATAATTGTTCACAATAGAATTTTACCACAAATCCCTTCCAAAGTCAATTTTTTGCTTTACAATTTTGAAAAAATGTGCTATAATAAATCCATCAACAGAACGGAGGCTTGAAGATGAATTCAATAGCAATAGAAATGAAACCGATATTTAACCGATTAAGGTCTATTATTTTTGACGGCTACATAAATGCAAACGCAATCAGGGGAGACCATGACCCGATAAAAATATTGGATCCCCTTGTTCAGGGTGATTTTCCCGAAACGTTATATTTCCCCGATATTGATTACACGGATGATTGCAGGTCGCTGTGGGATGTTGAACGCCATTATGGACGTATCGAACAGGCGTTGCTTGCAGATAAAGGGATTTGATCAACTCCCAAGCTCGCTTTTCTTGGAGGGGAGTTTGAGGGGACCCTTCTTTTCACGCGAAAAGAAGGGTCCCCTCATAAATATTAAATTGTAATGCCTTAGTTGCCGAATGTGCCTGAAACGTCAGCGATCTTAGCTTCAACGTTTGTCTTTACAAATGTGGAAGTCTTGATTTTTTCCTGAAGCATTTCATAGAATTTGTTTTCGTCGATGGGAAGGTCTACCCAATCATTTGTCCAGGAGGACATATGCATTGCGTTGGAAATGGAAAGACCGTTGATACCTTCGCAGCCGGGAGCGAGAAGAGGTGTGCCGTTGAGGATAGCGTCAACAAAGTTGTTGAGGATCTCAGCATGTTCGCCGCCGTTGCCGTAATCTGTAACGGTTGTTTCGCCTTTAAGTCTTCCGAAGCCTTCGGGAGAGTTTGCTGTGAATTCAGAAACAGAACCGTCAAGTTTTACATGAGTGAGAGTATTGCCTTCGAGAATAACTTTACCCTTGTCACCTGTAAATTCGAATCTGTTTGTTCCGGGGCATTCACCTGTTGTTGTGATGAAAAGACCTGTAGCGCCGTTTTCGTATTCATAGTAAGCTGTTACGTCGTCTTCAACTTCGATATTGTGGTATTTGCCGTAGTAAGCAGATGCACGTACTCTCTTGGGCACGCCGCATACCCACTGCATGAGGTCGATATTGTGGGGACACTGGTTCAGAAGAACACCGCCGCCTTCGCCGCCCCAAGTAGCTCTCCAGCCGCCGGAGTTGTAATATGTCTGAGTTCTGTACCATTCTGTGATGATCCATACGGCGCGTTTCATTTCGCCGAGTTCGCCGCTCTGAACCATTTCTCTGAGCTTCTGCCATGCGGGACGTGTTCTCTGGTTATACATGATACCGAATACTTTGCCTGATCTTGCAGCGGCTTCGTTTTCTTCACGTACAGCCTTTGTGTAAACGCCTGCGGGTTTTTCGGAAAGAACGTGGAGTCCTGCTTCGAAAGCCGCAATGGCGATAGTGGGGTGGTCGTAGTGAGGTGTAGCGATAAGCACTGCATCTACAAGACCTGATTTGATGATCTCATCGGAAGAGAGGAATGCGGGGATATTTTCATTTTTAAGTGCTTTTTTTGCATTTTCGATTCTGGCGGGATCAATATCGCAGATTGCGGTGATCTCCATATTTTTATGAGCGCCGTTCATATAATCTCTTATATGGCTGGAACCCATGTTGCCGAGACCGATAATGCCAAGTCTTACTTTATTCATGGTTTGTAAACCTCCAATTTTTATTACTTTACATGATTATACCAAAATAATTGCTCTATGTCAAGCTATAAAATAAGGTTTTTGCGATAAGTAAACATTTTGTTCATATTTTTATTTTCAGAAACTATTGTTTAATTTGAAAAAATGTGCTATAATTAAAGCAAAATACTTTTATAAGGAAATTTGTACCCATGAGAATACAAAAATTTATTGCAGATTGCGGTCACTGCTCCCGAAGAGCCGCTGAAGTTCTTGTTGAACAGGGCAAAGTTATTGTCAACAATCAGCCTGCAACTATCGGTATGGATATTGATCCCGAAAATGACAGAGTAGTTTGCGAAGGCAAAAGACTTCATCTTAAAGTTTGCGAAAAGCAGTACTTTATGTTCTACAAACCCAGAGGCGTTATCACGTCCATGAAAGCTCAGGACGACAGAAGTGTTGTCGGCGAAATGATAAAGAATATCAAAGGCAGAGTTTACCCCGTTGGCAGACTTGACCGTGACAGTGAAGGAATCCTGCTTCTTACAGATGACGGAGAGCTTGCTCTGAGACTCACGCATCCCCGTTATCATGTGAATAAAACTTATCGTGTAACTGTCCGTGGCTATGTCGAAGAGGCAAAACTCAATCAGCTCCGTAACGGCGTTGAACTTGATGACGGCATGACTCTTCCTGCTATTGTTTCCGTTCAGTCTATGAAAAACGAAAAGGGCAGTAATGTTGACGATTACAAGGAGACTAAAGACGGTTTTGACGATAATGCTCCTGAGATCGTCAAGACAGCTCTTCATATTACCATTTCCGAAGGAAGAAACCGTCAGATCAGACGTATGTGCGAAGCCGTCGGTCTTGAAGTCATGCTTCTCAAACGTGTGGCTATCGGCGAACTTTCCATCGGTCACCTTGCTCCCGGTGAATACAGACCTCTTTCCGAAAAGGAAAAGGATCAGCTCCTTGGCAGTGTCGGACTTGAATATGTCCGCAAAAAAGGCGTTCAGCGTCCTGCAAAAGACAACAGAAAACATTATGGCAGAGAGAAGAGTATTCACGAAAAAAGAGTTCTCAAACGCCTTAAAAACAACGAATACAAAACCAAAAAATAATATATTTTACCACGAAAGGATGGCATCTCCATTATGAAGTACATTTTATCCCTTGACCAGGGAACCACAAGTTCCAGAAGTATCGTTTTTGACAGCGAAGGTCAACCTGTTGCAATGGCTCAAAGAGAGTTCAGACAGATATATCCCCAACCGGGTTATGTAGAACATGATCCTTCCGATATCATAGGCTCCCAGCTTGAGACTGCAAAAGAAGCTATCGCAAAGGCAGGACTTCAGCCCTCGGATATTTCAGCCATCGGTATTACCAACCAACGTGAGACCACTATTATGTGGGAAAAAGCTACTGGCAGACCTGTTTACAATGCCATCGTATGGCAGTGCAGAAGAACTGCTCCCATGTGCGACAAAATCAAAGAAGACGGTTACGAAAACGAAATATTTGAACGTACAGGTCTGAAAACAGACGCTTATTTCTCTGCCACAAAGATCAAATGGATCCTGGACAATGTTCCCGGTGCGAGAGAAAAAGCGCAGCGCGGCGATCTCCTTTTCGGTACTGTTGATACATATATCCTCTGGTGTCTTACAGGCGTTCATGCAACTGATTACACAAATGCCGCAAGAACCATGCTTTTCAATATCAACACACTTGATTGGGACGATTATCTTCTCAGACTTTTCGATATCCCCGGATGTCTTCTCCCTCAGGTTTATCCCTCTGTGCATAATTTCGGAAACACAAAGGCTGAAGTCTTCGGTGCTGAAGTTCCCGTTACGGGTATTGCAGGCGACCAGCATGCGGCTCTTTTCGGTCAGTGCTGTTTTGAACCCGGTGATACGAAAAATACATACGGTACAGGCTGTTTCCTCGTTATGAATACAGGTAACACGCCCAGATTCCCCAAAAACGGTATGCTTACCACTATTGCCTGGGGTACAGACGACGAGGTCGTATATGCTCTTGAAGGCAGTGTTTTCGTTGGCGGCGCAGTTCTCCAGTGGCTTAGAGATGAAATGGGTCTTATCAAAACAGCTCAGGAGGCTGACAGGATAGCTGAAAGCACAAAAGACAGCGACGGTGTTGTTTTCGTCCCTGCATTCACAGGCCTCGGTGCTCCCTATTGGGATATGTATGCAAGAGGAACTATTTCAGGCCTCACACGAGGCACAAAGCCCTGTCACATCATTCGTGCTGCCCTTGAAAGTATTGCACTCCAGTCCTACGATGTTCTCAAGGCGATGACTGACGACCTGAAAATGCCAATTCCCGAACTCCGTGTTGACGGTGGCGCTTCCAGAAGTGATTTCCTTATGCAGCTTCAGGCAGACCTCCTCAAGGTTGCCGTAAACAGACCTTTGAATATTGAAACAACTGCTCAGGGTGTTGCTTTCATGGCAGGTCTCGGCGCAGGAATCTTCAGCAGTAAGGAAGAGATAAAGAATCTCCGTAAAACAGGAAGACTTTTCAAACCTGAGATCAGCACAGAAGCCCGCGAAAAGCTCATTACCGATTGGCATAACGGTATTGGAAGAACGGTTACAAAATAATAATACAAAAAGTAATGTAAAAAACCTTTACTATGCATAAATTTATGCATAAAATACTGTGGATTATTCATTTTTGAAAAACCGCACGGTTACAGGGTTTTGCAGACTTTTCCAAGAAACGCTGTGGAAAACATTTTCCACTAAAACCCTTATAAATCAAGCTTTTTCGATATTTTGTGCATAAACACAAATGAGTTTTCCACAGTTTCCACAAGTATGAATATTCATTTCTGTGGAAAAACCTGTTTAAAATGTGTAAAACCTTGATTTTATGCGACTTTTTCAACTGTTTAAACTGAATTTTCCACAGCAACATAAATTTCACGTTTTGAGAAAAACACGATAACCAAGCGGAATTTTAAGGTAAGGTCTTTAAACTTTACAAAAACACATATAATCATATCTCTGAATAAACGACGAAACGGAGGACTAATTATGAAAAATTTACTCAAAGGATTCAAAAGAAGTAATTTTAACTTTTGCAATATGGCGGAGGAAGACGATTTCTCTCTCATTGAAACTGCGGATGACGGCATCAGCCTTATTCCCGAAGCTCACACAGGTATGTATTGCGACCCGGAGGGCAAAAAGAACCTCGACAACGCTGCTTTTATGTACGTTGACGTAAAGGGCGATTTTGCCGCAAGAGTTCACATGGATCTCGATTTTATTTACGCCGAAGACGCTGCTGCAGTAATGGTTTACGCTGACGCGAAAAACTGGGCTACATTGAATTTTGAAAAGTCCAATTTCAGAACTAAAGCTGTGGCTTCCTGCGTAACAAAAGACGGTTTTTCCGATAAGTCCGCAGGTCCCGACTATCCTTGGCCATCACTTTGGCTGCATGTTATCCGTAAGGGCGAAAATATTGCATTTTTCTATTCTCCCGACGGCGTTAACAAACATCTTCTCAGACATTTCAGATTTTCCTCTTCCGAAAGTCTCCGTCTCGGTCTTACAGCGCTTTCTCCCAATGGCAACGGTGACTCCACAATGAATTTCTATTCATTTGAACTTGCCGAAAACTTCACCGTTCAGGATCTTACAGAGGGTAACTGACGTGGCGGAAAAAGAACTGACAGAAATACAGAAACTCTATGAAAAGATACCGTCCTTCACCTGCAAGGAAGATTGTATGGAGTGCTGTGATAATCAGATTCAGTTTGCTCCCGAAGAGCTTGCAAGAATGCCGAAAGTCGATTGGCCCGACAGTTGGTGTCCTCATCTGAAAAACAACCGCTGTTCCATCTATCAATGTAGAGGGTTCATCTGCCGCATCTACGGCTCATCGGAACTTTTCCCTTGTCCCCACGGCTACGGTCCCGAAAAGCCCCTCACCGCAGAGGAAACAAGGGCGCTGTTCAGAGAGTATGTCCGCATAAAAACGGAACAGGAGAAAAATGCAGGATGCAGAATGAAATATTAGGTATTAGGTTTTAGGTGTTAGGTATTAGAGATATTAGGCTCCTGATTCTTATGCCCTACGGACTATTAACAAGACAATAATATAAAGGAATGAATAAATTGGATCACAACTATTTGGCGGAGCTTTTGTATCCGCACATCAAGACGACTCCCGAGGATATGGAGCAGAAATATCCCGCACGTGACCTTCCCGAAGGCGCGCGTGTAATGAGGATCGCTCCCAGTCCCACGGGTTATCTCCACATCGGCGCTCTTTACCAGGCAATGGCAAACGAAAGAAGCGCACATCTCTCAGGCGGTAAATTCTATTTCAGAATCGAAGATACCGACTCCAAACGTGAAGTTCAAGGTGCCGCAGAACTTTTCATCACAATGTTCGGCAAGTACGGCATTCAGTTTGACGAAGGAGCTGTTATTGACGGCGACAACGGGAACTACGGTCCTTACAGACAGAGCCAGCGTACTGAAATATATCAGACTTTCGCCAAGAAACTCGTACAGGACGGCAGAGCATATCCCTGCTTCTGCACCGACGAAGAACTTGAAGCTATACACAAACAGCAGGAAGAAGAGGGCGCGAACCCCGGTTATTACGGCAAATACGCAAAATGGCGTGATGCTTCTATCGAGGATATTGAAGCGGCTCTCAAAGAGGGCAAACCTTATGTTATCAGGCTCAAATCTCTCGGTGATGCTTCCAGACATGTTAAAGTTACAGACGCTATCAAGGGCGAGCTTGAATTCCCCCAGAATGAGCAGGATTTCGTAATCCTCAAATCCAACGGAACTCCTCCGTACCATTTCGCTCATGCAGTTGATGACCACCTCATGCACACCACCCACGTTATGAGAGGCGAGGAATGGCTTGCAACGCTTCCCTGGCACGTTGAACTGTTTGATGCACTTGGCTTCAAACGTCCCGTATACTGTCACACAGCGACTCTTATGAAGCTTGATGGCGGTTCCAAGAGAAAGATCTCCAAACGTAAGGACCCCGAAGCTGACCTTGCATTCTACATCAAAGAGGGTTACCCCAAAGATGGTCTTCTTGAATACGTTATGACTCTTCTCAACTCCAATTTTGAAGACTGGAGAAGAGCAAACCCAACAGCCTCTATGAACGACTTCCAATTCTCTTTCAAGAAAATGAGCGTTTCAGGCGCGCTGTTTGATATCCAGAAGCTTTACGATGTTTGTAAAGACGTTATCTTCCGTATGACAGCGGAAGAGGTTTATGAAAATGTTACCGCTTGGGCAAAGGATAACGATCCTGAATTTTACGAACTTCTTGTGGCTGATAAAGCTTATGCTGTTGAAATTCTCGGCATCGGCAGAGGCGGCAAAAAGCCCCGTAAGGACTTCGGTCTCTGGAGCGAGGTCAAGGATTACATGGGCTTCTTCTACGATGCGCTTTTCAGCGGAAAAGGAGACTACCCCGAAAATCTTGACAAGACTGAGATCAAGAAAATTCTTGAAAAATACCTTGATATCTTTGACGAAAACGACGAACAGAATGTCTGGTTCGACAGACTCAAAGCTCTTGCTGACAGCGAGGGTTACGCTTCCGATATGAAAGCATATAAGCAGGATCCCTCCGCGTTCAAAGGCAGCGTTGCAGATATCGCAATGATGCTCAGAGTTGCAGTTACAGGTAAACAGGTATCTCCCGACACTTACTGCGTAATGAAGATACTCGGTAAAGAAAGAGTTCTTTCCCGTATCTCTTCCGCAGCGGCTGAACTTTAAAATAAAGAATCTATAAAAAATGAGGAATAAACATGGAAGAAACAACATCTAATTTTATCCACGAGATAATCGACAGTGACCTTGAAAGCGGCAGAGAAACCCACGTTCATACACGTTTCCCTCCCGAACCCAACGGTTATCTCCATATCGGAAGTGCCAAAGCTATTTGGATCAACTCCGGTACAGCTAAAAAATATAACGGTGAATTCAATCTCCGTTATGACGACACGAACCCCGTCAAGGAAGACGACGAATATGTTCGCTCCATCGAAGAGGATCTTCGTTGGCTGGGCGCTGAACCCAATCATATTTTCTACGGTTCCGACTACTTTGAAAAATGCTACGAATTCGCAGTAAAGCTCATCAAAGACGGCAAGGCTTACGTTTGTGACCTTAACGCAGAGGAAATGCGTGCATACAGAGGTACACTTACCGAACCCGGTAAGGAAAGCCCTTACAGAAACCGTTCCGTTGAGGAAAACCTTGACCTTTTTGAAAGAATGAAGAACGGTGAATTTGCCGACGGTACAAAAACTCTCCGTGCGAAGATCGACATGGCTTCTCCCAACATTAACATGAGAGACCCTGCCATTTACAGAATTCTCCACACACATCATCACCGTCAGGGTGATAAATGGTGTATTTACCCCCTCTACGACTACGCTCATCCTATTCAGGACGCTCTTGAGGGTATTACTCATTCACTTTGCTCCATTGAATTCGAAAACCACAGACCTCTCTATAACTGGGTAGTTGATAATATCGGATTTGAACAGAAGCCCCATCAGTATGAATTTGCACGCCTGAACCTTACTTACACTGTAATGAGTAAGCGTTATCTTCGTGAGCTTGTTGAAACGGGCAGAGTTGACGGCTGGGATGACCCACGTATGCCCACACTTTGCGGTATGAGAAGAAGAGGCTATACACCTTCCTCTATCATCGAATTCGTTAAAAAAGCAGGCGTTGCAAAGGCTTACAGTATCGTAGATATTGAACTTCTTGAACACTGCATCCGTGACGAACTCAACACCACAGCTCAGAGAAGAATTGCACTTCTTGATCCCATTAAGGTAACTATTACAAATTACCCAGAAGACAAGACGGAAGAATTTGAAGTTACAAACAATCCTCAGGATCCCGAAGCAGGTACAAGAAAGGTTACTTTCTCCAAGCATCTTTACATTGACAAGTCCGACTTTGCGGAAGTACCTCCGCCAAAGTTCTTCAGACTCAAACCCGGCGGCGAAGTTCGTCTCATGGGCTCATACATCATCAAGTATGAAGATGTTATCAAGGATGAAAACGGCAATATAACTGAAATTCTTTGTTCCTGCGACCTTGAAACAGGTTGCGGAAATCCCGTTGACGGCAGAAAAGTCAAAGGTACTATCCATTGGCTTTCCGATGTCAATGCCGATGATGCTGAAATTCATCTTTATGACCGTCTCTTCACTCTTGCAAATGTATTTGACATTCCCGAGGGTAAAACATATACGGATTACCTGAACCCCAACTCCCTGACCGTTGTGAACGCCAAGGTTGAAAAATGCCTTGCTTCCGCTGAAAAGGGAGAGAAGTTCCAGTTTGTACGTACAGGCTATTTCTGCAAAGATACAAAATACGAAAACTGCTACAACCAGATCGTAAGCCTCAAAGACAGCTATAAGGCGTAAAAAATAAAAGAGAATATTTTTTATGGGAGGACCTTGCTTTTCACACGAAAAGCAAGGTCCTCCCAAACCCTCCCCAAAGAAAAGCAGGTTTGGGGGGATATGAGTATTAAAATACTGACAGCTCCCGCAGAGTTATATCTGTGAGAGCTGTTATTTTATAATTCGTGTTTTTCTGAGCGCTTTTGTGCAATTTCGTAGACTTCATTATCAGCCCTTGCGCCGACAACAACTACAAGCATTTCTGTTTCTGTTCTTATTAGTTTGTAAACGATCCTTATTCCCGCATCACGAAGTTTTATCTTCATCAATCCGGTCAGATTGTTTCCGTTTTTGTTTCCTAAGGGTTTACCGTATCCACCTTCAGAGACAGGAAGGGGATTTTGGCTGACTTTTCTGATTGCTTTTAATACTAAGAGCTGTTGGTTGCCCGCAAGCTGTTTCAAATCCTTTTCAACTTCAGGTAAATATTTTATTGTCCAGTTCATTCGAATTCGACCTCATTAAAATTTTCGAGATCTTCTTCGTTTATTCCCAGTTTGTTTGCCATTTCTTTTTCCGAAACGGTATTGTTGGGATCGTAAGTTGCCAACCTTTCGTTTGCAATAGTCATAAGTCTTGCTTCATTTATCTCATCAATCAGCTTTAAATATTCCTTTGGGGAAAGAAGAACACATTCTGCGGCGTTATTTTTCATGACAACTTTTGCGCCGCTTTTCTTTACTTCTTCAAATATTTTGCCTGCCATCCCACGGTTGAAAAGTGAGATTGATATAGTATCGTTTATTGCGCTTGCTATATTTTGCATAGTGTTCACCTCCGTTACAATAATATTATACTATTTACTGATGAATTTGTCAATAAATTTATCTTTAAATTTTATTGTCATTTTTATTTTGTCCTGTCTGGAATTTAATATTCATTTATCGAATAAGGAATAGTTTGCAAATATTTCGCACATAAAATACTTGACAAATACAATAAATTGTAGTATAATATATGTGCAATATAAGTGCGAAAGAGGTGCGTTATGGGAACAATAAATGTGACGATCCGAATGGATGAAGATCTGAAACTTCAGGCGGATGAACTTTTTGCGGATCTTGGTCTGAGTTTTACTGCCGCAGTTACTGCTTTTACCAAGCAGGCTGTCCGTGAACAAAAAATTCCGTTCATGCTTTCCCGTGATGTGCCGAACAAGGAATTTCTGGAGTTTCTCCGCAAACATTCCGAAAAAATTGATTGATCCTCCTTAAAAATATATTAAAAGCTCTTTACAGCCGATGAGTGAGTGGTTGTAAAGAGCTTTTTGCGTATCAGGGCTTAATATCTGAGTGTCCAGCATTGCCAGCGAAGTCTGTCAGAGAGATAATTATCCTGAAGGTCGTCGCTGTAGATCCATGTGCCTTTGAAGTTCAGATCTCTCAGCTCGGGGAATTCATCAAGGGAATTCAGCTGAGGTCTTGGTGTGAGGATTATTTCTTCTTTTCCGCAGAGTGTTTCCAGCATAGCGAAGAGGAAATCTGCCGCGCCAAGTGTCTTTCCGCCGACGTTTACTGTCTCAGGCAGGAAGAACGGTCCCTCGTCGGGTCTGACGATCTTTGCCGCAGCTTCTCTTACTTCGGAGGCACAGACCTTTGTCTGTTCCGATATGCCCACAGGGGCTTTCAGAAAGCCATAAACACGTTTTACGTTATAGGAACTTTTTCCTCCGAGGAGATTCAGCGCCGCATCAAAAATTTCCGAAATGGAAAGAGATACGGGTTCTTTGACAGGTTCAAAGTTATTTTCAAGAGCCGCTTTTATTGCGGGAATATCTTCGAGCTTTACGGTTCTGTTCTGCTTGTCTTTTATTGATTCCCAATATTCGCCTGGAGTTGTGATTTCAAATCTGTCGTCCTCTTTCAGGCTCCTTATGAGAGTTCTGTAAGCGTTGAAATATTTTTCTATATCTGAATCTGAACGTCTGTTGCAGGGTATCCATTTGCCGTATTCGCAAAGGTTCTTTTTGTTGTAGTTTACAGCGTCCCAGAATTGGTTGAAAAAGAATTTGTTCGGGTGGTCATAAATTATAGCTTTTTCTCTTTTTGCAAGACGGTCCTTGAGCTCGTTTATAACAGTTCCGTCGGAAAGATCTTTTTCAAAAACATCGCCCTCAAACCAGATCGTATAGTCCAGCTGGAGTGCACCGCAGTAGAAAACATCTTTGCCTTCTTTTGTTGCGAGGATAGAATCTGCATAAACGGGGATTCCCAATTCGCTGTAAATTATCATTGCCGCATAGGAACGGCTGGGACCCGGAGGAACTGCGGTGTAGAAGTTTTCGTTGCCGAAAACAGCCTTAACCATACCCATGCCTTCACATTCTTCTTTGAGAAGTCTGCCTGCGGCTCTGTTGAAATCTTCAAGATCTGTGTATTCTATCAATGTGGGGTGTACGGTGTGATCTTTTGTGTGAAAATTTATCTCATGGCGGTTGAGAACATCTATCAGGTCAAATCTTTTGTTTCTGATGAGTTCCTGAGCAACTCTGCCGACAGTCATAAAACTGCCTTTGCAGCCCTCTTCTTCAAGTATCTTTGCGATTCTTGCCGCTGCTACTGTTGATTCTATCGTGGTGAAGTCTTCCGTATCGAAACAGAACATTATTTTTGTTTTAGCCATTACTGAACCTCTTTTCATATTTTAGATAAAACAAAAGAACATAAAAGATCGCTCTTCTATGTTCCGATTTGTTTTTTTATTATTTTGCCATTGCAGCGATCTGAGCCTTTTTACGAGCAGCATTGTTCTTGTGAAGAATACCTTTCGCAACAGCTTTGTCAAGAACCTTATATGCAGTTTTGAGTGCAGCAGGATTTTCTTTAACTTCAGCCTGAAGCTTTTTCAGATTTGTTCTGAGTACAGATTTCTGGATCTTGTTCTGCATAGTTTTAGCGCTGATAACTTTGCAACGCTTCTTTGCGGACTTAATATTGGGCACAACTGTCACCTCCGTACAAGATTTAGGATTTTTAGCTCTTACTATTCTATCAGATAATTATGTCTTTTGCAATACCTAAACTTATAATTTGCGGAAAAGTTCAAATATAAGCATTAGTCCTCAGGGTTTAGTATAATTAAAATTGACAGTAAAAACAATAGTTATCTCAGAGTGTTTGTTTCGATAGCTATTAAATTGAAAGTCGAAACCTACTAAGCCCTATGGCTTTAGACCTAATTTAGGCTTGAGGAATTTTCCTGTATGGGAATCGGGATGATTTGCGATCTCCTGCGGTGTACCTGTCGCAACGATGGTGCCGCCTCTGAAGCCGCCCTCGGGACCGAGGTCTATTATGTGGTCAGCACACTTGATAACGTCAAGATTATGTTCAATGACAATGACCGTGTTTCCTGCGTTTACCAGCTTTTGCAGCACTTCAATGAGCTTGTGAACGTCAGCTGTGTGGAGACCTGTCGTGGGTTCATCGAGAATATAAACTGTATTTCCTGTTCCGCGCTTTGCTAATTCTGTTGCAAGTTTTACTCGTTGCGCTTCACCGCCTGAAAGCGTGGTGGAAGGCTGTCCTATCTTGATGTAACCAAGACCGACTTCGTAAAGGGTCTCAAGCTTGCGGTATATGTTTGGAATGTTTTCAAAGAGCTTCATGCCCTCTTCAACAGTCATTTCGAGAACATCATTTATGTTTTTATCCTTGAATTTTATCTCAAGAGTTTCTCTGTTGTAGCGCTTGCCTCCGCAAACATCGCATTGAACGTAAATGTCGGGCAGGAAGTGCATTTCTATTTTTACGATACCGTCGCCTCCGCAGGCTTCGCATCGTCCGCCGCTTACGTTGAATGAGAATCTGCTTGCGGTGTAGCCCTTTGCTTTTGCTTCGTTTGTCTGTGCGAAAAGTTCGCGAATATCGTTGAACATTCCCGTATATGTTGCGGGGTTTGACCGTGGGGTTCTTCCTATTGGGCTTTGATCTATGCTTACTATCTTGTCCACATTTTCAAGTCCGAGAACTTCATCGCATTTACCCGGAATCAGTCTCGAATTGTAGCAGTGGATCATAAGATTTTTGTAAAGGATCTCATTGACAAGGCTTGATTTTCCGGAACCTGAAACACCTGTAACGCAGGTGAAAACACCGAGAGGAAAATCAACATCAATGCCTTTGAGATTGTTTTCTCTTGCACCTTTGACTGTAATGAATTTACCGTTGTTCTGACGTGTTTTGGGAGGTACCGGAATTTGCTTTTTGCCTGAAAGATACTGACCTGTGATAGAGTCTTCACATTCCATAACTTCCTGAGGTGTACCTTTTGCCACAATGTGACCTCCGTGTATACCTGCACCTGGACCAATGTCTACAAGATAATCAGCCGCAAGCATCGTATCTTCATCGTGTTCAACTACGATCAATGTATTGCCAAGGTCTCGCAGATGGCGAAGAGTATCCAGAAGCTTGTTGTTATCACGCTGATGAAGACCTATGCTCGGTTCGTCGAGTATATAGATACAGCCCATAAGTGATGAGCCGATCTGTGTTGCAAGTCTGATTCTCTGAGCCTCACCTCCCGAAAGTGTACCTGCAGAACGGGCAAGAGTAAGGTAATCAAGTCCTACACTTTCCAAAAAACCGAGTCTGTCTTTGATCTCTTTCAGGATAAGCTCTGCGATGCTCATATCTCTTGGTGAGAGCTTGAGTTCTTTAATAAATTTCAGTTCGTCGCTGATAGGTAAAGAAGATAGGTCGTGAATATTTGTGCCGCCAACGGTTACCGCAAGGGAAACGGGATTGAGTCTTGCACCGTGACAGTCGGGACAAACATTGTTTGACATCAGCGCTTCCATTTCCGCTTTTACGGCGCTGCTCTGTGTCTGTTTGTATCTTCTTTCAAGTGTGGTGATTATACCTTCGTGCATCTCGCTGCCGTAAAGGAGGTCGTCAAGAGCCTCTTCCGAGTATTTTTCAATGGGGTCGGCAACTGTCAGACCGTATTTTTTCAGAACCTGACTGAAAACTTTCATAAGAGTCGGATTCTGTGCAATGTTTCCGAATCCCGTTGCTTTTACAGCACCGTCCATGAGAGAAACTTTTTTATTGGGAATAACAAGATCTTTGTCTATAGCCATTATATAACCGAGACCTGAGCAGGTCTTGCATGCACCCATGGGGTTGTTGAATGAAAACATTCTCGGTGTAAGTTCTTCGATTCCGATATCGTGTTCGGGACATGAATAACGCTGGGAGAACATCTGTTCACGTCCACTGTCGTCTGCGAAAACAACGAGAACAAGACCTCTTGAAAGCTGTGATGCCGTTTCGCATGAGTCAAAAAGACGTTTTCTTATGCCGTCACGAATGGAAAGACGGTCAACAACTATTTCAATATCATGTTTTTTGTTTTTTTCAAGGGGTATCTGTTCCTGAAGATCGTAAATTATTCCGTCAACACGGACACGGACAAAGCCGCTTTTTCTGTATTCTTCAAATTGTTTCTGGTATTCGCCTTTTCTGCCTCGGATAACTGGTGCAAGGATCTGAATTCTTGAACCCTCTTCATATTCGAGGATCGTATCAACTATCTTATCCAGCGGTTGCTGTTTGATCTCAAGACCGCAGATAGGGCAATGTGGGATACCTACACGTGCATAAAGTAGACGTAGGTAGTCGTGTATCTCTGTGATCGTTCCGACGGTGGAACGGGGATTTCGTGAAGTTGTCTTCTGGTCGATGGAAATGGCAGGGGAGAGCCCCTCGATATAGTCCACATCGGGTTTTTCCATCTGACCGAGGAACTGACGGGCATATGCTGAAAGCGACTCCACATAGCGGCGCTGACCCTCTGCGTAGATCGTGTCAAATGCAAGGGAACTTTTGCCCGAACCTGAAAGTCCCGTGAAAACTACCAGTTTGTCACGAGGTATTTCAAGATCTACATTCTTTAAGTTGTTGGCGCGTGCGCCCTTTACAAATAAATTATTTCTCATTGTGTTCCTTTCTAAATTTGTAGTTGTGGTTTTACGGGGAAAAACATTTTTTGTAAAAATAGTTTTTCCCCGAACCCCTTTTTCAAAAAAACTTTTGTATAAAGCATTTTCAATGCTTTATAGGGGAACTGTCTGGATTATTTTTTTGTCTCGGTTTTTTTAGGAGTAATGTATAATTTTAATAATTGACCATGTATCGGTTTTCTTGAAGGGGTGTGGGGAAACTTTTTTTTCCGCGAAAAGAAGTTTCCCCGCAAAGTCCTCCTTTATTTTCCCTTTTTAAGTTTGTTTATTTCATCACGCAGCTGCGCAGCGTATTCGTATTCCAGCTGTTTTGCGGCGTTCTTCATTTCCTGAGTCAGACGTTCGATGAGGTCTTCGCGCTCCGCTTTGGTCATTTTCTTTGTTGATGACGGTTTTTCTGCATTCTTTATCTCTTCGGGGGATACTGTTATTGCCAATGGGTTGCTGATCTGTTTTATGATGGTTTTCGGAACGATTCCGTGTTCCTTGTTGTATGCTTCCTGGATACCTCTTCTTCTTTCGGTCTCTCGGATCGCTCTTTCCATTGATGGAGTGACGCTGTCTGCATACATGATAACTTTACCTTCGGCGTTTCTTGCCGCGCGTCCGATTATCTGGATAAGAGACGTCTCATTTCTCAGGAATCCTTCTTTATCTGCGTCAAGGATCGCGATCAATGAAACTTCAGGCAGGTCAAGCCCCTCTCTCAAAAGGTTGATACCTACGATTACATCAAATTCGCCCATACGCAGATCACGTAAGATTTCAATTCGTTCAAGAGTGTCAATATCGTGGTGCATGTACCGAACTCTGATGTCCAGACCTTTAAGATATGACGAAAGAGATTCCGCCAAACGCTTCGTGAGTGTAACAACGATAACTCTTTCTTTCTTTTCAATCCTTGCGTTAATTTCCGAAACGAGGTCGTCGATCTGATTTTCTGTCGGTCTTACGGAAATTTCAGGATCAAGCAATCCCGTAGGTCTGATGATCTGCTCCGCCACCACCGAGGCACGTTCTTTTTCATATTGCGCAGGAGTTGCCGAAACATAAAGGACCTGATTCATTTTTCTTTCGAATTCCTCAAAATTCAGCGGTCTGTTGTCGTATGCCGATGGTAATCTGAATCCGAAATCAACAAGGTTGGTTTTTCTTGCCCTGTCGCCGCCACTCATACCTCTGACCTGAGGAACGGTTACGTGGCTCTCGTCTATAATGGTTATAAAGTCTTCTGGAAAATAATCCAAAAGTGTATATGGTGTAGAGCCCGGAGCCCGTCCCGAAAGGACTCTTGAATAGTTTTCAACGCCTTTGCAGTAACCCATCTGACGCAAAAATTCGATGTCATAAAGAGTTCTTTCTTTTATTCTTTGGGCTTCAATGAGCTTTTTGTTGTCTGTGAACCATTGCACCCTTTCTTCCATTTCTTCCATTATCTGTCCGATGGCTTCTTCCATTTTTTCTGGGTCGGTGACATAGTGCATTGCAGGGTATATCGCAACGTGTTTCAGTCTTGAGATAACTTCACCTGTGATGTGGTTTATCTCGGAAATCCTGTCAACGATGTCGTCGAAAAATTCTATTCTTATACATTTGTCCTCATTTGCGGCAGGGAATATTTCCATAACATCGCCTTTTATGCGGAAAGTTCCTCGTGCAAAATCGTAGTCGTTTCTGTTGTAGCGGATGCCTATCAGCTGTTTTGCGACTTCATTCATGTCAAGCTGTTGATTCTCACGGACGGATACGATCATTTTTTTATATGAGATCGGGTCTCCGAGTGTGTAGATACATGAAACGCTGGCAACGATTATAACGTCTCTTCTCTCAAAAAGTGAGTATGTTGCGGAGTGCCTCAGACGGTCGATCTCTTCGTTGATCTCCATATCTTTTTCTATATATGTGTCCGTGTGGGGAAGATATGCTTCAGGCTGATAGTAGTCATAGTAACTGACGAAATATTCAACGGCATTTTCGGGGAAAAATTCTTTTAATTCACTGCAAAGCTGTGCCGCAAGGGTCTTGTTGTGAGCGAGAACCAAAGTGGGGCGCTGTAAATTCTGAATAACATTCGCCATCGTGAAAGTTTTACCGCTGCCCGTAACACCTAAAAGGACCGTATCACGGTTTCCCTTTCGAAAGCTTTCTGTTATCTGCCGTATGGCTTCGGGTTGGTCACCCGAGGGCTTATAATTACTGTGTATCTTAAACTCTGCCATAAACACACCTCTGAAAATGAGAGTAATATTGTACCCTTTATTATATCACATTTTACACACTCTGTCAAGACCTTTTCTTGAAATAATATCACATTTTGCAATAATTTTGCAGGATATACTTTCCTGTAAAAAACAGATCGGAGACCCATAGCGGATCTCCGACAAAGTTCATTTATTTTTTGTTTACAAAGGGAATTTCAGTCATTCTGAGATTTGTGCATCCGTATGGCTGGAGCTTTATTTTTTCAATTTCGCCTACAGGCTTGCGGCTTTTTGGTGTTTTTGCGCAAAGATTGAGATATCCATCTTCCAAACCCCAATCAATGTGTACTACATCAGCTTCAAGCATAAGTCTGGGATTTTTTACGGAGAAGGGGAATTCATCTCCCTCAGCTTCCACAACTTTGAAGTCTTTGGACGCATATGCGTAATTCCAATCGGAAGTGGGGTAGAATTCGTAGTCGCAGTAGGGGAATTTTCTTACAACGGTTTCTCTTGTTGTGTATTCAAGCATGTTTGATTTATATTCAACGGGAACAGCGAAGACAAGTGAGCCTTTCTTTACGCAGCAGAGGTCGTGAGGTCTCTTTACGAGTGTTATTTCCGTATCAAATGTGATCTCAACTGTTTCGTTTGTCCATTCTTTATCAAGGCAGAGGTTTCCGCGGAGAGAAGTATTTTCTCCGTTGACTTTTATATTTTTCGCAAAGGATGGAATTCTTGCGCTGAAATTGAATTTAACAGGTCTTTCCGCATCGATTTTGTATGTGAGTTTATTTCTGAATGGGTATTCCGTGATGAGTTCAACCGTTACGGGAACACCTTTAACTTCAGTTGTGAGTTTTGAAGGTGCGGGAACGGCAGAGAGAATACCGTTTCGTGTTTTCATAAATGTTGAAAGTGCAAATTTAGGCCAAGCCTGATTGAAGTTTGCAGTACAGCAGCCGTAGTTGGGTTCAAGACCGAACAGATGTGATTCGTTTCCGTTTGTGCCGAAAGGATTTTTTCCGTCGAATCTTACGCAAGCCATCTGGTTGCTGAGCTGGTCGTACTGGTGTCCCCACATATCTTCCGTATTCGTTGCGGGGAATGCGTTGAACGCAAGAACTTCAAGTTTTTCAGCCCATTTTTTATCTCCCGTGTAAGCGTACAGAAGTTCGTATGAATACATCTGTTCAGCAACAGAACAACATTCCGTACCATGGATGGGGCTGAGACCTGCAAGACATTCGTCACCGGTGAAAAGTTCTACGGGAGTACCGTTGTATCGGGAAAGAATATCGTTGAGTTTGTCTGCTATCTTCGTGTATGGTGCATCAAGAAGCTCTGCGGAAACAGCTTCATATTTCAGCATCATGCCCATGTTTACGATATGTGTTTCAAATTTCCATTTATAAACGGGATGTTTCCAGACTTCCGTATAGCTTTCGTAGTCAAGACCTTGTTCTTTGAGTATTTTTGCCAGATCTTTCATCCAGTCTTCTTTATAGATGCTGTAAAGTTTGTTCAGGGCGATGAAAGTTTCAAACCAACGTGCTTTTGCCCATTCAAAAAGGGAAATAGTTCCGTTTTTCAGTAATTCATAGTAATTCTTCAGCGTTTTGTAGATTACTTCGAGAATTTTTTCGTCCCCCGAACATTCATAGTATACGGTGAGAACCTTTGAAATAAGCTGAACAGCCCATGTGTCATAAGTGGGACGTTCTTCGACAGTGCAAGGGCAGATCCAGCCGTCTTCCTGCTGACCTGCGATTATTGCATCAATGTATTTTTTAGCACGTGCGATCATGTCCTCGTTTTCAAGCAGATATGCAAGAGGAATGAATCCGTCAAGCCAGTAGGGTACACGTTCCCAGCCCTCGCAGTCTCCGCCTATCCATTTGCTGTCACGTACATCGGGCCAGACTTTGTCAAGGTTTCCCGAAAGACCGTCTGCCTGGATCTCCAGCTGTCTTTTGAGCCAACCTGTAGGTTTGATTTCTTTTGAAGTATAAAGAGAATATTTCGTTTTCATGAGGGTTTGCGACCTTTCTTTTGTATTTAGCTGTATTATAGCACAAAATTGCGTATTTTGTAATTGTTTATATCAGCTATAATATTGCAAATATCACAATATTATGTTATAATAAATATCAAGAGGTGATTTGATTGTACGGAATTGATCTTGATAAGTCTTTGGAATATGAGGTTGCTTCAATGAGGGAGTTTGCGCCTCATGAAAAACATGTTAAAAGAAAGTGTGAATCCGATGTCCTTGTTATGGTACTGAGTGGTGTACTTCGTTTCAATGAGGATGGTGTCGATTACGAAATAATGCCCGGTGAGTATTATATTCAGCATTTTGAGGCTATACACGGTGATTCTTTGGAGAGTGATTGCCCCAGATATTTATATATTCACTTCCGCGGAACATGGAATGACAGTCGAACATGTTTGCCGAAAAGAGGTACTTTTATTATTGAAGAAATAATCGGCTGTATGACGGAACTTAACCGTCTTGTATATGGCGGTGGGTGCAAAACAGAGATCCTTTCATGTTTTTATAATATAATGACTTATCTTTTGAATGGCAGAAATCACACTGAAAGTCAGGCTGAGAGGATTCTGAAACTTCTGACCTCCGATATTAAAGATCCCCCATCGCTTGAAGAGCTTTCCGCAATGTGCCATTTTTCAAGGAATCACATCATCAATCTTGTGAAAAAAGAATTCGGAATGACTCCGTATGAATATTTGAAAAGGGAAAGGATCCGATTGGCATCATCTCTTCTCAGCGCCACAGATATTTCTCTTGAAGAAACCGCTGAAAGCTGTGGTTTCGGAGATTATACAAGCTTTTTTCGTGCATTCAAGTCTGTCCGTGGGATTTCCCCTTCCGAATGGCGTGGAAAATGTCGCCAACGGTCTGATATTTAAGCTTTATATAAAAAGATTCGGGAAAAACCAATTTTAAAAGGTTTTTCCCGAAAAATGTCAGCTAATATGTAATATTATGTTATCCCGTAATAGGCTGGATTTTGCGCAATTATCTCCTGACGCAGTTCCATTGCCTCTTCACCAAGATTTTCTGATTGTGCTAAAGATATATAGTCATTTCCTGCATATATAATGTGGTCTGTAAGTTGTATTTTCAACTGGTTAAGGATCTTCATTATACTTTGGGTCGTCTGAATATCCTTAATTGACGGTACAGCAAGTCCACCCGGGTGATTATGTGCAAGAACTACACTTGTGGCGTTTGTTCTTATGGCAATGCCCACAAGTTTTCTGATATCGAGAGTTGAAGAATTTACGCTGCCCTCAAACAGTATCTGACTGCAAATGATCTCATTTTTGGAATCAAGGCACATCAACATTACGATCTCATTTCTTCTGCCTATAAATCTTGGCATGAGATATTGACCTATCTCATCAAAACTTGTTACTCTTGTCGTGTTTTTGACTTTGTCTGTTTCGTAGACTCTGCGTACATCGTTGAAAAGCTTAAGGAATACAGCTGCTTTGGAGCCGATACCGCAGACTTTTGCCAGATCATCCGCAGATGCGTCCAATACACCTGAAAACGAACCGAAAGTGTCTATCAATCTATGTGCAATGGGGTTAGTATCGCTTCTCGGAATAGTGTAATACAGCATCATTTCCAGAACTTCATGGGGTTCCATTCCGTCTGTTCCGTTGAGCAGGTACCTTTCCCTCATTCTCTCTCTGTGGTTTTCATGTACATTGTCTTTCATTTCAGAGTTCCTTTAAAGAAGATTTTTTGTGTTGTCAATGCTTTCCAGAACAGCTCTGAATGCATTGATGTCTTTGAAATCCTTATACACTGATGCAAATCTGACATAAGCAACATCGTCGATGAACAGGAGTTTTTGCATTGCCAATTCGCCTATTCTCTGAGAGGGAACTTCGTGGTCGGTTTCGATAAGAAGTTCCTGCTCTATGTCTGAAACTGTTTTTTCAAGTATCGCATAGGGTACATCTCGTTTGATGCAAGCTCTGCGGAAACTTGTGAGTAGTTTATCTCTGTTGAATTCTTCTCGGGTCATGTCTTTTTTGATAACGATAAGCGGTGCGTGTTCGATCTCCTCATAAGTTGTAAAACGTCTTGCACAGCTGAGACATTCACGTCTTCTGCGAATCCTGTCGTCTACAGCTCTTGAGTCCAATACTTTGTTGTCTGTGTAACCGCAATATGGACATTTCATAGGCATTACCCTCCGTTTGTTATATTTTATTTAGTATATCGCTTAAAAAGAGTCTGGAATCCTTGATTTCGGATTCTTTTTTATAATTTCTTGAGTATATCTCCGTGATCAGATACCCGTCATAACCGATATCTCTGAGCTTTTTGATGAAGCCCTCGGTGTCAAAAGTTCCAAAACCCGGAAGCATACAAGGTTCGTTGTCAGAATGGTCGCTGATATGGACAAGTTTTATGTCTTTTCCCATGATCCTGATCATTTCTGACAGGTCTTCTCCTTCCATATGGGCTTGTTTTACATCAAGCGTAAAGGCTATTTCATCCTGCAATAGGTTTTTGAGTTCTGCAAGGTATGACGCTTTTCCGCAAGTAAAATTCCGAACATTCTCCTGGCAGAAATCTAATCCTTCCGCTTTCGCTTCAAGATAAAGTCTGCGGTATATTTCCGCATATCTTTCTGCTTTTATTGGAAGTGTTGCTCCGTGGAAGTTTATGAATTTTGCACCGAGTATATGGCAGGCTTTGTGGTATCTGCGGTAATATTTATATGCTGATTCTCTGCGGCGGTCATATTCCGAAAAGAAAATAAACTGTTCCGCAAAGGATGTGTACGGATGAACTGATACTACTTCTATCCCAAAACTGTCGAGTTTTTCTCTTAGTTCTGTGAGAAATTTCGGCTCGCATTCAGTCTCATCGCAGAGAAAAATTTCAGCAGCGGAATATCCGGCGTTTTTGATCTTTTCCGCAGAATCTTCCGTCAGTGACGGATACCAGCATCCGCAGGAGATTCCGAGTTTCATTACTCGTTTTCCTCAAGGCTAGCCTCGTATGCTTTCAATGCGATAGCGCATTCGAGACGCTTTCTTTCAAGTTCACAAGAAATTTTATGCGGTTTGAGAATATCTCCGTTTGCGTTGTAGTTGTTTGCGGGACATCCGCCTGAGCAGAAGTATTTAGCCCAACATTCTTCGCAGTCTTTCTTTCTCAAAACAGTGGATTCGCCGAATTTATCGATAATATCCTGCTTAAGTTCGCCGCCGAAAACTGTTCCCAATTTGAAATCTTCCATGCCTGCAAATCTGTGGCAAGGGAAAACATCTCCGTCGGGAGTAACTGCAACATATTCGCCACCGCAGCCGCAACCTTTGACACGTTTGATCACGCATGGACCCTGATCAAGGTCTACCATGAAGTGGAAGAAATTGAAGAAATCGTCGTTTTTCTTGTATTCAGCCATGATTTCGGTCAGTCTGTCATATTCCGCAAATGCCGCAGGAAGATGTTCTTCTCTGATAGCAAAGGGGCTTTCGGGGTCAAGAACTACGGGTTCGACGGAAGTCTGCTTGAAGCCAAGCTCTTTCATATGCTTTACGTCTTCCGCAAAGTCAAGGTTCTGAGATGTGAAAGTTCCTCTGATGTAGTAATTCTGACCGCCTCTGCGTTTTACGAATTCCTGGAATTTAGGCACGATCCTGTCGTAAGAGCCTGTGTTGTTCACGCCTACACGAACCGCGTCGTTCACTTCTTTTCTGCCGTCGAGAGAAAGAACTACGTTGGACATCTCCTTATTGAGGTAATCCATAACCTCATCTGTCAGCAGGATGCCGTTTGTGGTAAGTGTGAATCTGAAGTTCTTGTTGTGTTCTTTTTCGATGGAACGGGCATATTCAACAGTCTTTTTAACTGTATCAAAGCCCATAAGGGGTTCGCCGCCGAAGAAGTCTATTTCGATATTTCTTCTTGTTCCTGATCTTTCAATAACGAAATCTATTGCCGCTTTTGCCACTTCAAAAGGCATTATCTTTCTGCCCTTTGCATAGTCTCCGCCTTCTGCAAAGCAATACTTACATCTGAGATTGCAGTCGTGCGCGATATGAAGGCAAAGTGCTTTTATGGGATACTCTTCGGGAATGTGGATCTCGTAGTCTCTTTCAGTGAAAAGCATGCCTTCTTTGTATAATTCATAAAGTTCTGCGTAAGCATCGGAGATCTCTTCTTCGGAAAATTTATCTTTCAGTTCCGAATAAACGTTATCGGGGCATTTTTCGCTCATTGGCGCAGAAGTAAGTTTAAGAACCTCTGCGGCAGCGTCTTCGAGGATGTGGATAGCACCGCTTTCAACATCCATAGCGATATTGAAGCCCAACTGTTTAAAAATATGTACCATGATTTTTTCCTTTATAATTGCCTTAAAGGGGAACTATATTGTCCCCCTTCAATGTTCTTTTTTACTGTGAAAAACTTATTTCTGTTTTTCGTTTTCGCATTTCTGGTTAGCTACTGTGCAGGATGTTTTGCAAGCACTCTGGCAGGATGTCTGGCATTCGCCGCAGCCGCCTTTGCAAGCGCTCTTTTTAAGTGTTGCTTTAGAAAGTGTTTTTACAAGTTTCATGTGATTCTATCTCCTTTGATTTAAAATTCATTTTTATTTTCCTGTATTCACTGCTATTACTCCTCCCACAGCAGAAATTGCCGTGTCGATAAGCAATGCAATGAGGAAATCCATAAGTAAGCAGGGACTTGAAAATATCAAGCTCAATACGGCATGTACCGCAAAAAGCATAAGTCCCGATACAGCTCCGTAGAGAAGCCCTCCCGAACCGATAAGTTTTACTGTAACAAATCCGCAGACAAAAGCCGCAAATATTGACGATATGATAGCCGCAATACTTGTCATGCTGTCCGGCACGATGCTGAGAGTCATTATAAAACTCAAAAGCAAGGCTGTAATTGTTGCAGTTATCAGTCCTGAGACTGTCCCTATGCAGAATTGGATAAGTTTTTTACCGATTCCGTTGTTTTCGGAGGATTCCGGTTTCATGGCATAACACCTCTTGGTTAAATCTTTTTACTAAGATTATATGAGATGTTTCAGCCAATAGAACCTGCAGACAGTTTTTCCTTATTCGGAAATGGTGTCTTTATTCTGAATAGCCCATTTTCTGATGGAAATTCTGTTCTTGTCTGCGCCTGTTTCGATGATATAGATCTCGTCGTCTTTGATCTGACGAACTATACCTGTGATACCGCCGATAGTTGTGATCGTATCACCGATCTCAATGCTGTTGAGCATCTTCTGCTTTTCTTTTTCCTGTTTCTTCTGGGGTCTGATGAGGAAGAAGTAGAAAGCTACTACGATGATCACCAGAGGAAGAAATGTTGTAAGTGCTGAGATGAGTGATGCGTAAGGGCTAACGTCCTGGAGTGAGTCAGCTGCGTCTGCTGCGGAACCTGCTGCATCAGCTGCCAACATGAGAAGGCCGTTGATTTTTGACATGATCATGTGATCTCTCCGTTCTGATTTATTTTACCTATTTATTATACAATGTTTCTGCAAAAAAAGCAATAGGTAAATGGTAAAATTTTGTGAGATTTTCATTATGGACTGTTTTGTGGGGAATTTTTTGTGACAAAACAGGTGTCAGATGTTAGTTTTTAGGCTTTAGTAACGTATGTTACGTCTGTAAAAGCAGGAGCTACCGCAGCAACATTTTGCGGTAGCTTTTATATTAAAAACTGTATATTACTAAAACCTAGTACCTAACACCTAAATATTATTTATTGCTTTGAGAACTTCCAACTGTTCGGGGTCGATGGAGCCGTCAACACGGACTGCGCAGTCGATTGAAACCACGCCGCCTTTTTCGTGGACTCTGTTTACATAATCTCTCATGTAAGCGCCGTCGTATCTTGTGCCGGGAGCTCCCCAGTTTACGGGACTGAGGTAGGAAAGTGTGTGCCACTGAGCTCCGTCAATGAATCTTTGGTCAGGAACATCTTCAAAGCTCAGCATTTCGCCTGTGGTGAAGTCATCGCTGAGACTGTAGCCGTAAACCCTGTCGCCTTTAACTCCGCAGTTGAGAGATACGAGTGCATTGGGGTTACCTGCTTTGACTCCTGCCGCCATAATGGCAAGCTTTTCTTCATCGTAACCGTTGAAGTCATAACAGCCGTCCACCCACCAGAGTTTGATCTTGTCTCCGTATCTCTTGCTGTATTCAGCGGCAACAGAAGCCCATTTTGTAACGAATTCAACAGATACTGGATCTTTCGGATGCTCGCCTGGAATTTCTGTGAAGTTTCCCATACTCTTTCCTGCCTTGGGGTCATTAAGGGGTCCGTCGCCTGTGTAATAGAGTCCAAGGGGAATGTCGTATTTATCAAGAGATTTTATAAGATCTGCAATAAGGTCTCTTTCGCAGCAAGCTTCTCCAGGCTTATAACCTGTTATCTTGTTGTAAGTTTCGTTTGGTGCGATCATGAATTGAGATCTCTGCATGATCGTGATTATGTAATAACCTGCGCCTGCTTCGTGAAGCTGTTTTGCCAAAAGATCGGTATCGAATTTGTTTACGTATTCGTTCCATCCGTACAGCTCACTTGCTGCTTTTCCGGGATGTTCGGGATCTAATTGGGCTCCGTAAAGAAAGTGGTTGAAAACACCCCATCTTTTATTATAAAACCAGTCTGTTTTATGCATGATTTTCTCTCCTTTTATATGTATAATATTTAGTCGTCATTAAAAATTTTATTGATCTGATTTTCAAACATACTTGTTGTTATGTCAAGTTGTTCTGTAATTGTTTTTGTCCTGTTGCTCAGACTTGCAAGGAATTCGTCGAACTTTTCATGCAGGTCCCCGAACTGTGCGTAATAATTGTACTGGTGATTCTCTGACATATAGAAATATTCTTCCATACTTTTTTCGTTAAAGAACATTGTTGTTTTGAATTCATCAATAATTGCTTCTTTTGTATAATCAGGAATTTCTTCAAACCAGATGGATACAAAATCAGCAGAAAGTTCAGCGTCAGCGGATATCGGGCAAACAATATATCCTGTATCTCTTTGTATATATGTGGAACAAACACTTCCGTATTCAACATCCGGACCGTAGGGGAAACTGATAAAGTCGATATCTTCAAAAACGTACATGGCTTTACTGAGCAGTCCGCTGTTTGTCAGGCAAAACGGGGAATTTTCTTCTTCCCAGAAGTTCATGCCGTTTTCGACCTCATGGCTGCAAAGATTTTCGTCATAAAGGCTTCTGGCAAACTCAATACCTTTTACCGCTTTTGGAGAAGTCAATCCGTATGAATATTTCCCTGTGGTTTCATTATATTCCACTACATGTCCGCCGTTAGCCAGAACACTTGTGGTAACAAGCACTCTGTTGTCATGGTTTGTCAACGGTATTATATCAACGGAGCTTCCGACATTTACGGTACAGGCTTCAAGGATTTCCTTGAATCTGTCGAATGTCCACTGTTTGTTTTCTTTGAGCTCATGTACGTTTATGTTTATGTAATCTCGGAGAATCTCATTGTTTACTATAAGACCTCCGACAAAACTGTTACCTACTCCGTGATATGCCGGCATAATTCCATAATAATCGCCCTTAAACGAAGCACTTGTCAGATAAATCTCATTACCGTATTTTTCATGGTCCGTCAAATCAAGGGAAGTGTGGTTCCACGGAGTTATGAAGTTTCCGTTATAGAGTATTATTGTGTCAATGGCGTTTGTGGTAATGAACGAATAATCTGCCGTTCCTGCCACTATCTGCGGAACATAATAAGTTGTCATATTATATTTCGCTCTTCCGCAGCCTCTTACTGTAAAAGTACAGTTATATGTTTCTTCGATATCATTAAGCCTTGCAATCAATGCATCCTGTCCTACGGTAAGAGCTCCGCCTGTATCTTTTGATAAAGATGGGTCAAAGGATTCCTCAGCGCCCGATGTTGTCAGAAGTACGAACTCGAAGCCTTCAAAGTCAATCACGGCTTCGCCATCTTCCGGCATAAAAGACAACAAAGAAACGCCGGTGCTTGCGCATGAATTCAGGATGAAAATAACTGTTAATAACAGGGTCGTAAATAAACGTTTTCTCATGATCGTATCTCCTTATCTTTTTCAGTTCGTTTTGCTTTATTTACAGAGAGTATTCTCTCTATAATAAGTATACAATATTTTATAATTTTTGGCAATAGATAAATCTTTCAATCATTTGCACGAATCTTCCATATTGACAAATTTGTATATTTGTGTTATTATATAATTACAAGGAACTTTCATGTCTCGGAAAGGAACGAGTTTATATGTTTAAAAATGACGACTATTCGGGTCTGGAGAAAGCCGCGGCTGATTTTGCCCGCGATCTGCATATCGTTTCGGGATTGCACGTCGGTATCCATGACCTCAGACAAACCCACTTTGTCTCTGCGGGAGATAACGTATGTAATATATGCAAATACTGTAAAAAAAGAAGTGCTTTGTTTGAAAACCGTTGCATTTGCAGCGATAAGGATTTTTTGAATCTTGCCGCATCAAAACAGAAGTCTATGGTATATTTGTGCCATCTTGGCTTGGTTGAAGCTATTATTCCCATTGTTGACGGAGATACCACCGTTGGGGTTATTTTCCTCGGTCAGGCGCGTA
This sequence comes from Oscillospiraceae bacterium, assembly GCA_015067305.1. Taxonomy (GTDB): domain Bacteria; phylum Bacillota; class Clostridia; order Oscillospirales; family UBA644; genus HGM12619. The sequence continues at coordinate 24,399 of SVMT01000007.1, read as the reverse complement.
CTGTTGATAAATCTTCTGCTTTTGACGAGATGTTTTTGCGCTTACAGCAGATCGATCCAATGAATTTTTCCGAAGAAAACAAGGAAGAGATCAGAATTTCGTATGATAAAACAGTAAGTATTACAGCTAAAAAATTGGATAGTCTGATCTCACTTTCCGAGTTCATAGCTCAAAGTATATATGTCAATCGCTGGCTCAATATTCAATCTGTTACAACAGAGCAGAATTTTCGCCACTATATGCGTGACGGAATTGATATTATACATATTCCTTTGTCTTCTTTTTCTGTGGAGAAAATTGCCGATGAGCTTAATATTTCATATTCACAGTTGAACAGGCTTTCCCGTGAGTATTTGGGCCTGCCGCTGAAACAACATGTTCTGAAAACCAAGATATCCGCTGCCGCCCGTCTTCTTTCCGAGCATCCCGATATGTCAGTCGGAGATGTTGCCGCTTCTGTCGGAATAGAAAATATTCATTATTTTTCCAGAATTTTTTCCGAGCGAATGGGCGTATCCTGCACCGAATACCGAAAAAGGTCTTGATCCGTAGTGTTCGGTATTTCAACTATAAAACAATGGCTACCGCAGATTTTTGTTGCGGTAGCTGTTATGATTTTATTTATCTGACGATGCGTTTATAATATGTTGCGCAATATTAATCAATTCCGTTTTATCATTGGGGTATACTGCTTCTATTGCAACTTCTACTTCACCAATGTTAAAGACTATTGCCATATCATTTCGACCAATATCTAATGAGAAATAGAATATTTCTACGCCATTGATTTCAAAATATTGACCATCAAAAGATTTATAGAAATCTGTAAATTGTTTTTCTCCATAGGTTTGCCAAACGCTAAAAGCTGCTCCGTTTGGATATTCATTGTCCGGCTCTTTTTCGTAATACATTCTATATGCATAATCTGATCCTTCAGAATTAAGCATCGTTTGCTCAAATCCTTCAGGCATATATGGAATATCTAAAGACCAATCAGGCTTATATACGTAAGTTAACCAATCTTCATTTTGTAGATTTGATAATACTTCTTCGATTTCTCCATATTCATTTACGCCTCGTTTTACGACACCGCTTTCTATTTCATATATTCCTTCGTTATTACCTAAAATTGCAAATCTCATTTCGGGCGTGACTTCGGATTGAATATGATCTTCAAATTCCTTTATAAAGAATAAATATTCAGTCTCGGCTTTAGGTAAGTCTTGACCCGCAAAGCTACAGTCAACAATTGTGTTTTCCGGATATAAAGTTATATCAAAATCAGGATTTACAAATTCCTTATATTGAGTTAGTGACATTGGGGCTCCGCTATATCCAAACTCAAAATATGTTGAGTTGTCAGCAGTTGTCGTATATGTTGCGGTATCGGCTCCTTTAATAATGTTTGTGATTTCAACTGTCATAGGAACATATTCCACATCTGAATATAATGTACTGTCAAATCTTTCAGGAGCATATGACTCTACTTTTGCTGTAAAAACAATATCTGACAGCGCATACATCTTTCTTAAATCGTTGGTAGGACAGCCAGAATCTATGGTATAAGGATTTGCAGACATTAGCCTTCTTATATGCGGAACACCGTTAACTTCGTTCAGATTTAATGCTTTTTTCTCGTCTTTGTTATCTAATGAAGAATTAGAGTCGTTTGTTGAAATATCATTAGTGTCATCTGTGATAACTTTATCGATTTCGTCGGTTTCATGCTCTATGTTTTCTTTCGAATTATTTGTTATATCGAGTTCATTTCCAACTTTATTTGCATCTATATTAATTGGTTTTTCTGTATTTGCGCAAGCAGTTAACAATAATATTAAAATGAAAATAACAAGTATTTTTCTCATGATTAAGACCTCCATCCTGAAACATGATGAACTAAATGGTATATTGAGGCAATATCACGAGGTTGAGGACCTTCGCACCTTCCAAAATAATTCCATTGGGTGTCAAAAAACATAATACTTTCAGAAGAATACTGGTTTAATTCGCTGTTAGTGTACCGGTATGATTCGCCAGAATCAATCCCCATATGATGTCCTAACCCCCAGGCATGACCGAACTCATGAGTTGCAGTCTTTTTTACAATGTCAGATAGTGAGCTACTGGTGTCGCTTATTAACGATGCCTTTAGTCGAATACATACGCAATCCCAGTCTGTATCTACATATAAATGTTCTTTATCATTCTCATCAATATACGTATTCCATACATAATTCGTATAGCTGTCTGTATACATATCTGCTTGCCCTCTATTACTTATAGTTGAATCAAGAATCCACCACAAGTTGCATGTTGTAGGGGTTGCACTTGCCCTGGATTTCCCATCGAATAGTGTTCCAAATTCGATACCAAATGCGGATTGAGCAGCTAAATTCCACTGAGAAAATACGGCAGAAGATAGTGCTTCCAGTTTACTGTTCCCTCCCGTATATTCATAAAATTTATTTCCAATAATCCAACAATATTCATAATATGGTTCGTCTGTGCTTGGAGTCTCAGAATTAAGGCTTTGCATTACGGAATCAAATGTATTGTAAGTATAGTAATTATAGCTTTCAGGTGCAAATGGTGCCGAATCGCAAGCTGTACAATTATATGTGTTTTGCTCTACATGTGCAAAGCTGGTTAGTGGTATTGAAAGTAATATTGCGATTACAATTATAGTTGTCAGTTTTTTCATTATTATGAATCTCCTAATAAAATAAAATGTACAAAACAACAATAGAAATAAATTAAGGTTGTTATTTCTATTGCTGTTTATTTGATTAATTTACATTAAGCCATGAAAGCGTCGTGGATGGATTCAACGGCAGCTGCTTCGTCTTTGCTGTCGATGAGGACGCTGATTTTAATTTCAGAAGTACTGATCATCTGAATGTTTACGCCTACGTTGTAGAGAGCTTCGAAAAGTTTAGCTGCAACGCCTGCGTTGGACTGCATACCTGCGCCAACGATGGAAACTTTTGTGATGTTTTCTTCGTGGATAACCTTGTTTTCGGGGTATTTTTCACGGAGAAGGTCAACAGTTGCTCTCATGTTAGCCTTGGATACTGTGAAAGAAATGTCCTTTGTGCCGTCACGGCCGATGGACTGAAGAATAATATCTACGTTTACTTTGTTCTGACCGAGAAGTGTGAAAAGCTTGAAAGCTTCTCCGGGTATGTCTTTAAGACCGAGAACTGAAATTCTTGAGATGTCGCTGTCTTTTGCAACACCTGTGATAAGCATCTTTTCCAATGTTTTTGTTTCCTCCTTAACCTTTGTGCCGGGTTTTGGTTCATAGCTTGAGCAAACTTCAAGCTTAACTCCGTATTTCTTTGCAAGTTCTACGGAACGGTTACAGAGAACCTGTGCGCCGAGAGTTGCAAGTTCCAGCATCTCATCATATGTGATCTCATCGAGTTTTTTTGCGTTTTTAACTTTACGAGGATCAGCGGTGTAAACACCGTCAACGTCCGTGTAGATCTGGCAAAGATCAGCTTTGAGCGCAGCTGCAATAGCTACTGCTGTTGTGTCTGAACCGCCTCTGCCCAAGGTCGTGATATCATCGTATTTGTTGATACCCTGGAAGCCTGCGCAGATGATGATCTTGTGGGAATCAAGTTCTTTACAGAGTCTTTCATCGTTGATCGACTTGATTCTTGCGTTTGAATAGTTGCTGTCGGATGTGAGTCCGTACTGCCAAGCAGTAAGTGATATAGCGGGATAACCCAATTCCTGAATAGCCATCGCAAGCAGAGAACATGAGATCTGTTCGCCTGTTGTGAGTAGCATATCCATTTCACGGCGAGACGGATTTTCGCTGATCTCATGAGCTTTGTCGATCAGGTCATCAGTTGTATCGCCCTGTGCGGAAACAACAACGATAACGTCGTTTCCGGCTTCATAAGTTTTCGTGATGATTCCTGCTACTCTGCGTATTTTTTCCGCATCGGCAACTGAGGAACCTCCGAACTTCTGAACAATAAGTGCCAAATAAACCTCTCCTCAAATCTTTTGTTTCGGTGAAACATCACTTAATCCAAAAGTACAATTTCCTTATCAAGATATTCAAGCTCCAATTTATCGAAGCTTCTTACAAATTCCGCATTGTCGGAATCTACCCACATGATATTGCTCTTTTCAGTACCTTTGATACAGTCAACAATATCTGCGCCGACAGCGCTGGCTGTTGGGAATTTACCTGCGCCTCTGCCATAGAACGTGCAGTCACCTACAGCGTCACCTGTTACGGTGATACCGTTGAATACATCTTCAATATTTGCAAGGGGGTGATCCTTGGGAATAGCACAGGGTGCAACGAAAATTTCAACAGTTCCGTCTTCTTTCTTTTCGGCTGAACCGAGAAGTTTTATAACTCTGCCCATGCTTTCCGCTTTTGCAATGTCATCAAGTGTGACATTTGTAATGCCGACAGTTTTTACGTTCTGCGGATAAACGTGTCTGCCGAATGCGAGAGCCGCAAGAATACAGATCTTTCTGCAAGTGTCGTGACCCTCTATGTCCGCTGAGGGGTTTGCTTCTGCGTAACCAAGCTGTTGAGCCTGTTTCAGCGCAGTTTCAAATGAAAGTCCTTCGCGAATCATTTTTGTGAGAATATAGTTTGTAGTTCCGTTGAGAATTCCCACGATCTTATGTATCTCATTGGCAGCCAGACAGTGGTAAAGGGGATTGATAATGGGGATACCGCCGCCTACAGATGCCTCGAAAAGATAGCAAACATTATTTTCTTTAGCGATGGCAAGAAGTTCTGAACCGTAAGTCGCAACCAATTCCTTGTTGGAGGAGACCACGTGTTTTCCTGCTCTCAACGCTTTTTTAGTGTATTCGTAAGCGAATGTAGCTCCGCCCACTGTTTCGACCACGATGTTGATCTCGGGGTCATTTATGATTATATTGAAATCTTTGATGTGTTTGTCTTCGTATTTGTCGCCGGGGAAGTCTCTAATATCCAGTATATACTTACACTCCACAGTTTGACCGGCTTTTTTCTCGAATAATTTGCTGTTCTTGTCCAGAAGTTCAACAACGCCTGAACCGACAACGCCGTATCCGATTACTGCAACTCCAACCATTTTAAACATTCCTTCCGAATGAAGATTTTATAATGATATATTATAGCACATTTTATTAAGTTAAACAAGCAGAAAAATTGAAAATGTGCCTATAATTGTGCAAATTTTGTGTGAACATTTCTTTTCGGACTACTTTTTTCTGTATCCTGTGTCCATATCTATGATATTTTCAAGCTCTTTTCCGTCCAAAAATCTGCTGAGATTTTCAATGAAGATATCAACAATGTTCTCGTAAGTCTTTCTCAGATGGAAAAATCCCGAAATGTGAGGTGTGATAAGTGCGTTTTCGATCTTCCACATCCTGTGGTCTGATGGAAGAGGTTCTGGGTCTGTCACATCAAGAGATGCGGCGTAAAGCTTTCCGTCTTCAAGAGCATCGCAAAGCGCTTCCGTGTCAACTGCATTTCCACGTCCGACATTTATGAGGGTTGCGCCGTCTTTCATATTATAAATACGTTCACGGTTAAAAAGTCCTTTTGTTTCCGCTGTGTTTGGCAATGCAAGAGCTACTATATCGGCACGGGGGAGAACTTTATCAAGGTCGTTCTGCAGAACCAATTCATCAATATAATCGGGTTTTGAGATGTCCTTTCTGCGAACACCGATGGTATATGCTCCGAGAGCTTTCATTTTCTTTGCAAAATTTCCGCCTATATCTCCGAGTCCGACAGTCAGAACAGTAGAACCTTCGATCTGTTTCACCGTTCCGCGGTCAAGCCATTGAGATCTGTTCTGATTGTCACGGTAAAGATGCAATTTTTTATAAAGAGTGAAGACTGTCGCTACCATATGTTCTGAAATAGCAAGACCGAAAGCCCCTGTAACGTTTGTAAGCTTTACACCTTCGGGAAGAACTCCTCCCAAATAAGCATCTGTCCCTGCCATTGAGCTTTGAAGCCATTTCAGTTTTTTCGCATCTTTCAGAAGTTTCGGCGGTAGGTTCCCAAGGATTGCATCAGCGTCGAAAATGTCTTCTGTCGCAACGGTTTCCACGCTTTTATAAATTATTTCACAACGGTCTTTTGTAAGTTCTTCGATCTTTTTTATTGCATATTCCTCAAGTGGTAAGAGTATAACTATCTTCATTTTAGTTTCCTTTCTGTAAGGTTTTACAACTTTACATACGGTATGTTTTTATCTGTAAATTCGGCAAATCCTTTTTGATTCTTGGGAAGTGCCAATCCAAAAAGGTCTGTGGCTCTGCGTTCCTCGTCTGCGAATATTTTACCGCTTTTATCTGTTAATTCAGTCAAATTATTGACCACCCTGACCTTGTCCGAGATGTTTTTCAACAACTCTCTGCCTTTGTCATTGAATGCTAAAGGACGTATGTATTCAGGCATCGTTTTGTCGTCAGGTATACACAGATATGCGGACAGAATCCCTCTTTTTACTGTCGATAGCGGATACTTTTTTGATTTTATCAGTTCATAAGCTTCTTCGAGAGAAACCGCAGTTCTTGCATTCAAAATGCGGTTGCCGAATCCTTCTTTTTGATTCACTCCGTATATTCCGTCGAAATCCGAATCCCTTGCATTTCGCAGGAAAGCGAGAAATATGTTTTCAAGATTATTCATTTCCGCAGGAAGCTTGCCTTCATTTTTTTCTCTTAAAATTATCTCTTTTGTGGTTTCAGGCAGACCTTCAAAATTTCCCAAAGGAATATTTTTCCGAAGCTCCGAGGCTGAGGCATGATAACCAAAAGTCCTTTTGATTGTTGTGGGGATTATTTTAGAATTCAGCTTTTTCAGGGCTTTTATGTATTCTACACCGAGAATATTATTCGGTTCGGAAAGAATGTCTCCTCCGATCTTTTGCCGTGTTCTTGCAAAGCTTTCTTCTCCTGTGACGGCTTGTGCCAATTCTCCGCTTTCATCTGCCTCAATAAGCTTTTTTGCGCAGTTTTCGAGTAATTCAATACTGCCGCACTCACTGCCGAAATTTATAATGTCACATCCGCATTTGTCGAGCAGATAAACTGCCCCGAAAGCAAATTTTTCCGCTGATGCGGTAGAGAACCTGACGGGAAGCTCTATTACGAGATCCACTCCGCCCTTGATCGCAGCTTCAGCACGCGCGTGTTTTCGGAAAAAAGCAGGTTCGCATCTTTGAACGAAATTGCCACTCATTACGGCGATGATCCCGTCCGAACCGTTTTCTCTGAGTTTTTCGATCTGATATTTATGTCCGCTGTGGAACGGATTATATTCAGCAACTATACCTGCGACCATATTCTCACCTCTTCCGATCTTCTAATCATTATCATTGTACCACATCTGCGTTTCAAAATCAACGAATTTTATCTGAATTATTGGGGGGATAAGGATTTTTTGCAAGGTTTTCCAAAAAAAGAAAATCTGAAAAATTGATTTGTGTATGCTGGTAGTATATTAAATTTGAGTTTGTGCCATTGGCGCGGTAAAAGTTTTTTGGGAAAGGGTACTGGAAAACTTATTTTTACAAAAAAATGGTTTTCCGGTAATTCACCATTAAACGGTCCATATAATTGAAGAAAAAAGTACATTTTTGAATCTTTGAACGATTTCGTGGTAGTTTTGTATTGACAACGGAACTCAGATATGGTATAATTTATAGGATAAAATATTGTATCACGGCAGGAGGATTATACAATGATCACATTCAAAGAAAAAGACTATAAGAATTTCGGTAAATGCCTTGAGATCTCCAACGGTATCGTTGACCTTTTGGTGACTCTTGACATCGGTCCCCGTATTATCCGTTACGGATTCTGCGGTAAGGAGAATATGATGTATGAAGACATTGACCGTATCACAAACAACAAATCTACCGAACTTAAAGAGGTTTACGGTGAAGATGCGGAATGGTATCTCTACGGCGGTCACAGACTCTGGATCAGCCCCGAATATTATGAAACATATTATCCCGACAACAACCCTGTTACATATGAAGTCCATGAGAATGAAGCGTTCTTCTCTACAGCTATTCAGGACGTTACAGGTCTTCAGTTCACAACTACTGTTATGCTTTCCGAAGAGAGCAGTGATGTAAAGGTAACTCATTTCATCGAAAACTGCAGCGGTGAATCCCAGAAATTTGCTATGTGGGCACTCACAGTTCTCGACAAAGGTGGCGTTGAACTTATTCCTTACAACAGCGAAGATACAGGCTATCTCCCCAACAGAACATTTATGGTATGGCCCTATACAAATCTTGCTGACCACAGAGTTCATTTCGGTGATAATTACATGACTCTCAGATCCGACAGCACCGAAAGAGCTTTCAAGTTGGGTATGGATCTCAGAAAAGGAACAGTTGCTTACGTAAATAAAGGCAATATGTTCGTTAAGAGATTTGTTCACTATGATAGCAGCGAATATCCTGATAACGGATGTTCTTTTGAAACTTATACATGTGCGAACTTCCTTGAATGTGAAACGCTCACAGAGTACGGTCCCAAACCTGACGGTTCTATGGTTTCTCATACAGAGTATTGGTCTCTCATCGATAATGTTGAAGTTAAAGACCCCAAGGACGAAAAAGAAGTTGCAGGTATTTTTGAAAAATACGATCTTCTTTAATTTAAAGGCATAATAATTGAAGGGAGAGAATTCCAATGGAATGGTCAAAATATAAAAGAGTATTGATAAAAATCAGCGGTGAAGCTCTTGCGGGAGACAAAAAAACAGGTATCGATTTCGATATCGCCCGCGCTGTTTGCGAAAAAATAAAAGAATGTCACGACCACGGTGTGCAGATCGCAATCGTTGTAGGTGCTGGTAATTTCTGGAGAGGCGGAAAAGGTAACGATCTTGACAGAACAAGAGCCGACCATATGGGTATGCTTGCAACAATGATGAACTGTCTTGCACTCCAGGATACATTCAAGAAAATAGATATTGACTGCCGTGTTCTTGCTGCTATCGACATGCAGCAGTTTGCTGAACCTTATATCAGAGATAAGGCGGTAGCTCATCTTGAAAACCATAAGATCGTAATCTTCGGTTGCGGTACAGGTAACCCCTTCTTTACGACCGATACTGCTGCAGCTCTCAGAGCCGTTGAAATTGCGGCAGATGTTCTCCTTCTTGCAAAGAGCATCGACTTCGTTTATGAATACGATCCCAATAAACCCACTCCCGAAGGCAAGGAAAACTTCAAATACGAAAAGATCAGCTATCTTGATATTCTCAGCAAAGAACTTTCTGTTATTGACACCACGGCGGCGGCTCTTCTTAAAGATAACAGCCTTCCCGCACAGCTTTTTGAACTTGGCAACGGTGACAACATAATCAATGCAGTAAAAGGCGATAATATCGGTACTCTTATCTGCAAAGAAACAAAGAAAATGTTAGTTTAATAATATAATTTGAAAGGAATAAATAATTATGAAGCCCCAGTACAAAGAAATTGAAGCTAGATTTGATAAAACAATCGAATCCCTTAAGAGAAGTTTCTCTGATATAAGAGCAAACAAAGCAAATCCTTCCATTCTTGACAGAATCACAGTAGATTATTACGGAGCTCCCACACCTATCAATCAGATGGCAAGCATCTCCGTTCAGGAAGCTCGTATCCTCGTTATCCAGCCCTACGACTCCACATCTCTCAAGAATATGGAAAAAGCTATTCAGGCTTCCAATGTAGGTATCAATCCTCAGAACGATGGTAAAACTCTCCGCCTTATATTCCCTCCCATCACAGAGGAAAGAAGAAAAGAGATCGTTAAAGACATCTCCAGAACAGCAGAAGACGCTAAAGTTGCGATCCGTTCTATCAGACGTGACGCTATGGATAAATTCAAGGATCAGAAGAAAAAATCCGAGATCACCGAAGATGATCTTAAGGCTTGCGAAAAGGATATTCAGGACGCAACAGATAAATATTGCGCTGATATCGACAAGCTTGCAAAAGATAAAGAAAAAGAGATCATGGAAATCTAAATTATGTCTGTAAATGAGAATTATTTAAATTCTGCTAATCTTCCCGTCCATATTGGTTTCATTATGGACGGGAACGGCAGATGGGCGAAAGCCCGTAAATTAACAAGAACGCATGGACATAGTGCTGGAGTTACCGCAATGGAGAAGATCATTCGACATTGCGGAGACCTCGGTATACGTTATGTTACTTTCTATGCGTTTTCAACGGAAAATTGGTCGCGTCCAAAGGCTGAAGTTGATTTTCTCATGAATCTGTTCTCAACTTATATGGATAAAATAATCAGCGATATCAAGCGCGGTAAGATGGAAGCTCATTTCCGTTTTATCGGAAATCTTGATGTGTTCAGTAACAGCTTTCGTGAGAAAATTCAGTATATAAGCGAGAAAACCGCTGAAAATAGCAGCAATATAACTGTAAATGTTGCGGTAAATTACGGCGGCAGGGCAGAGATAGTTCATGCTGTAAATTCATTTATTTCAGAAAATCCGAATAAGATTATTACAGAAAAAGATATTACGGAGCGTCTTTATACAGGACTTTTGCCTGATCCTGATATGATAATCAGAACTGCAGGGGAGAGTCGTCTTTCCAATTTCCTTCTTTGGCAAGGCTCTTATTCCGAGATTTACATAGCATCTGTATGTTGGCCTGATTTCACTCCCGATGAACTTGACAAAGCTCTTGAGGATTACGGCAGACGTACACGAAAATTCGGCGGACTTTCCGAATAAAAGATTATTTCCCTATCTTATTGAAAGGAACTTCTTATGAAAAGCAGATTGTTTTCAGCAGCGATACTAATAATAATCATGGCAGTGCTTATTTTCTTCTGTCATGTGCCTTTGGTCTTGAATCTTTTTGTAGCTCTTTTGAGCGCTGCTGCTCTTTATGAGGTTTTGATCGTAACAAAATATGTAGAAAGCAAGGCTCTGATATCTATCAGCATGATCTTTGCTTCTGTTATACCTTTTATTTCGGAGATATCTCATCTTGTGGAGCCTCTCGGGCTTCATTTTGAATTGGGAAACGCTTTATTTGTGCTCATTTTCATTTATGCGGTGATTCTGTTCCTGACGCTTTTGTTTTCATATAAGTCATACAGTCTTGAACATCTCAGCGTTGTTTTCCTTATGTCTGTTGTTATTCCTTGTTTCCTTTCGACCATTGTCTTTGCCCACAGACTTACGGGTGACAGATGGAATATAGTGCTGATAATTCTCTGTGCCTGGGCATCGGATTCAGGTGGATATATCTTCGGAAGACTTTTCGGCAGACACAAACTTACACCTAAGATCAGCCCCAAAAAGACCGTTGAAGGCGCTATTGGTGCAATATTTGCTTCGGTGGGCGCGTGTGCGATTCTTGCGTATTGTGTTGATGTTTTTATACCCAGTATTACGGTAAACTATATCGCTCTTGTCGTTCTGACATTCATAGGTGGATTCTGTGCTATGTTCGGAGACCTTGTTGCGTCTCTCATAAAGAGAAGCTTTGGCGTAAAGGATTTCGGTAAACTTATTCCCGGTCACGGCGGTATCATGGACAGATTTGACTCTGTTCTTTTTGTGGCACCGTTTATGTATATATCAATGACTATGTTCCCTGTATTTATTGGAAATTTATAATTCTTTGAAATTGGGTGGATAAATTGACTGAAAATAAAAAGAAAATAGCAGTCCTTGGTTCAACAGGCTCCATAGGAACCCAGACTCTTGACTGCGCAAGAACTATGGGCTTTGAAGTGGCTCTTTTGACTGCTTCAAAGAGCATTGACCTTTTGGAAAAACAAATAAGAGAATTTTTGCCGGGTTTGGTTGCAGTTGCCGATGTGGATGCCGCAAACGAACTTCGGCTTCGTGTTTCCGACACCAAAACAAAAGTCCTCGGTGGAAATGACGGTATTTTGGAAGCTATAGACAATGCTGATTTTGATATTGCCGTTAACGGTATCGTTGGTATGGCGGGTATGCTTCCTACATATCATTGTGTAAGACGTGGAAAGACGGTGGCTCTTGCAAATAAAGAGAGTCTTGTGGTTGCAGGCGACATTATAATGAAAGTTGCAGAGGATAACGGTGCGCAGATATTGACTGTTGATAGTGAACATTCCGCTGTCTTTCAGTGTCTTAACGGCATAAATCCCACAAATGAGGATACTTCTCCGCGTATACTTGGCGAAAAACTGTCTAAAATAATCCTGACAGCATCAGGTGGTGCTTTTTGGGGCATGACAGAGTCTGAACTGAAAAATGTTACGGCTTCTTCTGCATTGAAGCACCCGAACTGGAAAATGGGATCCAAAATAACCATAGACTGCGCAACTATGATGAACAAAGGTTTTGAGATCCTTGAAGCCATGTATCTTTTCGGTGTTCCCGATGAAAAAGTAGATGTTCTTGTTCACCGTGAAAGTATCGTACATTCCATGATCGAAACTGTGGACGGAGCTATTCTTGCACAGCTTTCCGTTCCCGATATGCGTCTTGCTATCCAATATGCTTTGACTTATCCTTCCCGTGGAGAGAGAGTCATTGATAAGCTTGACCTTGCAAAAATCAGAAATCTCACATTTTTTGAACCCGATTATAAAACTTTCCCCGCACCGTTGATCTGCCGTGCGGCTAAAAAAACAGGCGGAACAGCCACAGCTGTTCTTAATGCGTCAAACGAAATAGCTGTTGAAAGATTCCTTAAAGATGATATTTCTTATCCGAAGATAGTTGAGTTTGTTGAAAAAGCATTGAATGATATTCCTTTGATCAAAACTCCCACTTTGGATGAGATCATTGAAGTAGATACTAAAACCCGTTTGACTGTGCAAAAATACATATAAAAAAGGAAGAACTTATGGTAGATATTCTTTTACAGGTAGTTTATACTGTTCTGGTTTTGGGATTTTTGATCCTGATACATGAATTCGGACATTTTATTTGTGCAAAACTTACAAAAGTAAAAGTTAATGAATTCGCTCTCGGTATGGGACCTGCGATCTTTAAAAAGCAGATCGGTGAGACCTTGTATGCTATCCGACTTTTCCCCATTGGCGGTTATGTTGCCATGGAGGGGGAAGATGAGGGCAGTGACGATCCCAATGCGTTCAGTAATAAAAACATCTGGTCAAGACTTCTTATAGTCTCGGCGGGTGCGCTTATGAACTTTGTACTTGGTTTTATTATTACATTTATTCTTGTCGTTCAGGCAGAAGCTCTTCCGTCTCTTCAGATCGCTCAATTCAAGGACGATGCACTTTCCGATGACTGCGGTCTTATGGTTGGGGATATTATTACTGAGATCGGTGACAGGGATATAAATGTATACGCGGATATCGGTGCGGCGTTTTCTCTCGATTATAATATCGAAAGTATAGATGTTACGGTTCTCCGTGATGGAAACAAGATAGAGCTTAAAGATGTTAAATTCCCAACTATGGAGCTTGCTGACGGGCTTACAGGTCTAAGCGTTGACTTCCTTGTTTACAGACAGGATAAAAATGTGGGAACTGTAATAAAAGAGACGATCTACAGAACAGGGTCTTATATCTCTATGATGTACGAAAGCCTTGCACAGCTCGTGACAGGAAAAATGTCTGTGAAGTACGTTTCAGGTCCTGTTGGTATTTCAAACGTGGTCGCTGAAGCCGCTACGATAGGTTTTGATGCGATACTATCTCTGACAGCTCTCATTTCTTTGAATCTTGCTGTTGTCAATCTGTTACCGCTTCCTGCGCTTGACGGCGGCAGACTTATATTCCTGCTTATAGAACTTATTTTCAGGAAAAAAGTTCCGCAGAAATATGAAGCCGTGGTTCATTTTGTAGGTCTTGTTGCCCTTATGGCGTTGATGGTAGTTATTGTTTTTAAGGATATATTTTTCCCCATAAATTAAAAGAAAAGAGTCAAAAATATGAATTATACACGTTTGCGCTTAGGTTCGTTTGTTACAAACACGTACCTTATTGCGGACAATGAAAGTGGTAAGGCTATAATAATCGACCCCGCCGATTCTCATGAGAAGATTGAAAAACATCTTGACGGACTTATCCCTGAGATAATTCTGCTTACTCATGGACATTCAGATCATATGTATGAAATTGCTTATTTCAGGGAAAAATACGGTTCTAAAGTCTATGCTCATTCTGCTGAAAAACCGTATTTTGAGCGTGAATATGTCAGGAATCCTGCGCATGTTCCCATTGAAACTCGTGAATATATTTGTGATGTGGAGATCTCCGACGGAGATGTTATAGAATTCGGTCCTTATAAATTTAAGGTTATCCACACTCCCGGACATACTCCGGGTTCTGTTTGTTATTATTGCGAAGAGGAGAAAATTCTTTTCAGCGGTGACACTCTTTTCAACGGTTCTATCGGCAGAACGGATTTCCCCTTGAGCGATCCTTCCGTTATGCCTGATTCTGTATTGAAATTGATGGAACTTCCTGACGATGTTGCTCTCGAATCGGGACACGGATTTTCGTCTACCATAGGAAAGGAAAGGGTTTCAAATCCCTTTGTACGTGCTTTTTCTGAGGGGCTCAGATTATGATACTTGAAATAATCGGACATGAATTTCGCTTTGACTGCGAAAATATGTGCATGCTCTTTTTTCCGAATACCAAATTTGCCGCAGGAACCAATGACGGCAGAAGCGTAAAAACTGTTTTTGACGGTCAGACTGCTTTTGCTGAATTTACCGATACCGACGGAAATACATACAGCGCAACTGCCGAAATTTGTGATATTCTGTATGACAAAGAAAAAGCGGCCGTGAAGACTGCCATGTTCAAGGCGTTTTCAAAAGCCACAGGAATCAGACCTCCATGGGGTATACTGACGGGTATCCGTCCCGTGTCGTTCTGGCTCAAAATGAATGAAATGTACGGAGATAAAGCGGCTGAAATATTGGAGAAATATTATCTTGTTTTGCCCCAGAAAATACGTCTTTGTGCTGAAACTTTCGTTGAACGTGCGGCTACTGCGGCAATGTGTAAGCCCGATACTGTGAGCCTTTATGTCTCCATTCCGTTTTGCCCAACAAGATGTAAATACTGTTCATTCGTTTCAGGTGCAACGGAAAAAGAACACCGCTATATCCCTAAATATCTCGAAGTTCTTAAGCGGGAGCTTTCTGAAAAGGCGGAAATTATCCGTCAGCGTGAACAAAAGCTTCAAACTATCTATATTGGCGGCGGAACTCCTTCAATCTTGTCTGCTGAACAGCTGGATGGGCTTATCGGTCATATAAACCAAACTTTTGACCTTGCAAATATGTGTGAGTTTACCGTTGAAGCAGGCAGACCGGATACGATCACTGCTGAAAAAATTTCAGCTTTGGCAAATAACGGGGTTACACGTGTCAGCGTCAACCCCCAGACTCTCAATGACGAAGTCCTGAAAATAGTCGGCAGAAAACATACTGTCGATGATTTTTACAGAGCATATGAAGCAGTTTCAAAAACGGATATGTCTGTAAATATTGACCTTATAGCAGGGCTTCCGGGTGAGGATTCAGACGGTTTTGCCGAAGGGGTAAGGAAAATCACAGAGCTTTCACCTGATAATATCACAGTTCATTCGCTTTATATAAAGCGTGCTGCTGATTACGGTATGGACGGCTCGGGAAAACAGATGGTCTGCGCAGGGGCTGAAGATGGTACAAAAATGTTGACTCTCGGCTCTGATATCCTTCATGAAAACGGTTATTTACCTTATTATATATACAGACAAAAAAATACCGTCGGTAACAATGAAAATACAGGCTACGCCAAGCACGGAAAAGAGTGTAAGTACAATATCCTGATGATGGATGATCTTCAGACTATTTACGGCTGTGGCGCAGGCGGTATGACAAAAATAGTAAACGGTACTCAGATCGAAAGACTAAGCAACACCAAATTTGCATATAATTATATTGAAGACTAAAAATTAGTTTTTTATAAAGGAGGCTTTACCATGTTTTGTTACGTTGATAAAGATTACGATGTAGATGTTCTCAATGAGCAGATAGCTGCGGATATTGACGGATTTATAAGTGAGTGTGAAAATTTTTATAAGGCGCAGATAATGTCTGCCTGCGATCATATAATTGCAGAAAATAAAACCATAGTTCTTCTTTCAGGTCCGTCAGGCTCAGGTAAGACCACAACTTCGGGAAAGATCCGTGATGAACTTATCCGTCGCGGAAAGATCGCTCATGTCGTTTCTCTTGACGATTTTTATCTCAACAGGGATGACCTTCCCATTGTTGATGGAGTTCAGAATGCTGAAGTCGTTGAGGCGCTTGACCTTGACGGAATTGACCGTGCAATGAGAGAAGTCGTCACGGAAGATGTTGTATGGCTTCCTCACTACGATTTCAAAAGCGGCATCAGAACAGACAATGCCCAGAAGATCGAGATCGGTGAAGACGGTATCGTGATCTTTGAAGGTATTCACGCTCTCAATGAAAGAATTATGGGTCATGCCGATGAGAATTTCCGTTTCGGTATTTATGTCAGTCCTCATAGTGGGTTCACAAAAGACGGGGAGCTTTTCATGAGTAAACGTGATGTTCGTTTTGTCCGCCGTTTTGTCCGTGACAGTTGGTCAAGAGGTACTGATCCCGAGGGAACTTATGCTATGTGGGGAATGGTCTGCGAGGGGGAAGATAAGTTTATCAGACCTTGCGCAAAGTTTGCAGATATCCACATCAACAGCACACATGCTTACGAACCTGGACTGATTGCCGCAATGGCTATTGAACTTCTGGAGAAAGTCAGACCTGAATCTGATTTCTACGAAAAGGCAACTGAGATAATCCGTGAGCTGAAATATTTCGATCCGATTCAAAAAAATAAGCTGCCTGAGACCTCACTTTTAAGAGAATTTGTGGGTTAAAATGTGTTTTGGTCGAATTGCACAAATAAGATGTTGATTTTTTGTTCAATATTAACATATGAATTTTCTTAAAATGGGCTTGACAAGACCACTTGATTTGTGGTATAATGTATGAGTAGCTATCGTGAGAATATACAATAGCGAGTTTCTACTTTTTGACACGATGGAGGGAGGGAACTACATGTCAGAAATTAAACTTAAGGAAAATGAATCTTTGGATAATGCACTCCGTCGTTTTAAGAGACAATGCGCAAAAGCAGGCGTAATTCAGGAGCTCAGAAAAAGAGAGCACTATGAAAAGCCTTCCGTAAAGCGTAAGAAAAAATCCGAAGCTGCAAGAAAGCGTAAGTTCAAATAATTAAACTTACAGCGTATAGAATGGGACTGTATCTTAAACGATATGGTCCTTTTTTATAATCATTAAATATTAAAACGAAAGGACTTGACCTATGGCTAAGAAAGACTTGCCCGAGGCAACACGGGAGTTCAGGCACTTCAGCGAGATCACCCCTACGGTTTTAAGTGAATATGGAATCAAGGGGATAATGACTGACCTTGACGACACTCTGGTTGAGCATAATTATCCTACACCCAAAGAAGATGTGCTTCTATGGCTGGAGAACCTGAACAATGCAGGGATACCGATTTGCATCGTTTCAAATAACCGTCGTCGCCGAGTTCTGAGCTTTATTGAAAATCTGAATATGGGAATCTTCCACAATTCAATGAAGCCGTCCCCCCGTCCCCTTTACAGGGCTATGGAAGTTATGGGCATAAGCCCCGAAGAGGCGGTCTTTATCGGAGATCAGCTTTTTACCGATATTGAGGGTGCAAACAGGGCAGGGATAAAATCTTTTCTCGTTGACCCCATAGGAGATAAGGCTACTTTATTTATAAAATTCAAAAGACGTTTGGAAAAACGCACAAGGAAAGGTTGATAAATTATGACCAGAATAGAAAAATTACAGGCACTTCTCAATGATAGATCAGCATTTATTATCGTTGACAGCAAAAACAGAAGATATTTCACGGGAATGGAAACTTCCAACGGCGTTCTTGTCGTTGCAAAGAGTTTTTCCGTTTTCATGACTGATTTCAGATACATCACAGCCGCAAAGGCGAACATCAAAAAGCCTACGGAAGTAGCTCTTCTTTCAGGCTCCCATTCCGCATCCGTAAAGAAACTTTTTGAAGAAAAACGTCTTGATGTTAAGACTGTTTATTTTGAATCAGGCAGACTTTCTTACATTCAGGCAAAGGCTTACATTGATGCAATGCCCGAAGTTGAATTCCTCAACGGTGACGGTGCTATTTCAAGTCTTCGTCAGTCCAAAAACGAAGAGGAAATTCAGTGCGTAATAGAGGCTCAGAAAATTACCGATAAATCTTTCCTTTACATTCAGGATTTTATTGCCTCAAACTGGAAAAAGGGCATTACGGAAAAACAGATCGCTTTTGAGCTTGAATTTGACATGAGACGTAACGGTTCAGGGGAAATGCCCTTCTCTATCATAATTGCTTCAGGTGCAAACGGTGCTTTGCCACACGCCGTACCCACGGATAAGCTTATCGAAGCAGGGGATTTTATTACAATGGACTACGGTTCTTCCTTTAACGGTTATGTAAGTGACATGACCCGTACTGTTGCCGTAGGTCACATTTCCGAGGAGCAGGAAAAGGTTTACAATATCGTTCTTGAAGCTCAGATGAAAGCTATTGCAGGAATCAAGGCAGGAATCACAGGCAAAGAGGCTGACTCTATTGCTCGTGACGTTATCGCTGCCGCAGGTTACGGTGAATATTTCGGACATTCTCTCGGTCACGGTGTAGGTGTTGAAGTTCATGAAGCACCCAATTTCAGTCAGGCATTTGAAAAGACTATCTGCGAAAACTCTATTATGAGTGTTGAGCCCGGTATTTATATGGAAGGCAGGTTCGGTGTTCGTATCGAAGATCTTGTAGTTGTAAAAAATGACGGCGTTATCGACATCACAAACAGCGAAAAGGCTCTCACAATTCTGTAATTCAAGCGTTGGTTGAATATGGGTGATTGTTTGATTTATGGGGAAGGAACTTTCTTTTCGTGTGAAAAGCAAGTTCCTTCCCCATACCCCAACCTCAAAGAAAAGCGAGTTTGGGATGGTATATAATTCTATAATTCGGTAAAGCATTGCAAATGCTTTATGGGAAACTGGTCGAAAAACAAGAAAACTTGCGTTAGCTATAGATTTTTAATTATAAACTAACCCCAAACTTGCTTTTCTTGAAAGGGGGCGGGGGAAAACTGCTTTTCACACGAAAAGAAGTTTTCCCCCGCAAAAAAAACCCCCCCAACTCAAGCAATGCTTGAATTTTTGAACTCAATCAGCGCTTGCTTGCAAAATGTCGGAAATTCGGTTATAATGCAAATATGGTCGACCGCGAAACAAAACGAGAATGTAAGCCGCCTTTGCGGCAGAAAGGAAACGAAAAATGTTTGATATGAAAGAAATAGGTGCGCGTATTGCACGTTACAGAAGACAGAAGAATCTCACTCAAATGAGTTTGGCGGATAATTTGGGAATAAGTTTCCAGGCGGTCTCGAATTGGGAGCGAGGCGAAAGTATGCCCGACATTTCAAAATTGGGAGAGCTTTCTCAGGTCCTCGGAGTTAGTATAGATGTTCTTTTAGGCAATGTTCCGTCTTATTCCGATCCTGTTGAAACTGTGGAAAATGAAGCTGAGAAGATTGAAGTGAGTACAGATACCGTTCCTGAGGTTGATGTTAAGGTAGATGTTCAGGTTGCAGAAGATTCTGTTGAAAATGTTGAAAAGCCTGAGTCCAATGATGTACAGCGGGAGTATGTCCGTAGAATTATGGCAACTATTGAGTATATGGACTCCGACGATGTGGCTGAAATTGTAAGTGACTTGCTGGAAAAGGGCGCGGCTTTTGAGGATATAACCCCTGCACTGGATCATCTCGATTCTGATGATGTTGCGGAGATCGCAACTGAATGTCTCAAAAACGGTGCGACTTTAAGTGATGTAAATCTTGCGCTTGAGTATATGGATTCCGATGATATTGCGGAAATGGTCGATATTGCCCTTGAAAACGGTGAGGCTTTTGATGCTGTAAGCTTCGCTTTTGAGTATATGGATTCGGAAGATATCTCCGAATTTGTAAAGGCTTCTGTTAAAAAAAGTGTGCCTAAGAAGTCCAAAGAGGCTCATTACGACGACCTTGCCCGTGAAGCAGAGGCAAAAGAAGAATTTTATGACGGACATGCTAAAAAAGCTGAAGGTCGTTTTGGAGATATTTTCGATAATGCAATGGATCTTCTTTCTTTGGCTTTTACGAAAAAAGAGAAAAAACAAAGTTCGGAATCTTATACCGTTGACACCGAAACTGGTGAGGTGACGGAAAATTCCGGCAAAACGAAAAATCTTAATGCGATGTGTTCGATGTTTCCGTTCTTGGGAGAAGACGAAGTGACACGGCTTGTAAAGGAAAATTACGAGGCAGGTGCAACTTTCAACAGCCTGTGTAGCGCCTTCCCCTTTATGCACCAAAATGCACTTGAAGAGATCGTAATCAGCGAATTGAAAAAGGGTGTTGGTATAAATGACGTAGCAGCAGCGTTCCCTTTTGTCAGCATTGAATTTATGAAAAAAATTGCAGACGGTAAGTATTGATAATTGAATATCCGAGGGAGAACCTTTTGTGAAAAGAGGTTCTCCCTTAAAATATTAAATGATCTGTCCGAAAAAAATAAAACTATTTTTATTGACAACGGGAAATATCTGTGCTATAATGTGGTAAAGAAAGGAATTGATTTTTATGGATAAAAAACAGATACATCTTATTGCAAATGCGCATCTTGACCCGGTTTGGTTGTGGCGTTTCCCCGAGGGGTTTGCTGAGATCAAGGCTACTTTCAAGGCTGCTATAGACAGAATAAAAGAGCATGACAGCTTTATTTTTACGGCTGCCGCGGCATCTTACTATAAATGGATAGAGGATAACTGTCCCAAGCTTTTTGAAGACATTCAGGCTGCTGTAAAGGCGGGCAGATGGTGTATTGTCGGTGGTATGTGGGTACAGCCCGACTGTAATATTCCTTCATCAGAGAGCTTTGCGAGGCATCTTCTTTATTCAAAAAATTATTTTGAGGAAAAATTCGGCATTGATATAAAAACAGGTTACAATGTAGACTCTTTCGGTCATTCGGGTGGTCTGCCGAGACTTCTCAATGAGGGTGGAATTGAAAATTATGTCTATATGCGCCCTGATAAAAATGAAAAAGATTACGGTTTTGATAGTCAGACTTACCGTTGGAAATGCGGTGACAGCGAGGTCGTAGCAACGAAGATTGGCGGATACGGCGGTTTTGAATCGGGCAAAATGACTCAGCGTGTTATGCAGGATAATGATGAGTACGTGGATGACCATAATGAGAGCATTATGAAGTTTTACGGCTGCGGCAATCACGGCGGCGGTCCTACTGTAAAGTCGATTCAAGAAATTGATGAATATATGCCCAAAGCCAAAAATGATTTTTATTATTCAAGTCCCGATAAATTTTATGAATTTATTCGCGAAAAGCATTACGATGAGCTTCCCGTGTACGAATATGAGCTTCAAAATAACGCAAGCGGCTGTTACAGCGCAAATGCAAAGATAAAGGCGCTTAACCGTGCGGGTGAAAGCAGAATGAACGAAGCTGAAAGAATGGAAGTCCTTGCGAACGCTGTTATGGGTACGAAAATGGACCCCCATAAGAACAGGGAGGCATGGTGTAACATTCTTTTCAATCAGTTCCATGATATTATATGCGGCTGTTCAATTAAAGAGGCTTATGACGATGCTTATGCTTTCGGCGGAGCTTCTGTGGCTCACGGTCTGAAACTGACAAATGAGGCGGCACAGCGCATTTCATGGGACATTGATACCGCAAGGGATATCCCGAACCTTTCCAAAACGCAGGACTGGGTCATTTGGGATAACGGCGTGACAGGTGCGCCCATAGTTGTTTTCAACCCCCTTTCTCACAGCGTTTCGATTCCCGTTTTTGTACACAGAAAGAAATGTACTGCAATTAAAGACGAGCAGGGTAATAATGTCTCTTATCAAAGTATCAGAGCCTCTGCAAACAATACGTACGTATTCCGTTTTATTGCCGAAGTTCCCGCTTACGGTTGGAGAACCTATTGGTCTTATGATAATGAAGATGAAAAGTTTGTTCCCGATGCGCCTTTCATGAAGGCTTCCGAATACTCTATTGAAAACGATAAAATCACGGTTAAATTCGATGAAAAAGGCGGATTTATTTCTTCAATTACGGATAAGAAAGGCAACGAGTTTGCGGGGAAATACCTTGCGAGAACTCTCGTTCTTGATGATTCATACCTTGATACCTGGGGACATGAATCTTACGTTTTTGATAAGGTTATCGGTGAATTTACCGACCCAAAATTTGAACTTCTTGAATGTGGTCCCTGCGAAGTGAAGATCCGTGTTACTACATATTATAAGGAAAGCTACATTGCCCATACTTTCAGCCTTTATGCAGGTGACGACCGCGTTCACGTTAAGACTCGTCTTGTTCTAAATTCTCCCGAAGTTCAGGTAAAAGTCCTTTTTGATTCCGGAATAAAGGATTCCCAGCTTTACAGGGAAGTCCCCGGTGGCATCGTTCATTACGAAACTTCGGGAAGAGAAGAACCCATGCTCCGTTGGATGGCGGCGTTAAAAGACGGTAAAGGCCTTGCTGTGATTAACGATTCAAAATATTCCGCTTCGTTTAAGGACGGTATTATGGCTCTTCTTGCGGTGAGAAGTTGCTATTACGCAGACCATTCCGCAAAGAGGGATAATCAGACAAAAATGCAGGACATCGGCGAACACGAATTTTCATATGATATCCTGCCTTATAAAGGAGATCTTTCAGATATCTTCCGTGCCGCGGAAGAATTGAACACTCAGTTCCCCGTTATTCAGGAAACTTACCACTACGGAGCTTTACCCCAGACCTCTTCAAATATCAGCCTTGACGGAAATAACGTGACGGTTTCCGCAATCAAGCCCGCCGAAGACGGCAACGGATTCATCGTCAGATTGACAGAGATAAGCGGCAAAGAAAGCGACATTACCGCAGAGGTCCTCGGGATGAAGATAATGACTCATGTAAAACCTTACGATATTCAGTCATTCCGAATTGCCGACGGAAAAGCCGTCCGTGTGGATTTTACAGAAAAAGTTAAATAAGTTTAGAGAGAAGCACCCTACTGCTTCTCTCATTTTTATGTATTCAGTTTGATGTCTGCGAAATCTTGTATGTTGAAAGTGTTGAAAAACTTTTCTTCCATGGGTATCCATCTTTCTTTGAACATTTTCAGCATTTCTTCGCCGTTTCTTTCTCTGATACGTTTGATTTGCGTGTTGGAATCGGTGGAAACAAATATTTTTACATTGTAATGGTCTGAAAATTTAGGATGAAGACTGTAAGAACCCTCTGTAATTATGATATTTGAGGGGTTTATTACCCTTTCCGCTTCGATTTTTCCGCTTCCGCAGTTGAAAACTCCGTAAGAAAACACTTCGTTTTTGTGGAAACTGTTCAAAACTTCTTTTTCGAAGCGTTCATAGTCGATATTTCCACCTGGTTCTGCAAGTCTTTCGGGGGTTCTCTTTTCAAATGGCAGGAAAAAGTCGTCCATATGTATGATGTCGCATCCGAAAATTTTGCTCAGGTTTTCCGCCAAAGTGGATTTTCCCGAAGCGCAGCGTCCGTCAATGGCGATCAGCACTTTTTCAGTTCTCGCCTTTTTCTCAATAAGTGTTGCCATTTCCAGAATTTCGGCATACTCTTTTTTCATAATTCTGTATGCGGGTGAATACTCTTTTCGGTAAGTTTCGCTGTGACTTACGGGCTTATAGCCGTATTCTTTGTATTTTTTCATGTATTCAATGAGACTTTTCTCGTTAAAAGGAGTCAGCCCCTCTTTGCAAAGATCTAAAATCTCTGAAATCTTCATTTCAAAGGCTTCAACTGAGCCTTTTATTTCATTTGCGCTTAAAACAAAGCATTTATTTATGGCTTCCGCAGATATTTTTTCGTTTACGGCGGCAAGATTCAGCCTTACTATACCGTTTCCGATATCTTCGGTCAACTGTGCCCGAGGATCGAATTTTACAGAAGAAAGCTCCTTTTTGATCCATTCAAGGCTTGCTTTTTCATCTGTAATCAAATGACCTCCGCCAAATTCGTTCTGGTATGCAAGCTTTACAATGTCTGTTATTTCTGATTTGGGATATTTTTTAAGGTGTTTTACGATTATTTCTCTTATCATTCTTTTAAATATTCTCCATATTTGCGATTTTTCAACCGTCATCGGTAAGAATGTAGATCACTTTGTATTTTGACGGATAAGTTTCCGAGGAATACTTCAGCTTAACAATGTAGTCAAAAGATATTTCTGCCAGAATCTGAGTCTCGGTGTATTCTTCGTAGCGTGTTATCTCG
>SVMT01000035.1 GCA_015067305.1 Oscillospiraceae bacterium | reverse complement strand
AGCATCACAGCCCGACTCTGCAGATTGAACAATATGTTTGGTAATATGCTTTTGAACCTCGGGAAATGCGTAGGACATTGCATTGAACATATCACCGTTTCTGTCTATGCAACGCCATTCGGTATGGGTCATGGCGAAATTATTATCAAAGTATGTTCCGTCATAAGGGAAACCCATACCCCAAGCCCCCATACGTAAAGACACGCTCATTCTATAACCCTTGTCATGTCCGAGATCTACAAGATGTTTGAGAACTTCACCAAAATCAAACCTACTGTTATTGATTGCAACCATTCTATCTCCGAAACGTGAGAAGTAGATATTGTCAATATTATCGAGAAGGTCTGTTCTATCAATGTACATACGTAAATCTTCCATTGATATCCATTCAACGTCAGAATTCTCATATTTCAAAACAACAGGATCCCAATCGGAAAGATTTTTCATATCGCAAAAATATAAACGGTTATGCATATCATCTGTAGCATAAAGGTTTTTAGTATCCGTTCTTGAACATTCATATTTATATTCATATATTTCAGAATCTGTCATCGGCACAAAACGAATACTTGCAAGATATGATGAGTACGGAGTTGTCCATACCTTTTTTGAAACTTCAATTCTCTCCCCCGTCATATCAACACAACGCCAGAGATTTTCTTCAATAGCTTTTCCGACATGATATTCCGAAGGTCTTTTTGAAGTACTGTAAATCATATAGTTTCTTTCTGAAGACAGTTTGATTCCAACCTGACTATCAGCCATAAGACCTATATATATTTTATACCAACCTGTAAGCTTGGGATCAAAATAAAGGTCATCGGCTTCATAAGTGTCCGAAACTATCATGTTTCCGCAGAGAGTATCACCTTCATACGGCAGAACTCTCCATTTATCTTTCATCATATCTTTTGAAAAATTTTCCTGAGGTCCGAAGATCTCATCCATTTTAGTATATAGGAATTCCGTTTTCATTTTAACACCTCTTAGGAAAAAGGCATCGAAATATAAAAATCGATGCCTGTAACATTTTATTTATCTGTTTTTAAGTGTTACATCAACAATGCTACGATTGTCATTCCAATCCTTATAGCCGCCACTCCATACGCAGCGTTCCTTATAGAAGCTACCGGGACCTACTCCGTATTCTTCACCAATGGGAAGGTGGAAAGGACCTTGCATATTTCTAAGGTTGTTTACAAGTGTAAGCTGAAGAGTGTTTTCGCCTTTTACAAGGTACTCAGAGATGTCTGCAGTAAAGGGTTCCCACATGAATGTTTCAACTTCTTTTCCGTTGACTTTTGCTTTGATTACATTGATACCCGTCTTAACAAAATCAAGCATCATTGCAGTATCTTCGGCATTGAATTTCTTGCTTACAGTAATATCACCTGCAAATCCGGGGAATCCTTGCTGTTCAATATTGACGAGAGAGATTTCTTTCTTGGGTTCTGCAATAACGAAAGAGCCTTCGTAATAAGTTGAATTTCTGGGCATTGGTTTGAATTCGCCGGAAGTTGCAACTGAGAAGTCACCTACAAGATATATCTGTTCAAGCTCAATGTCAAAAGTAAGCTTGTTCTTTTCGGATTCAAAACGCTTACCTTTCTCGATATTTGCATAAACTTCCGCAGACTGTTCGAAGTCAATATCCATAACGATCTTGTTTTCGCCAACCTTGAAGTATTTTGTAATGTCGAGTTTTCTGAAAGATTTATCTCTGAAATAGCCGCAGTCTGTCTTATCAATGATCTCGCCGTTAACTTTAATGTCAAAGAGATTAGGCATTTCACAACAAAGGAAAATATTTTCGGGTTTATATGTAGCTTCTA
The DNA here is from genome assembly GCA_015067305.1 of Oscillospiraceae bacterium. Lineage (GTDB taxonomy): Bacteria > Bacillota > Clostridia > Oscillospirales > UBA644 > HGM12619. Next base: position 19,698 of record SVMT01000035.1, on the reverse strand, counting down.
TTGTATATTCGCAAGTGATATGAGTTCTCTTCATGCGATCGATAGCTCTGTACATTGCATTGAGGATATAACCGTTCTTTTCTTCGAGAACTCCGTCAAAGTAGTAGTCGCAATAGTCAAGAGTGATAGAGTTTTCGGTAACAGCGTCAATATTCCATTTACCGCTGAGGTCTACAGGTTTAAGAGCTCTCTTTTCCGGAACTACTGCTCTGCCTTTCCTGTCATCAATAACGAGGAGTGACTCATATTTCTTAAATGTATGTTTACCGCTGAAATCATAAAGTTCGCCTGTAACGGGATCGAGAACTTTATTGCCGACCTTGATCGTCGCATCATATGTACCCTCTGTGCTGTTCACAAAGAAGTATACATCATGGTCATCGAATTTACGCTGACAGTATGTAATCTCAGGAATGTCGATAACATCGTTGAAATCAAGTTCTTCTTCAGTTGTAACAATACCGCCGTTTGCTTTATATTCAGCAAGAAGCTTTTCAGTATTTTCAAGGAAGAATTCATGTTCGGGAATGATAACTTTAGAATATTTCTTTTCACCAATGATAAATTCTTTACCTTCAACCTTACCGTGACGTTCAATGAGAGTTTCATCACCGAGATGGAAATTGATATGTTTTGCTTCAAGTCTGAGAAGCATATCCATATATCTTCTGTGATACTCATGAATAGGTTTATCGTCTGTACAGTCAAACATTGACCATACAGTCGTCTGAGGATGAAGAACCAAAACATCAACACAGTCATCGCCGCCTGTAAGAACCATACCTGTACGGCTCATAGCATCGTTGAACATCTTATAATCCTTCCACCAAGGCTGCTGAATATACATTGCAGGTGGATAGTCACGTTTACGGAGACCTCTGTTGGAATAACCCTCCAGGTGCTGACAAAGGACTGTAACGCCGTTTACCATCTGATATTCATAGATCCATTTAAGTTCGTCGTGACCTACGTTATGACCGCAACAAGCGAATGTCTCGGAAAGAACCTGTTTTTTACCGAGCTGTCTTGCAGCAGATTTGAGCTGATGCTGAGTAAGAACTTTATGATTATGTCTGCCGAGCCAATCCATACCGGGCAATGTAAAATATTCATAATGAGGCATACAAGCACCATTTGAAACGATCTGACAAACAAAATCTTCTTCAAGAACAAGGTGTCCTGTAAACTGGTAATTATGAGCAACACACCAATCGTGGATAGGCTTCATGAAATGTGCGGAGAAAAGATCTGTTATAAGTTTCCAGAATTTGATTCTTGTTTGCTTATAGTTTCCTACAGGTTTATAAAGTTCAATAAGACGATCAAGAATATCTTCACCGTATTTATTTTTATATTCCGCAGGAAGTTTAAAACTCCATGGAATACCGTTTCTGGAGATCTGAGGTTCATCTGTGAAAAAGCCTTCAAGTTTATTGCCGAATTTTTCATAGTATGGCTCATAGATCTCATTGATGAAATCCTGAGTGACTTCGAGGTCAAGAGTATCAACATAGAAAGGATTCACATCGTAGTAAAAACAGTATCCGTCTTTATTTACAATAAGGTGTTCCTGATCAGGATCTTCTCCTTCTTTATAGCGGAGATATTTCTGCTGGTAATCGAGTCCTTTTCCATTGACTTTACCGCCGCCGAAACCGCTGGGCCAACCGTTTTCATCATAAGCCCATGCGTGCATTCCTGTTTTTTCAGCTTCATCAGCACTTGCGCCTACATTGTCGAACCATTCGTCGCCCATGTATTCTGTCTGAAGACCACCACGTGCATGCATGAAGAATCCGCCGATGCCTGCTTCATCCATCTTGCGTATCTGTTCACGGGTCTCTTCAGTGTTTAGTTTTTCATTCCAGGACCAGAAAGGTATCGGTCTGTATTCTTTTGGTACATTTTTAAAATCCATAATCGCCATTCCTTTACTTAAAGAATTTTTTTCTTCTATAATATAATAGCATACTTTTCGTTTTTTTGCAATAGGTAAACGGAATATTTTTAATTATTTTTCCCTATCCCTCTTTACAAAGTAAAAATTATGTGCTATACTTATATAAAACAAACCTTAAGGGAGAAAAACATCATGATAAAAGAATATGCAGATTATGCTATACAGAAAACAGTTGAGATATTGGCAATCGACAGTCCTTCAGGATTTACAACTGAAGTTGCCGAATGGACACAGAAAGAATTTGCAGACCTCGGTTTTGACGCAAGGATAACAAATAAGGGCGGTATTCTCGTTGACTTCGGAGGAGAAGACGACAATGACGGACTTTTCCTTGAAGCTCACGCAGATACACTTGGCGGTATGGTTGCTGAAATCAAGGGCAACGGAAGACTCAAACTCACAAGACTCGGAGGTATGAGCCCCAATAACGGCGAAGCTGAAAACGTAAAGATCTATACACGTGACGGCAAAATATACGAAGGTACATTCCAGCTCAACAATGCCTCATATCACGTAAACGGAGATGTGAATAACACACTCAGAAGTTTTGACAACATGGAAGTTGTAATCGACGAAGATGTTAAGAATCCAACAGAAACACGTAAATTGGGAATTGAAGTAGGCGATATCGTTTGCTTTGACCCAAGAACAAGAGTTACTGAGTCAGGCTACATAAAGAGCAGATTTCTTGATGACAAACTTTCTGTGGGTATCGTACTTGCGTTTGCAAAATATATCAAGGACAAAAATATCACCCTTAAACGCAGAACTTATGCACATATCACCGTATATGAAGAAGTTGGTCACGGCGGAAGCTCTTCCGTACCCGAAGGTATCACGGAAGCTATCAGTATTGATATGGGTTGTGTAGGTGACGGCATTACCTGTACCGAAAAGCAGGTATCTATATGCGCGAAAGACTCAAAAGGTCCTTACAATTACGATGTTACAACAAAACTCATCAATGCAGCGAAACGAGAGGGCGCTGATTACGCAGTAGATGTGTACCCGTTCTACAGCTCCGACGTTGAACTCACACTTTCAGCAGGTCACGATGTACGCCACGGACTTATCGGTGCAGGCGTATACGCAAGCCACGGTTACGAAAGAAGCCACATTGACGGTGCTTGGAATACTTTGAAAGTTCTCAAAGGATATTTGGAAATATAAATAAAATATACATTACTTGAGCCTAAAACTCAAGTCTGGGCACATTTGAAATAATAGGTTTTCTTTGGAATCTTTTATAAAACACATCCTTATTCTTTAAGATTTAATAAAATTACGCAAAATCATTATTTTTTTATTGACTTTTTTCTTTTGTTGTGGTATAATATCTATATATAAAAATAACTGCTGATCAATCAACAGAAAGGATCAAATATGTCTGAAAAAAATATTCTTGTCGTTGGTGCCGGACTTAGCGGCTGTACTGCTGCACGGCTTTTGGCAGAAAATGGATATTCTGTAACTGTCCTGGAAAAACGTGCCACTGTCGGTGGAAATCTTTACGATTACATCGATGAAAACGGTATCCGTGTTCAACTTTACGGACCGCACATTTTCCACACATCGGAAAAGGAAGTTTTTGATTTCCTCTCCCGCTTTACCGAATGGACAAAATATGAGCATAAGGTTCTTGCTAACATAAAAGGAACATTAGTACCTGTTCCGTTCAATATGACATCGCTCTTCAAGCTTTATCCAAAGGAAGAAGCAGAAGCTATCAAAGAGATCCTGTACAGTGAGGTAGGTGTCGATAAAAAAGTTCCGATACTTACCCTCAAACAACACTCTGACAGCCGTGTACGTGAATTTGCAGAATTTGTTTATGAAAACATTTTCTATACATACACAAAAAAACAATGGGGTTTCAAGCCCGAAGAACTTGGAGAAACTGTAATGAATCGTGTTCCCGTATATGTTTCCTACGAGGACCGTTACTTTACAGATACTTATCAGTTCCAACCCAAAGACGGTTTTACTCCAATGATCGAAAAGATGCTTGACCATGAAAACATTAATGTTCAGCTTTCTACAGATGCAATGTCATTGATCTCAATAGAAAACGGTACTGTTTACTATAAGGACAAGCCTTTTTACGGTAAAGTCATCTTCACAGGAAAAATAGATGACTTGTTCTGTGAAAAATACGGAGCTCTTGCCTATCGCAGTCTGAAATTTGAATTTGAAACACATGACACTTCATCGTATCAACCCGCAGCTGTTGTGAACTATACAACGACTGAGGACTTCACACGAATCTCGGAATTCTCAAAATTCGCATGCGAACCTCAGGAAAAGACCGTGATCGTAAAAGAATACAGCAAGAATTGCGAACCGGGAGATATTCCCTATTATCCTATACCCAAGGACGGTCCCCGTGCAGATTATGCCAAATACCTTAAAGAAGCGCAGAAAATAGATTTTCTCTATCTCCTTGGCAGACTTGCAAATTACAAATATATCAACATGGATATAGCTGTTCTTGATGCCATAAAACTTGTGGCAGACATAACAAAATAAAGCGAAAGGAGTGCGGCAATTTTCCGCAAAATACCCTTTATGAAAAAGATTCACGTTTCCCAAACAATGGATTCATACTATCCCAATATTGACGGACCCACAAACGTCATGACATACTATTCAAAAAATATAAATTCCCGTGACGATGCAACCTGCAACGTAATTGTTCCAAAGGCTAAAAAGAGTCTTAAATATGTTGACTGCCAGCCCTTTGATGTTTTTCGTTGCAATTCAATCTATGCAACTAAATCAGGCTACCGTATGGGTCTTCCTTTTTCAGATTCCGCTTTCAAAAAGCGTCTCAAAGAAGAAGAGCTTGACATAATGCACGCCCACTCCCCTTTTGTAATGGGACATTGGACTGTGAGAGAAGCTCGTCGAAGAGGGATTCCCTCAGTTGCAACATCTCACACTAAATTCAAAGAAGATTTTGTTCGTTCTTTCCATGGCTGTAAGCCCCTTGTTTGGTTCATGATGAAATATATCATGTACACATTCAACAACGCTGACAGCGTATGGACCGTAAACGATGCTTCTTGCCAGATATTACGTGATTACGGATATAACGGTGACATTACTGTTGTAAGAAACGGTACAGACTTGAAATATCCAAAAAATGCCGAAGAACTTATTGACAGAGTAAACAAAGCGCATAATCTTGAAGGTCAGAAAAATGTATTCATTTTTGTCGGCAGAATCGCCTTTTATAAAAACCTCAACCTTATGGCTGAAGCTCTTAAAATACTCAAGAAAGAAAACGATGACTTTAAACTTCTTATTGTAGGTGACGGTTTTGACTGTGCGAAATTCAAAACTGTTATAGAGGATCTTGGTCTCTCCGATAATGTAATTTTTGTTGGTAGGATCTCAGACAGAGAACTTCTCCAGGGATATTACTTAAGAAGTGACCTGTTCCTCTTCCCCTCAACATATGACACATCTTCCCTCGTTCCGATAGAAGCAGCAGCTCATAAGCTCCCTGTACTTCTTATAAAGGATTCCTGCACAGCAGAAAGCATTAAAGACAATGTAAACGGATTCCTTGCAGAAGAAACTCCCGAAGCATTTGCAACTCGCATCAAGGAGATAATCTCAGACCCTGAAAAAATGCGTAAGGTCGGAGAAGAAGCCCATATTTCAGTTTACCGTACATGGGAAATGGTTGCCGAAGAAGCTTTCGAAAAGTATAAAGAGATCATCGCTGAATACAACGAAAATCACGACAAACCAACCAGCAAGATAGAAAGAATAAAAGAATTCATTCGTAAATAACATACTTAAAAAACACTCCGAACACTTCAAATGTTCGGAGTATTTTTATGTAGTAAATTCTGTTATTCATCAATTTTACGGGCAAGTTCCTGTGCCTGAACTTCGGGATCAAAATTATATATAGGTTCGATGTCTTCGCCTTTCTTTACTCTTCTGAGATAGTTCTTTGTTATTTTAACAACTACAGGAGAAAGAACAAGAACACCGATCAAGTTGGGAATCATCATAAGACCGTTGAATGTGTCTGAAATATCCCATGCAAGAGAAGATGTAAGAACAGCACCGAAGATAACTGTACATACATGGATAATACGGAAAATGAAAGTTGTCTTTGCACCGAAGAGGTACTCCCAAGCCTTGGAACCGTAATGAGACCAACCGAGAACCGTTGTGAAAGCAAAAAGGAACATTGCAATAGCAATAAACTTTTCACCGATATTACCCCAGGAGAATACAGAGTTAAATGCGCCTCCTACAAGAGTAGCATCAGTATATCCTGCAGCAATTTCACCAGTAATAACGTTAAATACGCCACCGTCAAGACCACCTGCTGTAAGAATAACAAGAGCTGTCATTGTGCAAACTACCATAGTATCGGCAAATACTTCAAAGATACCCCACATACCCTGTTTTACAGGTTCTTTAATATTGGAGTTGGAGTGGACCATAACAGAAGAACCGAGACCTGCTTCATTGGAGAAAACGCCTCTCTTAAAGCCCTGAGTAACAACTTTATCAATAACCGCACCAATACCGCCACCTACAAAAGCTTCGGGACAAAATGCGTTAACAAAAATAGCTTTGAATGCAGGAATAATACTTGCATAATTTATGCCGATAATAACAACGCTGCCTAAAACGAAAAGAACGACCATAAAAGGAACGATCTTTTCCGCAACGTTAGCAATTCTTTTCAGACCGCCAAGAGTAATGAGTGCTGTAAGTGCCATTATGATAGCGCCGAGGATGATATTATAAAGAGACACACCTGAGAATACTTCAACAGAAGAAAGTGCAGATACGTCAAACGCATGAGCTACATTTGTAACTATCTTGTTTACCTGTCCCATACTTCCGATACCGAACGAAGCAAGCATTGCAAATATACAGAAAAGAACTGCAAGGATCTTACCTACCCATTTCATACCTTTCTTTCTGCCGAGACCGTCAGCAAGATAGTACATTGCACCGCCTGACCATTCACCGTTTTCGTTTTTACGGCGATAATAAATACCGAGAACGTTTTCTGCGTAGTTTGTCATCATTCCGAAGAAAGCTGCAACCCACATCCAGAACACTGCACCTGCGCCACCGATACATATAGCAGCAGCAACACCAGCAATGTTACCTGTACCTACAGTTGCGGCAAGAGCTGTACAAAGAGCCTGGAAAGGAGAAATCGAACCCTTTTCCTTACTGTGTTTGATAACGTCTTTGTTAAAAAGGCTACCGATGGTATGTTTAAACCACAAACCGATATTAGTAACCTGAAAGAATTTAGTAAGAAATGTAACGATTATACCTGTACCAACGAGAAGGATCAAGCCAAAAGCTCCCCATATAACGCCGTTGATCTCGCCGTTTACACTTTCTACCATTTGTAAAAATTTGTCCATTTTAAATGAACCTCCTATAATGTATTTCTGCAAACCGAACAAAACAAAAATCACCGCAGATCTTTTTGGATAGCGGTGATAAAGAGAAGACGGTATAACACGGAAAAACCGTGAGAAATTAAATCTGTCCTTTTGCCTGAGAGATTATGGCATAACCCTTGCCCCTTCGGCACCCGCATGAAGCGGACTTCTCCAGATTGCTATCCGTCAGCAGTCCCCGTCGAATCGACACCCGAGAGTATTACCCCTTTGGAAAGGCTTTCACCTTATCTCCTGCTGAGTTCATTTAGCTCTATTCAGTTCAACCTGTGTATTATACTACTTTTTTCGACAAAAATCAAGGTCATTTTATTTACATTTTTATTATTTTTTAAGCAGTAATAAGAATATTAAAAACAAAAAGACTTGAGTTTTTAAGCCCAAGTCTTATTTTTTATTCAGTTACGGGGACCTACATCGCTAATGTCAATGGGTTCAAAACCGATATCCCACGCAGGAGAATTTTCCGCAAGGGTGAAATCGCCATTGAACGGATCTGCAAAGAGAGGATCGGCAACCACCGCATTGTTATAGAATCCTTTTTTTACAAGTCTGTTAAAGTTTGTCTCTTTTGCGTAATTAAGACCTTGTTCGGACATTCTCTCAAAAGTATCATCTCTGCTTATTACAGCTCCGTCAAGAGTGTAATCCCACATAAGATTTGAATCGTCAACGAAAGATTCTTTGTCCTCGTCATAATAATATATCGGTCCAAAATCATTTATCAAGATGTTTCTTTCAAGAGTAAAGGAAACATGATCTTCTTCTTTGCTTGATCTTACACAACCAAATTTTCCGAAAGCAAAAATATTATTTCTTACAATATTGTTTGCGCCGTAATGGTGGTGATATACTGTATCGGAACAGTTATAGCCGATATTTTTTTCAATAAGAATATCGGAAGAACCTTCGTCTGTGTAATATGCCCAACCGCCATAACCTTTCTCATAGGTTTTAATATCATGAATAAGATTTTCTCTGAGCACAGTTCCGGGCTGTTTACCAAGGAGATAGATACCGCCCATATCAGAGAGTATTCCCTGACCGATATTATGAATATAATTTTTCTCTATCAAAATGTTTGAGGTTGCATGATCAGCATATCCCCATATCCAACCGATAGACATTCCTGAGTAGTAACCGTCGGAAATTTCATTATGAGAGATTGTACAGTCGTGTGCAAACTGAATAAATACACCGACCGAACTTTTATGAACTCTGCCATAGCCGTTTATAGTACAATCCGTAATAGTAATGTCATGGGGAACCTCTTCAGTAACAGGGACAATATTGGCACCAGAAATTCTGAATCCACCGCCACCCAAATCGGAAACTGAACAACGATCAAAAGTTACGTTGTTTACATAGGTTTTAATTTCAACGGCATGATTACCAATATGGTTAAATGAACAATTTTCAAAGAGGATATAATTAGAATTTAAAATTCTGATTGAAGCAGTGATGTCCTGTGCTGCTTGAATAACATATCTATTAACATCTTTCCAATCACTACCTTCAAATCCAATGTTCCTAACGATAAGAGAATTTTGGTCTTTGCTACCATTCATACCATCTATGATAAGCATGGTGTCAATTGTAGATGCGTAGATTTTAAAAGATTCAATATCATCATCTGCATAAGGAATGTAGTATAACTTTCCGCTTTCTCTGTCATTATAAACTTCACCAGACTCATTGAGGTATTCATAAACATTATCAAGATAATATCTACCGCCGCCATCACTTTCACCAAAATTCAACCAATAGGTTTGAGCCTCAAACTCAATTAAATTTGTATCATAGTTGATACTTTTTACTGTCAACCTTTCATCGTTCCAATAATGATACAGACACATCTGAATATCGGAAAGTCTTGTAAGGTTTTCAGGAATATCACCTTCAAAAAAATAGAAAGCATCCTTAACCCCATTATCATGACCTTTACCTGTGGCATCAATTTTTTCTCGATCAGCACCTGTGATAAATTCAACTCTCAATTCGCATTCTTCTGGATAACGGGGTCTTTCAAGACGTTCGTAGTCGCCGTTGAAGAACTGATGTGAATAAACAGTTTCGCCATTGAGCTGAGGCATATCAGCAACCCAGGCTTTTACACCGTTGACTTCCGTTTCAGTAAAGTCAGTTACAGGAAGCCATGCGCCGACAACGGCTTTGTCTTCGTCTTCACAGATCATTTCAAGAGATGCACCGCCGAATGCTTCACTTGAAAGTGTAAGTGTTTCGGTCAGGGAGTAATCCCCTGCGCCGAACTTCAATGTAATGTGTTCAGCACCTGCAACGCCAAGTTCTTTTGCTTTTGCAATTGCGTCAAGAATGTCACCGTAAGGCTTCGCTTCTGTGCCTGAACCTTTTTCTGCGCCTGCTTCAAGGTAAATTACGGGATTCACAGGGTCAAATTTTTCAGCACATGATGCCATACCCAATGTTACCGCCGTCATACCGAGTGCAAGCAATGTTTTTTTAATGTTCATTTTTTTACCCTCTTTCTTTTTTGTTTTTAGGCATCTTCATTATAGCATATAATCCAAAATTTGTCAAGTAAAATCAAAAAAAAAAAAACGATTTAATGTCATAATCATTTCTGAATATACATTATACAGACGTTGCTACTGCAATAAACCTCTCGTTATTTTCATTCACAGCGCAGTAGAAATGATAGTTTACGCCATTATGTCTGACAAACCATGGCTTGTGTGCATGGACATTTTCCCAGGATTCAGTAGGTTCAACGAGCGGAGCGCCGTCCCAGACTTTCCAATTTATCAGATCACGTGAGCAGGCAAAAGTATTATATGCGCCCTTTCCTGCCGTACAATGGAAAAAGAACATAACGTATACATCTCCAATACATACTATCTGCGGGTCCCCTGTAATTCTTGTATTCGGATCAATTTCTTTCATGTCAAGAACATGGCTGTCGCCGTATCTTTCCCAATTCTCGCCGTTGTTTGAAACCGCAAGAAAAATCCTCTCTGTAGAGTCCTGAGCTTTGCCGTTATATATGTTTACATACGGATAACCCGTAACTCCGAGAATATCTTTAAACAAACAGCTTTTATAAAGAGTTTTTGTTTCCATTTCACGGGAATCAGGATCTTCGGGCTTCAAAATAGGATCTTCAAAACGCAAAAATGAATCGGGAACCGTGGGGTCATCGGACTTTGCAAGCCCCATATACAATGGGTCGGGCTCGTATCCGTCGCTGTTTCCTGCAAGATAGGAAATGTAGTATTTGCCGTTGACTTCATTCAGCTCATTTGTGCCATCAAAAAGAATATCCTTGAATGCCGCATAACCTGCGCATTGCTTGCTATCCCAATGGTTAAGCTCATTTCTGCGAAAGATGGGACCGAGATACTCCCAGTTTATAAGGTCTGTAGAAGACGCAATATGGGTCTCATAACCGGAAACGGAACAGTCCTTTGAAATGGCTATGAAATACATATAATAAACTCCGTCTTTCTTGAACACCGTGGGTGAATCGGTAAAATCATTTTCCCACTTCATTACTGCCCCACGCTTTACGGGAGTCTTTATCTTGTTGTAAATCTCAATCATTTCAGAATCACTTACACGATTCAAATTATCTTTTTTAAAAGGAATCATTATTGTAACCTCGCTTAAACATTTAATTGCTATATATCTATAGATTGATGCCCATTTGAAAATGTAAAATGTGCCGACCATTTTCCAAGAGCAACATTAACATTTGTTCTGTCTGAAAGGGTGGCTTCCATATAATAACCATAAACAATACTATCTTTCAATTCTCCGTTTATGTAAAGATTGGTATGAATCAACCCCCTATAAAATGTAATATAATCACAGCTAATTTCAAAAGAAACCAACTTTGTAAACAATAAATCTGCTATAAACACTATAATAGACGGGATAAAACCCACAGCACCAACTAATATACCCCACGAAAAATTATGGTTATATGTAACAGATTGATACTTAATAGGTCCCCAGCCAATATCCTCAACTACTCTACTTTGTTCGAATAATACCCAAAACACAATAAGAATTATTAAAAACAAAACACTCAAAATAATCTCTATTATACGGTTCTTTTTGATTTGAGCAGTTAACTTTTTTTCTAATTCAATATAATTCATCATATCACCTATAATATCTATATATTATTGATATTTACTATAATTAGTTTTAATATACTCAATCCAATCTCGAACCAATTCGCTGTATGTTTTAGGTAGAGGTTCGCCACTGCCGTAAATATAATCTATAACAGCAGATTCTCCATATTGATTCACTAAATACTGAACGAATGATGAACCTGTCAGATAGCTCTTGTTAGGGTCGGTAAGACCATAACTATATACAGCAAGATTTTCCAATTCACGAAAATCCTTTTCCATATCAATAGGTCGGTCTATAGATGCTAAATAATCATGGACATATTTCGTAGCTTCTGTATCGGGAGAATTATTATAATCATAGTTCAAAAAAGCAATTCCGTAATGATCATAATAATATGAAAAATATCTCGCAAAGCCCTCAACCTGCCAAAGAGGCTTGTTTTCGGACTTTATAGTTAAGGAATGGATATACTCGTGCATCAAAGAATCCACATTGTATAGGTAGATACAGTGTTTTGTCCCATGATAAAAAGAAGTTGAACTTGCAATATTTTTCGCAAAAACGATATCCAAATCATCATTATAATCATCAAGATCGAATAACTCTCTGTATTGGCGCATTTGTTCAATATTTATCTCGTAAAAGGTTTTAATATCCGCATAATTCGAATGAAGAAATCCATCGTAGAGCAACGGATTACGTTCTGCATTTTGATCGACCCAATCATTAGCAATGTAGAATGTGCCATAATCAGAATAAACCAAATAATCATACGACTTTCCTCCATAACAATATTGAACAGACGACGGAATATAGGAGACTTCGTTGTCTGAATAATAAGCCGAAAGCGCATTTATTGCTTCTGAATACGAAAATAATAGTCCTTGAAGCTCTTCTTCTTTGTAATGTTTGAGGTACGAATCCACAAAATCACAAGCCACCTCTTTAGCAATAGTAACATCATTTTGAGTTACGAAAGTATCATCAAAACATAAATAATTCAAGTCGAGAACATCTTCAAATGAAGGATCGGAAAACTTTCCTTTGATACTCCCCCATTTATAACTTTCAGCTAAATAATTGGCATAACCGAAAACGATTCCGTAATGTGCAGAATTTCCATAAATTGTAATTAAAATATCTTTTATATAATCAACAGATTTCCAATCCTGAATACAAGAATAGAACTTGTGATCTTTAATATATTTAAAATCATATCGGTTCTGTGAAAAAATATATATTTCGGGAATAATACCTTCTGATGCCTGACTTGATAAAATCTTTTCAGTCGTCTTTATACATTCTTCACGTTCTTTATTATCAATGTTTTGCTCAAAAAAGTATTTGGCATTTTCTGTTTCAGCAGAATCCATATCAAGTCTGAAAGCGTACTTTTCTGCAGGTTCAGAATACGTAATTTCTGTACTAACATAATTTCTTCCGGACGGAAACGCACAAGATGTGATCAATATCATTAAACTTATGACTACAATAATAAATTTATTTCTCATAAAAAAGCTCCGATTCATAACTATATGAATAAATTATACCACAAAATCACAAGAAAGTAAATAGATATCAGTAAATATTCAAATAAAATAAACAGCACCCACTTATTATGAGTGCTGTTCCAATAGTTATTGATTGAGTTTTTCCATTTCTTTTTCAATATTCAAAATGCGATCAACCATAGGCGGATGTGAATAGGTTAAAAGTACAATTATCTTGGACGGAGACAAGTCCGCAAAGTCTTCTCTTGACAATATTTTCAAAGCGCTGATAAGGTCAGCTCCGTAACCCTCTTTTACAGCATGATTGTCTGCATTATACTCTGCTTTTCTTGAAATGAAGTTTGTTATCAAACCGGTAAAAGTTCCGATAAAAGGCAGGAACAAATATGTCAACAGTATAAACGCAAAGCCGTAATTCATACCATCAAAACCGAAAGCCAAATGAATATTCTCGAAATTGACAAGAAATGTCATTGACAGAACGATCAATACCATATTTGTAATACTCATTACACTCAATTTAGCGGTATCCTTATGAAGTCCGTGTCCCAATTCGTGGGCAAATACAGCAACGATCTCGTCTGTTGTCATAGAATTGATAAGGTTATCGTAAAGAGTAATTGTTTTTGTTTTGCCGAAACCTGAGAATGAAGCGTTTAATTTTGTTGTTCTTTCGCTTGCCAACAAAACTTCAATACTTCTGACCTCAAAACCGTATTTATTCAGAAGAGCTGTAAGTTTTTCTTTCAGTTCCCCGTCCTCAAGGGGTTTGACCTTATAGCTGATCTTCATCAAATAAGGCGAAAGGATCATTATGCACAAAGTAAACAAAGCCATGATTGCTACAAATGCGATCAAAACATAGTTTCCGATAGCTTCAAACAACAAAACAAACAACATCAGAAGCCCTATCATCAGAACGCAAGTTATAAGCAAACTTTTAATTCTGTCTTTGATGAACAGCCCGATCTTTGTGTTATTAAAACCGTATTTTTCTTCGATAACCATTGTATTAACGTAGGACTGAACTGTTGCAAGAACAAAATCAACAAATATGTACAAGCCTATGGTCACCAAAGTCGTTATGTAAGGATCTCCGCCCACGCTGTTGCTGACTTTTGCATAAACATCAAAACCCAACAACAGCATAATTACAACGAACTGTACAGCTGAAAAGATAATTGACGAAAGAACCCCGTCATTCTTATATCTTTTCCACTTCTTGTACTTTTCCTCATCGTAAATATCGTTTACTTTTTCGTGCAATGTGTTATTTGTGCTTCTGAAATCAATGATATTCAGTATCAGATCATAAAGAAAGACCAAAACGATAACACATATTAAAGCTAATTTCATTGTTTTTCCTCCATTGTTTTATTTATTTTTATTGTAAATATCGCGGTGAAAAGTAACTTACATTAGTCCTCGTTCAACCAGCTTGGAATATCCTTGCCTGCAAACTTATCCATAATAAATTGTTTCCATTCATTTTCCAGAGTCTCCCAGGTTTTACCGGTAACTTCGATGACTGTATCCGGAAACAGCATCAAGTTAATTATCGGATTCTCTCCAAAGTTTTTGATTAAATAGTAGGTGAAAGAATTAATGAAGGCACCGTCTCTGTAATAATTAAGACTAAAATCATCATTGAGAGCATAGCACAAAACATCATTTGCTTCAAAATAGTTCTCCACTCCTGTTTGGTATGTGTCCCCGATAAGGTCGCAAAAAAGTTCTGCCCATTTCGGATTCTCTGTAAATGTTTTTTCTGAAGCATAACGAGCATACTGAGAATATGAGCGACCGATTTCGCAAAAGGCAGATGTTTGCCAGGACATTTCCGAATCAGGATTTATTAAGTGTTCAATATGATAATAATATGCATGCAGATATAGACTGATCGTTGTAACATACGCCTCTTGTCTCAAGACATAACATGTGTTGACATGACGTTTTGCAAATTTTGTCATGGCGCTGTATTCGGAAAGCCAGTTAATGCTAATATTACCTGCGCAGTCCTCTAAACCAAAACGCTCAACCGCTTCAACAATTTCTGCATCAAGAATCTCCGCAGTTTGATAGATGGTTACATAATCGTTAAAATAGTCTTCGAATATATCACTGTGATAATCCTTGTAACCGTGGTCTACAATGTGTGTGGCATAGGTTGCCTGAATGCAAAGGGGCAGATAAGGCCCTCGGTATGCATAGCCACAAACCTGACGGGAAAACGAAGCTCCGATTTTATCGGAATACCTGATAAGTAACGCCTCAAACTCGTCCAACTGTGTTTCAATGGGCTTTTTTAATGCCTCACATAAGTCAATATGTTCAAACAAATCAAGACTAAGAGCCTTAGAATATTTGATAGTCTCCTCTGTTGCATAGAGTCCAGTAAAGCCAGGGTATAAAAGATTGAGTGACTGGGGATTCTCGCAGAAGAACGTGTCCATCGCTGAATCATCTACAGTCTCTATAGCTTCCGTTTCCCAACCAAGATGCAAGGCAATGGCATTAGACATAGCATAAACATATCCATAATCGATATAGTCTCCCAATAGGGCGTGCAATGTCACAAGAACCTGTCGCCAAGTCTCCGTGGACGAAAGAGCAATGTATGCGGTGTTTTTTGCACTTTCACTAAAGTTATCATCAAAATTTAGAGCGACATAGTTCAGTTCCCGTAATGCAACCCCATTTTTTTGAAGAAAATACAGAAGCGTTCGTTGTGCATTGATAAAAGAATCCGCCTGCATCGCATCCGTTGTCATACAGGTAAAGAAACCATCTTCTGTAGATACGCTCAAAATTTCTGTTTTCTCATTTTCATTCGTAAAAGAGGGGAAAAAGCAAACCTTTTCCCTCTGCTTGTATTCATAATGGTCCAGAATCGGCTTTACTGAGATGAGAGAACTTTCTTCCACCGGGGCTGTACAACTGACTATAGAAATTAACATAAATAGAATTATACAGATTGAGCATAGTAAGACCATTCGATTTCTCATTATTTTCTCTCCTTCAAAAGTTGATATACTTACAGAACTGTATTTGAAATATCATTTAACAAATTCAAATTTATCTAACGGTTGTATTATACCATAATTTTTACCAAAAGTAAATAGGGCGGCTTAATTTTTTGCAAATTGAACACAATACAAAAACAGCACCCACCTGAGTGAGTGCTGTAATCATTTCTTGGAGTTTTTGCAATACAGTTTGATATCGTGAGTATCGCCCTATAAAATGCTGCACCAAATTTGCACCAACATTCAACGCCTATTCAGTTCGACAAATTGGAATTTATCGTTATAATTGATTTAGAAATTCATCGGCTTCTTTTCGAGCCTTAAAAATATAAATATTTTTATGAGAATATTTATCCAACAATTCCATTACCTTGGGTCTGCTTTGGCAAGTATAGTTTTTTATAAACTCAATAAATTCGGTATCTTCTTCATCTTCGTTTTCTATCCACGGCATATCAGTCCTTGCTTTTCCTCTTCGTTCCTTGATACCATCAAGACAAACATTTAATGGATAATCCAAGAAAATAACAGTATCACATGCTTGCAATCTTAATTCTATTGTGGAACCATAATTGCCGTCAATTATCCATTCGTCCATCTGAATGGTATTTGATAGTCGCTCCCGAAAGACAGCTTTATCTACAGTAGTTCTATCCGAATTCCAATTCATCATATCTAAATGGAAAAGCGGAATACCTGTCAATTTGTGCAAAGTTCTGGAAAATGTGCTTTTACCACTTCCAGGACAACCAATTACCATAATCTTTTTCATATATTTCATACCTACAAATTCAAGTTTATCAATTAGTTAGATTATACCATAAAATTTCCAAAAAGTAAATAGGACGGCTCAATTCTTTACAAATTGAACACAATACAAAAAACAGCACCCACTTGTGTGAGTGCTGTAATTTTTGAAATAAACGCCGTAAGGCTGTAATTATCTCTTGGAGAACTGAGGTGCTCTTCTCGCAGCTTTGAGACCGGGCTTCTTTCTTTCCTTCATTCTGGGGTCTCTTGTGAGAAGGCCTGCCTTCTTAAGAACAGACTTGTAAGCTTCTTCGTTAGCTTTAACAAGTGCTCTGGAAAGACCGTGTCTGATAGCGCCTGCCTGACCGGATACACCGCCGCCTACTACTGTTACTTCGAGGTCGAATTTGCCAAGTGTATCTGTGAGCATCATGGGCTGACGAACGATGAGCTTAAGAGTATCAAGACCGAAGTAATCGTCGATGTCTCTCTTATTGATTGTGATTTTGCCTGTGCCTTCGTATACACGAACACGTGCAACGGAATGCTTTCTTCTACCTGTGCCGTAGAAATAGGGTTTCTTAGAAGTGTACATCTATTGATCCTCCTTAGTCTATGTTGTAAACTTCAGGTTTCTGAGCCTGATGTTTGTGTTCAGCACCAGCGTATACGTGGAGACGACGGAGTGCGGAACGACCGATAACTGTGTTGGGGATCATACCCTTAACAGCCTTTTCAAATACGAATTCGGGATCTTTCTTCATGAGGATACCGTACTGTACTTCTTTGAGATGGCCTACATAACCTGTGTGGTGTCTGTAGTATTTCTGAACTTCTTTCTTACCTGTGAGAACAACGTCAGCTGCGTTGATAACGATTACGAAATCGCCGCTGTCGAAGTGGGGTGTGTAAGTAGCTTTTTTCTTACCTCTGAGAAGGTCTGCAACTTCTGTAGCTACACGGCCGAGAGGTTTGTTAGCTGCGTCTACAACATACCATTTACGTTCGATGTTGTTAGCGTTTGCCATAAATGTGGACATATCTTTTCCTCCATAAAAATTGTAAATCGTTTTTGTACTCGGATATTATACCACAAAAATCTCGATTTGTCAATAGTAAATTTCAAAAATTATCGGGAGAATTTTCACATGCTCCGTTTTTCTCACGTTTTCTCTGTTTTTCTCGCATTTTCATGTTTTATGAAAAATAAATTTCGAAATTAAACTTTCATATTATTCATCAAAAGCTGATTTTCGGAATTCCGCAAGCAATAAATCAACCATTCTGCCGTAGCTTTTTACCCCATCATCCTGATTATTAACCTTCAGATAAACATCGTTTACCTTATCGGAAATATCATTTATAAAGCCCTCATGCGCCGCCCAATAACTGCTGTTGTACCTCAAATCGGTCTTGACTTCTTCGGACAGTTTATCATATATATCATGATAGAGCTCCGAGTCATCACTGTACAAACGATTCATGGAATGGGTCAATGCCAACATATATCCGGAATACCTGACAAAAGAATCTTCGCTTTTCTTGCAAGCAAGATAAGCAATAAAATTAGCTTCATCTTCTCTCATATATCCACGCAAATGTGTAAGCTCATGGCACATCGTAGAAGGCAAAGTATACTGAGGAACAGAAACATTTACATTTGCTTCATAAGTAAATGGGAAGAAAATACCTGTAATACCGCTATACGACATCAAATCAGAAAAATAAACAGGCTTAGTAGCAGAATATCCCGATATCAATGTTGGGTATTCAGATTCCAATTTATCATAAGAAATTCTACACTCATCAGCTATTTGTTCATGTGTCTTATCTGTAAATGAAACTCCTTCTGAATTTTCCGATAATTCACTCCTTAAGGAATTCACGTTCTCTGTTAAGTTCACACATAAATCGTATAATTCTTTTGTTGTCGAATTCCTGACCTCAAGACCGGAAACCTCGGTGAATGTGTAACGGTGATAATTCACACCGCAGAAAAAAACAAAAAAGACGCATATTATACTTGCAATTGCAGCGATATTCAGAATAAAATCAAAAAATCGCTGAAAACGTTTTTCTTTAAAAATAAGCTTAATTACAGTATTTATAATATATATCAACAGTATTGAAAAGAAGACAATTACAACAATTTCAGCAACAGAAAAAGAAACTGAAGCAGAAAGAGTATTAATTGATTTTGATATAATCGGATATATGTTCAAAGCATACCATTCGGAAAAAGCCGGATTGACCGACATATAATAAGCAAAAATCAATGCAATCGGGCATAAAAGTATTACTCTTATGCTGTTCATTGTATGAGAATGTTTTTTCATAAAATCACTATCCTTTACGCAATATTTTAAAAAAATCACTTAACACTTTTTTGCTTTCTTCCTCGCATAAGCCATAAATGGTTTTCGGTTTTTCCGGGAAATAATACTGCAGAGAACAAACACTACCCATTGAACCGTAAATAGAATCCTTAGCAGCAATATAAACAGTTTTTATTCTTGAATTTATAATTGCCCCGGAGCACATTGCGCACGGCTCCAATGTAACATACATTTCGCAATCCGTAAGTCTCCAATCCCCAACAACAGAAACAGCCTCTTCTATGGCAACAATCTCCGCATGCAGCAAAGGGTTCTTCATAGCTTCACATTGGTTAAATCCCCTGCCTATAACAGTACCATTTCTTACAATTACGGCACCGACAGGAACTTCGCCCAAAGAAAAAGCTTTTTCTGCTAAAAATAAAGCCTCTTTCATAAAAATCTCGTCCACAATAATTCTCCCTGAACAAAACTAATAATTAACCAAAGAACCTCTTACAGCAATCAGAAGAGGTTCATAAGTCAGTACAAATTCTTTTA